>CALKWU010000213.1 GCA_938004015.1 uncultured Oceanobacillus sp.
GGCACAAAGCATACACTGACTTTGGATTTGATCAAAGATTACATCGCAAGAGTAAAAGACGATCCGTCACGACTCGATTTTGCCATTTGCTTGAAAGTGGATGAAACGATGATTGGTGATTTGTCCATCATGGATATTAATGAAGATGATCGTAAAGCCGGTTTTAGGATTGCATTAAGCAATATGGAAGTGACTGGAAAAGGGTATGGGACGGAAGCAATCAAGCTGATATTGCCATATGTGTTTGAAGATTTGAAATTGAATCGTTTGCAACTGGAAGTATATAGCCATAATCCTCGAGCGATTAGAGCTTATGAAAAGTGTGGATTTGTGAAAGAAGGGGTCTTGCGGCAATCCTTGTATTATAACGGAAAGTATTCGGATGAAATCATGATGTCGATTATTAAAGAGGATTATGAGAAAATGCAAAAATAAATATTGTGATGTGGAAAGTTAGGTGGTAATGAATGAAAAAGAAAATGGAGATTATTCTTCATCCAGTCCGAATGAGAATCATCCAAACTTTTTTAACGGCGGAAAGATTGACGGCACAAGAAATCAATCAGAAATTATCAGATGTCGCAACGCCGACATTATATAGACATTTAAACATGTTACAGGAACATGAAATCATTGAAGTTGTGGAAGAAAACCAAGTAAGGGGGGCAGTGGAAAGGGTTTATGCCTTACCGAATCAGGATGTCTTTACAAAAGCGGATTTGGAAAAGGCGACTCCGGAAGATCATCTGAATTACTTTTTGACGTTTTTGATGAGTTTGTCCGCCCAGTTCAATGATTATATTTCGAGTAGTCATGCCAATCCATTAGAAGATAACTTGTCCTATAGACAAGTGCAAATCCATTTGAGTGATGAGGAGTTTATGGAAATGTTCAAAAAAATCAGGGAGGCAGTGATGCCCTATTTGAATAATGAGCCAGCGATGGATCGGAAGGTATATACCGTCAGTACGATTTTTTTTCCGAATGAATCTCATGGAAGGGAGAAAAAGTGATGGAAGCATTACACAATGAGGAAGTGCGAATTGCCGGGAACGTAACATTAGCCGGGACATTGACGTTTCCTGATATGGAACGGGGAGAAGTGGGGTATCCTGCCGTTCTCATTCTTCCGGGAACGGGATCTTTGAATCGGGATGGAAATGATGAAAAAGGAAAAATGCCATTGAATCTTTACCGGGAATTGGCCGAGTACATGACTTCCCTAGGTTTCGTCACCTTAAGGTATGACAAACGAGGAGTAGGCGCAAGTGAAGGGAAAACTTATGAAACTGGGATGTGGGATTTGGTCGATGATGCGGAACGTGCAGTGGAATTTTTACGTGAACATCCGCAAGTGAATGCGGACAAAGTGTTCGTGCTTGGCCATAGTGAGGGTACAATTTTGGCGACAGCTTTAAATGCCCGCAATCCGGTATCTGGTCTTGTTTTGCTGGCAGGGTCCGGTACAACATTGGACAGTGCTTTAAAAATGCAACAAGAGTTAGCATACTCCGAATTAGAGAAATTGACAGGTTTTAAAGGATTCCTGATTAATAAATTTAAAATGACGGATAAGCTGAGAAAAAAGAATGAGAAGTTTTTCGAAAAAATATTGAACAGTGATCGAGACGTGATGAGGATGAACTTTGTCCGTGTCAGCAGCAAGTGGTTCCGCGAGCATTTTACGTATGATATCGTTGCAGATTATGAAAAAATCACATGTCCGGTCCTTGCCATCACTGGGAAGAAGGATTTCCAAGCAGATTATCGAGCCTTGGAAACTTTGTCGAAGTATATTCATAGTCCATTGGAAATTCATGTGATCGAGACGATGAATCATGGCTTGAAAGAACAAAAAGAAGATGTGTCGATCTTGGATGCGAAAAAGTTATTCAAAGCGGATATTGGTAAAGACTTGCATTCTGAATTGAAACTTCACTTATCGAATTGGTTATTGTTTCAAATGGGAAAAAAGTTGGCTTAAAAGGCAGAGGACAATTGCAACAGGAAAGTTCGAATTTATTATTTCAGCAATGGCGCCGATAGATGACGCCATTTTTTTCATTTGAAACGTCCGGATATGACAACATCATTCGGAAAGAAGGAATTATCGGTTAATTGTTGAAATAAGAAGATAGGGGTTTATGTTTTGGAGGTGATTGGCGATACCGACTTGCCAAAATTGCGGGAAAACATGGTCTTGGGGACAAACGGTCAAGAGGATTTTTTATTTGAAATGCCCGTATTGCGGCAAAAGGCAATACGAGTCGGCGGAATCCAGGAAAAAAACAAGTTGGTTTGCGGTGGTTCCATTATTCGTTATACCCATTCCCGTATTTTTCGACATCCCCATCAGTATAAACATCATCTTTGTTGTTGTCATTTTAACCATCATGATTGCAATCATGCCTTTCATAATCGAATTGTGCAATGAACAGGAACCTTTTGTTTGAGATATCTATTAATGGACAGGTGATGATGGTGACGTGAAGAATCGATTGTTCGGCATTTGGTTATTTATTTTTCTTGGGTTTTTAGTTTGGTTATATTTTGCCACTTCCCCTTCATCCGTTGATAGCTGGTGGTCTGCGATGAAAGAGAAGCCTTTGGAGCAGCCGGATGGGATGATTCAACTGTTGCCAAGCATAATCGTCGTGTCGCCAATGAGGGTTTTTGTCGGTGTTGGCGTTTTTATGGCGTTCGGGATGTTGTTATCTTTCTTGACTATAAAGGGAAAAAGAGGGACGAATGACTGATAAAAAAAATATACATGCGGTAAACCAACATCGGTCTGCCGCATGTAGGATAGTGACAAAATGGATCATTCCGTCATAAACAAAACACCTAATGTATTCGGCCCGCAATGGGATGAAATCGTACAACCTGCTCGGGTGATGAGGATCTCTTTAAAATCAGCCACTTCTTCCACTGTGTCCTTGACAATATCGATAATTTCCTGAGACGTTCCGGAATGAGTGATGAATACGCGATCCAGCTTTAAATCCGGCCGGTCTTTCAGCTGGTCTTTCGTATAGCGTTTCAAGACACGTGATAAAGAACCCCGGTATTTTTTCCCGACCGTCATATTGCCATCTGTATTGTCGACTTTGATGCACGGTTTGATATTCAACAAGTTCGCACTGAAAGCAGTGAGGGCGGAACATCTGCCTCCTTCACGCAAATATGTGAGGGTGTCGATGACAAAACTTGCATGGACCTTAGATTTCAGTTCCAGGACTTCCTCATAAATTTGTTTTGCCGGCAACCCTTCAGCGATTCTCTCAGCTGTTTCGATCACGAGATGACCCATTCCAGTTGACAAATTTCCTGAATCGATGACATGGACATTGCCCAATTCTTCTGCTGCAAGTTTTGCGTTTTGGTGGGAGGATGATAATCCGGAACCGATACTGATATGAATCACTTCATGTCCTTCATCCGTCCATTGCTTGAAGTAGTCGACATATTCTTGTGGGTTTGGCGCTGCGGTTTTTGGTAATATTTTTTCCTTGTCGAATTGTTCATAAATGAAATCCGGATCGATATCGACACCGTCCCGATAAAGCTTGTCCCCTAAATGGACGTGCAAAGGCATATAGTTCACATTGTAGCGTTCTTTCAACTGTTCACCTAAATCAGAAGTGCTGTCGGAACTTAAAATGATTTTGGACATCTTGATTACCTCACTTTGATAGCAAAATGTAATAAAAACATGTTTACTTACATTTTATCAATATACGGAATAAGCTTTCAAACATCTTAGTAGTTTTCTGATACAGAGGATGGATTTTCGTCTGAAATGATATATCTGTAACAGAAACAAAAATTGCGAACTATTACCCAAATTCCTTGCTCCTATCTTCGAAATGTTCCAATTCAAAAAATTCTCCGGCTAAATGATGAAAAGAAAATAGTTCATAGAAAAAAGTGAATTTGGCAGGTAAATCCGACGGCTGGTCCGGTTTGTTTTTCACCATGCGTCCCCAAATGTAATGGGTGATCAAGCTTTTGTTTTCCTCATATTTTTGCTTGTCAAATGGTTGTTGATTAAGGAATAATGCCGCAAGTTCGCTGACAATCGCTTGAATGACTTCTTTTTCTTCACCCGTCCACGTCAAGCCGTCATGTGAATGTTGCGCCAATTGATGCAGTTCTCCATGCATTTTACGTAATAAAGCCGCTTGTTTTTCAATACGTTGTAACTTCTCTTGTGCATGTCTTCGATGACGGCGATAATTACTGTCACTTTTTTCATAACCAACTAACGTATCAAGAGTTTGTAATTCCTTATCCAGTTTTGCGAGAGTTGCTTTACATGCGGTTTGACTGGATGTTATGTCTTTCGTTGCTTCCACGGTTAATCCGTTCAATACATTTGCGAACTGTTTCGTTATCTTTTTCATTTGCTCGGAAATTTCCGCTCGGTAATCCGGTGGTAAGACGAACATGTTCACAACGGTTGAAACGGCCAACCCGATGGTCGTCGTCCCCAATCGGATTAAAAAAGCGATGAAAAAATGTTCGTGGACGACTTCAATCATAGCGACGGAGGTTAATGTCGCCACGAGCAATCCGGCGTGGAGATTCAATTTATAACAAGTGGCGATCGTCAATACAGCCGCCAAGGTGTAGGTGATCGGCGAATTGCCGAATAAAGAAATGAATGTGACCGCATAAGCAGAGCCGATTGCTGAAGCGGGAAACCGTACCATCCCTTTCTTGATCGAGTCGGAAATCGTCGGCTCTACTGTGACGATGGCGGTAATGACCGCAAATACAGCCGGCCAGCCGAGCCATTCACAAATCAAAGCCGTGAGAAAGATAGCCACACCTGTTTTGATGATTCTGCTTCCTTCAACTAGTTTTTTCAATGACCAAATTCCTTTCTACCATGTGAGCGATGACGTATACTATTATTCTCTGATAGACCAATCGTTATTTCAAGATGTTGCGCTGTTTCGAGATTTACGACAGTGAGTTTCAAAACTTAGCCACTCACTACTAGTTCGGATTCGGTAATTGCTTGAACGAGCACATTAAGCGCTTCTTTCAATTGTTCATCGGTGATGGTCAGCGGCGGCAACAAACGGATGATGTTCCCGTGCATACCGGCAGTAATGACAATGACACCACGCTGATGGCAATTTCGGATGATTTCTTTCACCAGCTCAGGGTAAGGTTCTTTCGTTTGTTTGTCTTTTACAAATTCAATCCCGATCATGGCACCTAGTCCACGGATTTCGCCAATGTGTTCAGATGGAAAATCCAATGTGGAACGGATGATTTCTCCAATTTCTTTTGCCCGCTCATTCAACTTTTCTCCTTCAATCATACGGATGACTTCCAATCCAGCCACACAGCCTAATGCATTGCCGCCTAGTGTCGTTCCCAGTTCTTTTTCCATTGGCGCATCCATCATTTCTTTTTTCCCGGTGACGGCAGATAAAGGAATCCCAGCACCGATTGATTTTCCTAAAACGGTCAAGTCCGGGTCAACGCCGAAATGTTCCATAGCGAAAAATTTTCCTGTCCGTGCAAAGCCGGTTTGGATTTCGTCTGCAATGAAAACAATACCGTGTTTGGAACACAACTCACGGACGCTTTCCATAAAATCGCTGGAAGGAACGACAAATCCACCATCTCCTTGAACCGGTTCCAAGATGATGGCGGCGATATCGGAAGGATCGACAACTGTTTGAAAGAGGTTGGTGAAAGCTTCCAGAAAATCTTCTTTTGTCCGGGAGTCCCGGTATGGATAGGGGTATGGCAGGCGATAAACATCTGGTGCCATTGGGCCGAACCCTTTTTTAAAACCTTTCACTTTGCTTGTCAATGTCATCGTCAACCACGTTCTCCCGTGAAAGGCCCTCTCAAAGGAAATGATTCCCGGCCGTCCTGTATATCTGCGGGCAATTTTAATGGCATTTTCCACTGCTTCTGCGCCACTATTGAAAAATGCAGTTTTTTTCGGAAAGTCTCCTGGAACGATGTCGTTCAGTTTTTCGGCCAATTGGATGTAAGGCTCATGGAATGTCACTTGAAATGC
>CALKWU010000214.1 GCA_938004015.1 uncultured Oceanobacillus sp.
TTGTATTTATGTTATATCATAGGTGCATAAATTTGTAAACAAAAGGGAATGGGTCAAAGAGGGACTGTCTCTGTTCGTCCCAAGGCAAGGGGTGGGTCGGTTCGAGCCCAGTGGGACAAAATGGGACTGTCCCGTTTTGACCCAGTTAAAAATTTTAGCTCATTGGGTGTTTTACCTGCTATAATAGTAATATCTTTTCATTCATCTCAAATTTCCATTTTAATTTGAAAGGTTGCTGCTTTTCAATGGGGTTTTCGAATGTCGTCGTGAAACGGATTATTATCGGAATTCTGATGGTCGTTGGAATACTGATTACATATTTTTATTTTTCACAGATTTTCCCGATCTTGCTGGCGTTTCTTTCCGCTTTGATTTTTGAACCGTTCATCCGGTTGCTCATGGAAAAATTCAAGTGGCAAAAAAGGATTTTGCCTGTATTGATCACCTTTTTATCATTTTTAATCATCAGTGGGGTTATCATTTACATCGCTGTCGTCGTCATCTTTGACTTTCTCTATAGTTGGGCGTTTCAAATTCCCCGCTATGCGATTGAAATTCAACGATTCATCGAGACGAACATTGAAAGCTTTTACGACTTTTTACAAGACCTCCCGATGGCGGATGTCATTATCGAAGAATTGGAGGCATTGTCCTCTGAGTTCATGCAGACTGCCTTGAGTATCACGACGTCCATCATCACTGGAATCGGTTCGTTGGTGCAAAGCATCGTCGCAGCGATTCCGAATCTCATTTTCGTATCGTTGTTTTTCTTGATTTCATTGTTTTTGTTCAGCTTGGAATTGCCACGAGTGAAAAAAGTGTTCTGGAGCTGGTTGCGTTCCGATTTGTCGGAAAAACTGCAAGTCGTGACAAGACGGATGGGAAAAGTTTTTCTTGGCTATTGGAAAGCCCAGTTCATTTTAAGTATCGGTGTATTTATCGTATGTTACGTCAGCTTGAGATTCATCTCACCCGATTTGGCGCTGATCATGTCGATCATTATTTGGATTGTCGATATTATTCCATTGTATGTTGGTCCGGCATTGATTTTAGTGCCGTGGGGGATCATCGCCCTTATCCTCGGCAGCACTCTCACAGCGATTCAGTTATTCGTGCTGACGATCGTTCTTCTCGTCCTCCGACGCATCATCGAACCGAAAGTGCTGGGGGACTCCATCGGGCTTGCTGCGTTGCCGACGGTTCTCTCCATGTATTTCGGTTACGTGTTCGGCGGCGTACTCGGTTTGATTCTCGGACCATTCGTCTACATCGCCTTCCAAACCGCCAAAGAAGCCGGCCTTTTCAAACTGACCCAAAGTGGGACAAACAGGGACAGACCCTGATTGTCCCACTTTTTTAATTCGACTGAACAATCCTCCGTCTCAACATTAGGAATAGGAATCATTTCCCATCGTTCCTATGAAAATGAGAATAGCGGGGGATTTTAGTTTTTGTTCAGAAACGAGAAAATAGACCTAGTCACTTAATACCTACGAGAGAGGAGAAGTCGACATGATTTTGATCGCCGATGACTCGAAATTCATGCGTCATTATTTGAAAAACCTGCTCCAAAAACAAGG
>CALKWU010000215.1 GCA_938004015.1 uncultured Oceanobacillus sp.
CAACATTAGTGAAAAATCTGCAACCTTTTCTAAACGGACCACAACTTGCTCGACTCGAAACAGCAATTATCAATGGACAACAATTAAATACTTTGTTCTCAAGTTTGGAAACATTGGCTGATAGCGGGAATTTATCACAATTACTCAAATTCATCGCAAAGATGGATGAAAGCAGCCGTTTTTTGAGTCTCACACCGAAGCAACAATTCATGGAACATGTGAGGCAGGCGATTCCACTACTCGGCATCAATTATGAAAACAGATTAGTGACAAACAAAGAACGAAGTGCATTACCGGACACGATTAAAGGATTACTTCTTCAACTTGGAGCTGAAGGAAATGTGAAAAGTGGTGAATCGCTTACGAGGACGTTGCAACTCATTCAAGGATTGCAAATACAAAGTGTGGCGGAAAACCAATCGTTTGTCCATGTGTCTCTTCAATTGCCTGCAGAACGACTCGGGCTCATTAAAGACCTCTCCTTGGAATTCGAAGGGAAAAAAGATGAACATGGCCAAATCAATCCGGATTTTTGCCGTATCCTTTTCTATTTGGACTTGGAAGGTTTGAAAGAAACGGTGATTGATGTCAATATCCAACAGAGGGCCGTCTCCCTTACGATTTTCAACAATACACCTGGGCTTCCGAAAGTCGTGCGGCATGTAAAGGACAAATTGAAATCTGCTTTACAATCATTGGATTACCGCTTCATGTCGCTGCAATTCAAAAAATTGGAAGATAGAGAACTCGTCAAACCGGCTAAAGAAGAAATCGAGTTGGACCAAACGAAAAGGGTGGATTACCGAATATGAATGAAAAACGGAAAAAAGCCGTGTCCCTCCGATATGATCAAGAAAAGGATTTTGCACCTTTCGTCAGTGCGTCAGGAAAAGGTTATGTAGCTGAAGAAATCATCAAATTGGCAGAAGAACACGAGATTCCGATCATTGAAGATCCATCGCTTGTGGAACTGTTGGCACAACTGGATGTGAATGAATATATACCGGAGGATTTATATGAAGTCGTGGCGGAAATATTTGCTTTCATCTATGAAGTGGATAAAAATTATAGCGATAGAAGGTGAATTGCGAAAAAATTTATAATCTAGCAATATCTTATTCCTTGTGAAAAAGAATGATATCTAATACAATTGAATTGCATTTATGTATATGGGAGGATTAAAGATGAACATTCACGAATATCAAGCAAAAGAACTACTACGTGAATTTGGTGTGAAAGTGCCTAGGGGACATGTCGCATACACCGTGGACGAAGCGGTTGAAGCGGCCAAAAAATTGGGCACGGATGTAACCGTTGTAAAAGCGCAAATCCACGCGGGCGGTCGTGGAAAAGCAGGAGGGGTGAAAGTAGCCAAGAGCTTGGACGAGGTTCGTACATATGCGGAAGAAATCCTCGGCAAAGTGCTCGTTACGCATCAAACCGGACCGGAGGGTAAAGAAGTAAAGCGTTTACTCATTGAAGAAGGTTGCGATATTCAAAAAGAATATTACATAGGCGCCGTCCTTGATCGGGCGACTTCCCGAGTCGTCTTAATGGGGTCTGAGGAAGGCGGAACGGAAATTGAAGAAGTGGCGGCAGAGACTCCGGAAAAAATCTTCAAGGAAGTCATCGATCCGGCTGTTGGACTCTTGCCGTTCCAAGCACGCAGATTGGCATTCAATTTGAACATCCCTAACGAGCTGATCAATGAGGCCGTACGTTTCATGATGGCACTCTATGATGCTTTCGTGACGAAGGACTGTTCCATTGCTGAAATCAACCCACTCGTCACAACAGGTGATGGTAAATTGTATGCACTTGATGCGAAATTGAACTTTGACGATAATGCGCTCTATCGCCATCCGGACATCGTGGAATTGAGAGATTTGGATGAAGAAGATGAAAGGGAAATCGAAGCATCAAAACATGATTTGAGTTATGTGGCCTTGGATGGGAACATCGGCTGCATGGTGAACGGTGCTGGTCTAGCCATGTCGACGATGGACATCATCAAGTATTACGGAGGCGAACCGGCGAACTTCCTCGATGTCGGTGGAGGAGCGACGAAAGAAAAAGTAACGGAAGCATTTAAAATCATCCTTTCCGATCCGAATGTAAAAGGGATTTTCGTCAATATTTTCGGCGGTATCATGAAGTGTGATGTCATTGCTGAAGGAGTCGTTGCGGCGACGAAAGAAGTAGGTCTTGAAATTCCGCTCGTCGTCCGTTTGGAAGGGACGAATGTCGAGTTAGGAAAGAAAATTTTGAATGAATCCGGTTTGAACATCACACCAGCCAATTCTATGGCAGACGGTGCGGAAAAAATCGTTTCTTTAGTAAAATAATAGAATTGAAAATTTGATTTTTGGAGAAAGGATTGACGAGATCAAATGGGCGTATTTGTTGATAAAGATACAAAAGTGCTTGTCCAAGGGATTACTGGTGCTACGGCCAGATTCCATACGAAAGAAATGCTGAATTACGGAACGAAAATTGTCGCTGGCACTTCCCCGAATAAGGGAGGGACAGAAGTCGAAGGAGTTCCGGTCTTCAATACGGTAGCAGAAGCGGTTGAGGCGACAGGCGCGAATGCCTCTGTCATTTACGTTCCTGCTCCATTTGCTGCGGATGCCATCATGGAAGCAGTCGATGCAGAATTGGATTTGGTGATTTGTATTACCGAACATATTCCAGTGATGGACATGGTGAAAGTGAAACGTTATATGGAAGGAAAGAAAACCCGTTTAATCGGCCCGAACTGTCCAGGTGTCATTACTGCTGAAGAATGTAAAATCGGCATCATGCCTGGGTATATCCATAAAAAAGGCCATATCGGTGTCGTTTCCCGCTCTGGTACGTTGACTTATGAGGCGGTTCATCAATTGTCGGAAGCCGGTTATGGACAAACGACAGCGGTTGGAATCGGTGGTGACCCGGTGAACGGAACGAATTTCATCGATGTGTTGAAAGCTTTCAATGAAGATCCGGAAACGGAAGCAGTCATCATGATCGGTGAAATCGGTGGAACCGCTGAAGAAGAAGCGGCGAGATGGGTGAAAGAAAATATGACGAAACCTGTCGTCGGCTTCATCGGTGGTGCAACCGCACCTCCAGGAAAACGCATGGGTCATGCCGGGGCGATCATTTCTGGTGGGGAAGGAACTGCGGAAGAAAAAATCCGTGTCATGAAAGAATGTGGAATTACGGTAGCTGAAACTCCTGCTGTCATGGGTGAAACGATGATCAAAGTTCTGAAAGAAAAAGGTTTGGCAGAAAAATGTAAAACCCATTAATAGGAGTAGGGGCTGAAAGTTCATACTTTTGGCCCCTTTTCCATATTAGAAAGGATGTGAACGAGATATGGATGTGGCACGCCTCCGACTGATTCACTTGTCCATGTCACAAATCCTCAGTAGAAAAACGATTCGTCATTTCTTGGCGATCGATCCTACCTTAGCTTCCATCTATGAAATAACTCCGGAAAAATTGCATCTCCAGTTTTCCATACCATTTAAGACAGCAACCCGCTTATACACTTATCTCCATAATGAAGACATGAGAAAAAAGTTTTCAGAAACCGTCAAGCGATATAAAATCGTGACGATCATTGACGCTTTTTATCCATCCGTGTTGAAAACGATAGAAGATGCTCCCCTCGTACTCTATTGTCTCGGTGATCTTTCACTTTTCCAAGAAAATAAAGTATTGAGTGTCATCGGTTCCCGACAACCTTCCTCCGAAGCAAAACCGAAAATGGATCATATCCTCACGCCGCTTATCCAAGAAGGTTGGCTGATCGTTAGCGGCATGGCAAGAGGTGTAGATGGTTATGCCCATACCCTCACGCTTTCTCATCAAGGTAAAACGATTGCGGTATTGGGTGGTGGGTTTGAATATATTTACCCAAAAGAGCATATTCCATTATTTAAGAAGATTGCCTCGACTGGTCTCGTCATCAGCGAATATCCTCCATTTATGAAGCCGGCCAGATACCATTTTCCCGAACGGAATCGGATCATCAGCGGTCTTTCTTTTGGCACGTTAGTCATTGAAGCGATGGAGAAAAGCGGTACGATGATCACTGTCGAGCAGGCACTCGACCAAGGAAGGGAAGTGTTTGCCGTACCGGGTTCACCGCTTGTTCCACAAACAAAAGGTTGTCACCGGCTCATCCAAGAAGGAGCGAAATTGACACAAGATGCAGACGATATTCGTATCGAGTGGCTTTCACAGAACGAAGATCAGCGACATAACATGCTGTCAGATTGAACAAATTACAAGCGTACACACTGTTGAATTTCACATTACAGGATATCAACACGTTTACTTTTCTCGGAGTTGTAAAGGGAGCTTTGATTGAAAAGAAGGAATAACAGTAGTTCACGCAAGGAAAACGTATTGGAATTTCGATTGGTTTAGAGTTCGTCCCAGCTAAGAAGTTTGACAAAAACCATTTAAGTCATTAGTATAAGTGGAGATTTGATTTTTAAACCTCATTTTAGGAGGAAATGAAATGTCAGATTACCTAGTAATTGTAGAATCCCCTGCAAAAGCAAAGACAATCGAACGTTATCTGGGGAAAAAATATGAAGTGAAAGCATCCATGGGGCATGTCCGTGACTTGCCGAAAAGTCAGATGGGTGTGGATGTCGAAAATAATTACAAACCAAAATATATAACGATCCGCGGAAAAGGCGAAGTGTTGAAAGAACTTAGAAAAGCTGCGAAAAAAGCGAAAAAGGTTTATCTCGCTGCCGACCCGGATCGCGAAGGGGAAGCCATTGCCTGGCATTTGGCCCATATTTTGAATATCGATGAGGAATCTGAATGCCGTGTCGTTTTCAACGAGATCACGAAAGATGCCGTAAAAGAATCGTTCAAACAGCCGCGGGCCATCGATCTTGATCTGGTGGATGCCCAACAAGCAAGAAGAATCCTTGACCGGCTAGTCGGTTATAATATCAGTCCGTTATTGTGGAAAAAAGTGAAAAAAGGTTTGAGTGCAGGAAGAGTGCAAACAGTCGCTTTGAAAATGATCATCGATCGGGAAAAAGAAATCGAAAACTTCAAACCGGAAGAATACTGGACGATTGAAGCGACATTTGAAAAAGATAAAGACAGCTTCGAAGGTTCTTTTTATGGAATAGACGGCAAAAAGCAAGAGTTGAAAACGAAAGCTGATGTGGAAAATATTCAAAAACGATTGACGGATGACCACTTTCTAGTGGAAAAGGTGAATAAACGGGAGAGAAAACGCAATCCGGCAAAACCGTTCATCACGTCATCGTTGCAACAAGAAGCTGCGAGAAAACTGAATTTCCGGGCAAGAAAAACGATGATGGTCGCCCAACAACTTTATGAGGGAATCGACTTAGGGCGACAAGCAGGCGGTATTACCGGACTCATCACATACATGCGAACCGACTCGACTAGAATTTCCGATGTCGCTAAAAATGAAGCAAGAAAATACATCGAAGAAAAATACGGAAAAAAATATGTCGGCTTCGACAGGAAGACATCGAACCAACAAGGAGCTCAAGATGCCCACGAAGCGATCCGCCCGACTTCGGTACTTCGTGATCCCCGCTCATTGAAAGATGTTTTGACAAACGATCAGTACCGTTTGTACAAATTGATTTGGGAACGGTTCGTAGCCAGTCAAATGGCACCTGCCGTCATGGATACGGTGACGGTGCATTTGACGAACAACAACGTCGAATTCAGAGCGACCGGATCGCAAGTGAAATTCAACGGTTTCATGAAAGTTTATGTGGAAGGAACAGATGACAATAAAAATAATATTGTCCAGGAAAAATTGCTTCCGGAGTTGGAAGAAGGCATGAAAGTAACAGCGAAAAAGATCGATCCGAATCAGCACTTCACCCAACCGCCGCCAAGGTATACGGAGGCAAGGCTAGTCCGGGCGATGGAAGAATTGGGAATTGGTCGTCCGTCCACTTATGCACCGACATTGGATACGATTCAGCGTAGAGGATATGTATCATTGGAAAACAGACGCTTCGTCCCTACAGAACTCGGCACGATCGTCAGTGAAGCTGTGGAAGAATATTTTCCTGAAATCATCGATGTTGATTTTACAGCGAAAATGGAAAAAGATTTAGACACGATTGAAGAAGGAAAATCAGATTGGGTTGAAGTCATCGATGATTTCTATAAAGATTTCGAAAAGCGCTTGGAGTATGCCGAAAAAGAAATGGAGAAAATAGAAATCAAAGATGAACCTGCGGGTATCGATTGTGAGAAATGCGGACATGAAATGGTTTATAAAATGGGCAGATACGGCAAGTTTTTAGCGTGTTCGAACTTTCCGGAGTGTCGGAACACGAAACCAATCTTGAAAAAAATCGGCGTCGATTGTCCGAAGTGTAAAGAAGGAGCCGTTGTCGAACGGAAGACGAAAAAGCGGAGAACCTTCTATGGATGCGATCGTTATCCGGAGTGTGATTTCGTGTCTTGGGATAAACCGATTGCCCGTCCTTGTCCGAAGTGTGAATCATTGCTCGTAGAAAAAAAGGTGAAGAAAAACATCCAAGTCCAATGTACAAACTGTGATTATCGGGAAGAAGAACAAAACTGAGACCAGCAAATCGAAATGCTGGTCTTTTCGTTTGGGAAATTTCAAAAATGTGAATATTCTTAGGAGAGACTGGCAATAGTGGTAATAATTCAATTGTTGCAATTGTTTTATTTGGTAAATTATCAAAAATATGAGATACTAGTCAACGGAAAAACTGCAAACAATTCCTCCGACCGTATCCTCATATATATTTAAATTATTTCACAAAATGTTCACTAAATTGTATTTTTACCGAAAAATTGAATATATTCCAATTGACGGAGTTATGTTTAAAGAATATAATTACCAATTGGTGGGTATATACAAAAAGTCAGAGCTGAAAAATAATTCAATTTATTTAGACATGCGTTAAAATAGCTCGATTCTGAATTTTGTTTTAATTTTGGGAAATCAATTGATTTAGAAGATAAGCTATGATATCATTTACTCATGAAATTAGGGGTGAAGATTTGGAGGAATTTGTTGAAGAAAGTCGAGGCTTTGTAACCTATCTTCAAATCGAGAAAAACGCTTCACCGTACACAATTGAATATTACCAAGATGATCTCCAATCTTTTTTCCGTTTTTTGAAAAGTGAGGGGATCACCAATCTTTCGCAAGTAGATGAACAAGTCGCTCGGCTATATTTGACGGAACTATATAAGAAAAAACTGTCGAGGAAAACCGTCTCACGAAAAATTTCATCCCTGAGAAGTTTTTACAAATACTTGCAAAGGGAGGATGATGCATTTACGAATCCATTCGTCCGGATTTATTTGCCGAAGACGGAAAAAAACGTACCGGGATTCCTATATCAAGACGAATTGGAGAAGCTTTTCGAAGTGAACGATCTCTCTGATCCATTAGGTCAAAGGGATCAAGCGCTGATTGAAGTTCTTTATGGTACGGGAATCCGGGTCAGTGAATGTCAAAGTCTACAGCTTGAGGATATTGACTTTTCTCTTGGAACGGTATTCGTTAAAGGGAAAGGGAGAAAAGAAAGATATGTTCCTTTCGGCCGATATGCGGAAATCGCATTGGAAACATACATCCATGACGGCCGACGTTCTTTGCTGGAAAAAGCAAAAGAAAAGACGGATCATCTTTTCCTCAATGCAAGGGGAGGACCGCTTTCAACCCGAGGAATCCGCCATGTATTGGATAAAATGGTGGAAAAAGCCGCTCTGACAATCAATCTCCATCCACATAAACTTCGCCATACATTTGCTACCCACCTGTTGAATGAGGGAGCGGATCTGCGTACAGTGCAGGAGTTGTTAGGTCATGAAAGTCTGTCTTCCACGCAAATCTATACCCATGTTACGAAAGAACATTTGCGGGATGTGTATATGAAAACACATCCACGGGCAAATGGAAATGATTCCGAGCGGATGTGAGGTGATGGGGATGACCAATGACATGCATGCTACGACGATCTTTGCCATCAGACATAATGGTTCTTGTGCGATGTGCGGAGATGGTCAAGTCACCTTAGGAAATGCGGTGATTATGAAACAGCATGCGAAAAAAGTCCGGAAACTTTACAATGGTCAGGTATTGGCCGGTTTTGCCGGTTCGGTGGCGGATGCGTTCACGTTGTTCGAAAAATTCGAGAACAATTTGAATGCTTATAATGGGAATTTGACCCGTGCAGCTGTCGAATTGGCAAAAGAATGGCGGAGCGATCGGGTGCTTCGAAAATTGGAAGCGATGTTGATCGTCATGAATAAAGAAAGTATGTACCTTGTTTCCGGAACAGGGGAAGTGATTGAACCGGACGACGGAATTCTTGCCATCGGTTCAGGCGGAAATTACGCCTTAAGCGCTGGCAGGGCTCTTGTTAAACATGCAAATAGTTTATCTGCTGAACAAATAGCGAAAACCGCATTGGAAATTGCTGCGGGAATTGATGTGTATACGAATGACGAGTTGACATTAGAGGTACTCGATTAAAAGTGGGAGGTATTTCCAAAGTATGGGGATGGAGCTCACTCCGAGAGAAATCGTTGAACAGTTGGACAAATATGTAGTCGGTCAAAGGAAGGCCAAACGTTCCGTAGCGGTGGCGTTAAGAAACCGATATCGCAGAATGAAGTTGGAAGAAGATATCAAAGATGAAATCGTTCCAAAAAACATCTTGATGATCGGTCCGACCGGTGTCGGTAAAACGGAAATCGCCCGCAGGTTGGCGAAATTGGTGAAAGCGCCATTCGTGAAAGTCGAAGCGACGAAATTCACAGAGGTCGGTTATGTCGGCCGGGATGTCGAGTCCATGGTCCGTGACCTTGTGGAGATGGCTGTGCGGATGGTTCGGGAAGAAAAAATGGCGAAAGTGCAAAAAACAGCTGAAAAGGAAGCGAATAAACGCTTGGTTGATCTTTTGCTTCCACAAGCGAAGAAGCAAGCGCCGATGAAAAACCCGTTTGAAATGTTGTTCATGAATCAAACGCTTCAGTCGGAAAATGAACCGGATGAAGGAAATGAGGAAATCAGGAACAAGCGGCAACGTGTGGAACGGATGCTTGCACTAGGTGAATTGGAAGATAAAATCGTCACGATTGAAATAACCGAAACACCGCCATCCATGTTTGACTTGCTGCAAGGTTCAGGTATAGAACAAATGGGAATGGATATGCAGGATGTTTTCAGCCAATTTATGCCCACCAGAAAGAAACGACGGAAAGTACCCGTCCGGGAGGCAAGAAAGATCCTAACCCAACAAGAAGCGGAAAAGCTGGTCAATATGGAAGAGGTTGCTCAAGAAGCAACAAGGCGCGCCGAACAATCCGGCATTATTTTCATCGATGAAATCGATAAAATTGCTGGTGGTGCAAAGGACCAAGCGAACGTCTCCCGTGAAGGTGTCCAGCGTGATATTTTACCGATCGTCGAAGGTTCGACGGTCATGACGAAACATGGTCCTGTGAAAACCGATCATATTTTATTCATTGCCGCAGGTGCATTCCATATGTCGAAACCGTCGGATCTGATTCCTGAATTGCAAGGGAGATTTCCGATTCGGGTGGAATTGGAAAAGTTATCGATAGAAGATTTCAAACAAATCTTGACAGATCCTTCCAATGCTCTGACGAAACAATATGAAGCCTTGTTGAAGACGGAAGGCATCGAGATCGTTTTCAAAGAAGATGCAATTGAACGCATCGCGGAAGTAGCGTACCAAGTGAACCAAGATACAGATAACATTGGTGCGAGAAGGCTTCATACAATACTCGAGAAGTTGTTGGAAGACTTGTTGTTCGAAGCACCGGACATTTCAATGGAAACAGTCGAAATCACATCCGGTTATGTCGATGAAAAACTAGGTGGAATTGTTAAGAATAAAGACTTAAGTCAATTTATCTTATAAAATTTAATGTAAATGGAGGAAATTTTGATGAAACTTCTAGATCGAGCAAGAAAAATCAATGCAATGTTACAAAAGTCAGCAGGAAAATCAGTGAATTTCAATGAAATGTCAGCAACTCTACGTGATGTAATAGGTGGTAATGTCTATATCGTAAGCAGAAGAGGTAAGCTTTTAGGTTTTGCCATCAGTCAAGAAATTGAGAACGAACGTATGAAAAAGATGTTGGAAGAAAGACAGTTCCCTGAAGAGTACACCCAAGGTTTGTACAATATCTATGAAACAACGGCAAACTTAGACATCAACAGTCCACATACTGTTTTCCCAGTGGAAAATAAAGATCTGTTCAAAGATGGTTTGACAACGATCGTTCCTATCCTTGGTGGTGGTGAACGCCTAGGTACGTTAGTCCTTGGACGTGTGGATGAAGAATTCAATGAAGATGACCTTCTCCTTGCAGAATATGGAGCCACTGTCGTCGGCATGGAAATCCTTCAAGAAAAAACAGAAGAAATTGAAATGGAAGCCAGAAGCAAAGCGGTTGTCCAAATGGCGATCAGTTCCCTCTCTTACAGTGAGTTGGAAGCGATCGACCACATTTTTGAAGAATTGAACGGAAGTGAAGGACTGCTCGTTGCAAGTAAAATTGCAGACCGTGTCGGAATCACCCGTTCCGTCATCGTCAACGCTTTACGAAAATTGGAAAGTGCCGGCGTTATCGAGTCCCGCTCTTTAGGAATGAAAGGAACATATATCAAAGTTCTGAACGACAAATTCCTTGTTGAACTTGAAAAACTACGTTCAAGATAAGGATATTATGTTTGGGACTTGAAACGTAAATTTTAAAAGTCCGAACAATCCATGCTAAACACCGGTTTTGTTGTAATGAATCAGCACGTATGGTGGAGCTCCGTACACGGGGCTCTGCCGAAAAGTGCTCTTTGACCGGATGACAATGAATGAAGAATGGATTATTCGGATTTTTATTTTTTTAAATCAACTCATTGGAGAAAGTAAATATTCCTAATCGCAAATGCCTGATAACCATAAAAATCTATGTCTTCAGTATTAAATCCATATCAAAATCCCACCGATTTTCTAGAAAATTCCTAGCAATAGAAAAAATAAAAAATCAAACTTTTTTCCAGTCATTTTTTGATAATAGGAAAAATTATCGCTAAAAATTAAACTAAAAACCTAGTATCTTTTCATCATTTTGGTGAAAAACGCCGGAAAAACTCGAAAAAGATAGACTTTATTTTTGAATTAACTTACAATATTCGTAGGTGTAAGTCATTATGTGACCGTGGTTTCGGTTTCTTTTTTAAACAGGAGGTCATGCTTTTATGGCTTTATTTGGTAATATTATCACGAATTTGGAACGCTCACTTGATTATGCTGCGGCAAAAAATCGGGCGATTTCCAGCAATATTGCAAATGTCGATACCCCTGATTATAAGGCGAAAGATGTCGTATTTAAACAAGCTTTGAACGAGGCGATGAATCAATCGCTTGAAGCGAAGCGTACAGATGCCCGCCATATTCCTTTTTCCAACTCCAACTTATCAAGTTATCATGTGGTGACCCGAAACAACACGGTGTACAACCATAATGGCAATAATGTGGACATCGACAAAGAAATGACGGAGTTGGCAAAAAACCAAATCTATTATCATAGTCTTATCGATCGATTGAATGGGAAGTTTAATAGTTTGCAAACGGTCATTAGGGGAGGGAGATGATCATGTCCATCTTTTCCAGCATTAATACGAGTGCAAGTGGATTGACGGCACAGCGTTTACGCATGGATGTCGTTTCTTCAAATATCGCAAACAGTGAAACCACCCGTGCACGTGTAGACGAAAATGGAGAATGGGAACCGTATCGGAGAAAATTGGTCACATTTCAAAGTGAAGGTAACAGTTTCCGTTCCCACTTGGAAGCCCAAAGGAATCAACGATCTGAAACGTCAGATGTGAGAGCGTCTGTCATTACTGAGGATCGGGCGCCTTTCAGAATGGTGTACAATCCGGAACATCCCGATGCGGATGACATGGGATATGTACGTATGCCGAATGTCGACCCGTTGAAAGAAATGGTCGATTTGATGAGTGCGACAAGATCTTATGAAGCAAATGTCACTGCATTGAACGCAAGTAAAGGAATGTTGATGAAAGCTCTCGAAATCGGCAAATAACAGACGAAAGGGTGTGAAAAAGATTGAATATCCATTTTAACCCAAGTCCACAAATCCGACCAGAACGAACTCCTGTTTCTGAAACAAAACCGATTGAGGCACAGGCGAGTTTCGCCAATGTACTTAAAAATGCAATTAACAACGTCAACGATATGCAAATCGAGTCTGATCGAATGACGAATCAATTGGCTAGTGGACAAGCTACAGATTTACATAACGTGATGATAACGGCACAAAAAGCGAGTATCACACTCGAGACAACTGTGCAAATACAGCAAAAAGTGATCGATGCTTACAATGAAATCATGAGGATGCAAGTGTGATTTTTTTTCATCCGACAAAAAGCATTCGATTCATACGAGTTGATGGAGGATCTTATGAAGGATAAGTATTTGAAATGGAAAGAATCGATTCAAGCTTTTTGGCAAGAACAATCAAAAAAACAAAAAATGATATATGTGGGGCTCGCTGCAAGTGGCCTTGTCCTTATTATCGGCATCTCCATCTTTTTGTTAACTTCCAGTGAAAGATTTGTTCCGTTATATTCAAATTTATCCATTCAAGAAACAAGTCAAATCAAAGCTGAATTGGACAGTAGAGGTGTCCCATATGAACTCGGTGATGGAGGGACGACGGTCAAAGTTCCGGAAAGTCAAGTCGACGCACTGCTCGTCGAATTGGCTGGTCAGGGAATCCCCGACAGTGGGAATATCGATTATTCTTTCTTCAGTGAGAATGCGTCTTTTGGAATCACCGATAATGAATTCAATATGATGAAACTGGATGCTATGCAAACTGAATTGGCAAATTTGATCACGGGAATCGACGGAATCCAGAATGCGGAAGTGATGATCAATTTGCCGGAACAGTCTGTGTTCGTTGGAGATGAGATGGGGGAAGCATCTGCAGCAATTGTGCTCCAAACAGAACCGGGATATCAGTTTGAAGAACATCAAATTCGGGCATTGTATCATTTAGTATCAAAAGCCGTCCCTAATTTACCAGAAGAAAATATTGGAATTATGAACCAGTACTTTGAATATTTCGATTTGGACAATGGATCCCATTACAGTTCACAAAACACCCATACATATCAACAAACGGTAAAAAAGGACGTAGAACGGGACATACAGCGCAGATTGCAGCAAATGCTCGGTGCGATGATCGGACAAGATAACGTCATCGTTTCCGTCACCGCAGACATCGATTTCACACAGGAAAATCGAGTGGAAGAGCTCGTTGAACCGGTGGATATCGAAAATGTGGAAGGACTCCCTGTCAGTTTGGAGACGATCCAAGAGTCATACAGCGGTAACCCACCAGAAGGCGGTGTGGTAGGAACCGGTGAAGAAGATGTAGCGAACTATCCTGGTGCCGCAACTGGTGAAAGCGGCGATTATGAATTCGACAAAGAAACGATCAATTATGAATTTAATCGGATTAGGAGGGAAATTGTCGAGAGTCCATATAAAATCCGCGATCTCGGCATTCAAGTAGCCGTGGATAACGTCAGAAGTGTGGATGGAGATGATGTCGAGTATTTGACATTGCAAGAACAAAGTGCAGTGGAGGATGGGATAGCGTCCATACTTGAGTCAATCCTCAATACTTCCATCGATACCGAGACTTACGGTGAAGTGGAGGCCGAAGAAAAATTCTCCATTGTTTTCCAAGAGTTTTCAAGCCATCCGATTGCCGATGATGGAGAAACGTCCACTATCCCTACATGGCTTTACATCGTTGGTGGTGTATTGCTTGCGGCAATCATCCTGCTCGTCATCTTATTGATCCGTAATCGCCGGACGGAAGATGAAGATGTGATTGAAGAGGTGACCGTCCAAGACTTCACGACGGAAGAAGTACCGGATTTGCCTGAACAAGAACAATCGGATGAAATGATCAGGCGCAAACAATTGGAGAAATTGGCTCAAGAGAAACCGGAAGAGTTCGCCAAGTTGTTGAGAAGTTGGATTGGTGAAGATTAGGAGGAAATGACTGATGGCTAGACCGAAAAATAGATTGACCGGAAAACAGAAAGCAGCGATTCTATTGATATCGCTCGGTCCAGATGTTTCCGCCCAAGTGTATAAACATTTGACGGAAGAAGAAATCGAGAAGCTAAGTCTGGAAATTTCATCCGTAAAAAAAGTGGACGCTGAACTGAAAGAAGAAATCATCGAACAATTCCACCAAATTGTCGTTGCTCAAGATTATATAACCCAAGGCGGGATCGGCTATGCCAAAACGGTGCTCGAAAAAGCCTTTGGAAAACAAGAAGCCGCATCCATCATCAATCGCCTTACCTCCTCTTTACAGGTAAGGCCCTTTGATTTTGCAAGAAGAGCCGACCCGCAGCAAGTGCTCAATTTCATTCAAAATGAGCATCCGCAAACGATCGCTTTAGTACTTTCCTATTTGGATCCGGAACAGGCAGGGCAAATTTTGTCCGAATTGCCACAAGAGATGCAAGCGGAAGTGGCGAGGAGAATTGCGACGATGGACTCGACATCTCCGGAAATCATCAGCCAAGTGGAGCGGGTGCTTGAAAGCAATTTATCTGCTTCATTGACGGAGGATTACACTCAAACCGGTGGAATCCAAGCTGTAGTGGAAGTGCTGAATGGCGTGGATCGGAGTACGGAGCGTACGATTCTCGATACATTGGAGGCGCAAGATCCGGAACTTGCGGATGAAATCAAGAAACGGATGTTCGTCTTTGAAGATATTGTCATTCTTGACAACCGGGCAATCCAACGTGTCATTCGCGAAGTGGAAAACGAAGATCTTCGCCTTGCTCTTAAAGCTGCCAGCGACGAAGTGAAAGAAGTCATTTTCAACAACATGTCGACTCGAATGGCGGAAACATTCAAAGAAGAAATGGAATATATGGGTCCGGTACGGCTGCGTGATGTGGAAGAGGCGCAACAACGGATTGTCGCCACCATCCGTCGCTTGGACGAAATCGGTGAGATTGTCATCGCCCGTGGCGGAGGTGACGATATCATTGTCTAAAATCATCAAAAGAAACAATCTGCCGAGAAGGGAAATAAAAATCAAACCGGTTCCTGTCAAAAGCGTACAAACGTCCAAGGGAAATGAAGAACAAGCATTACAGAACACGTTGACGAAGATTGAACAAGCCAAACTTGAGCTTCAGCAACTTGAAGCAAAGAAAAACAATTTGTTGCAACAAGTCGAAAATGAAATCGAACAAAAAAAAGCGGCGTGGGAACAAGAAAAAGACGTTTTGATTAAACAAGCGAAGGAAGAAGGATTCCAAGCCGGTTACGAGGACGGAAAACGCGCCAGTTTCGAACAATACAAATCGTTGTTGGATGAAGCGAATAGAATTGTCGATCTTGTGAAAGTCGACTACCAAAAGACGTTGGAGCAGACGGAAGATGTAATCATTGAACTAGCGATACATACGGCAGAAAAAATTTTGGACCAACAGCTGAAAGATGAACCAAGCAAATTCACCCATATTGTTAAAACGGCTTTAAAAGAAATCAAAGACCAATCCGTCGTTTCCATCTATTTGCATCCGGCAAATTATGAAATCGTCCTCGAACAAAAAGCGGAATTGAAGAAGATGCTCGAAACGGATACGAAACTGTCGCTTTACATCAATGACGAATTGGCTGAGAACAGCTGTGTCATCAAACATCCTTTCGGGGAAATCGATGCTTCTGTCGATACACAGTTGGAAGCGATCCGTAATGTATTGAAAGATTTGACAATGGAGCAAGAACAATGATGTTGGAAAAATACCTTCTTGCAATCGAAAATGCCGATGCATATAAACGGTATGGAAAAGTTTCCAGAGTGGTCGGAATCATGATTGAATCGCAAGGACCGGAGGCGAATATCGGTGAAGTTTGTTACATCCATTCCGCAACGAAAAAGCGTGAACCGATACTGGCAGAAGTCGTAGGATTCAATAATGAAAAAATCATCCTCATGCCTTACAGTGAAGTAACGGAAATCGGTCCTGGTTGTTTGGTCGAATCAACAGGGAAACCATTGACGATCAAAGTCGGTAGAGGGTTGATCGGCTCGGTTGTCGACTCCTTGGGCAATCCGTTGGACGGTTCCCCGTTACCGAAGGGTTTATCCAATTATTTGACGGAACAATCTCCGCCTAATCCCTTGGAACGTCCGCCCATCCATGAGGCATACCAAGTCGGTGTAAAAGTGATCGATTCCTTGCTTACGATGGGAAAAGGGCAAAGGGTCGGATTGTTCGCAGGTAGTGGTGTAGGAAAAAGCACCTTGCTTGGAATGATCGCCCGAAACAGTAGTGCGGACATCAACGTTATCGCTTTAATAGGGGAACGTGGCAGAGAAGTCCGTGAATTCATTGAAAAAGACCTCGGCTCGGATGGTTTGAAAAAATCGATTGTCGTTGTCGCCACTTCGGATCAACCAGCTTTGATGAGGATTAAAGGAGCTTATACCGCAACTGCCATCAGTGAGTATTTCCGGGATTTAGGTTTTCAAGTCAATCTGATGATGGACTCCATCACAAGGGTGGCGATGGCGCAAAGGGAAATCGGACTTGCCGTCGGAGAGCCACCGACGACGAAAGGCTACACCCCATCGGTATTTTCCATATTGCCTAAATTATTGGAAAGGACAGGGACGAATTCCAAAGGAGCAATTACAGCCTTTTACACTGTGTTGGTTGACGGAGATGACATGAATGAACCGATAGCCGATGCGGTGCGTGGAATATTGGATGGCCACTTTGTCATGGACCGGAAACTCGCCGAACGAGGGCAATATCCGGCAATCAATGTGTTGAAATCAATCAGCCGGGTCATGGATCAAGTTGCGAGCGATGAACATATCGCTTTGGCCCAAGAAATCCGATCATTACTGGCGGTATATGAAGAAAACAGTGAACTGATTAACATTGGCGCTTATAAAAAAGGCTCCAACCAAGAAATCGATCAGGCGATCACTTATTATCCGAAAATCCAAAAATTCTTGAAACAAGGGACCCACGAATATAAAACGTTGGATGAAGCGATCGAACTCATGGATCGATTAATTAATGGAGGAATGTCCTAATGTCACAGACTGTATCTTTGTCCAAAGTGCTGAATGTAAGGGAAAATGAAAAAAAAATGGCACAAAAAGCCTACATCAGTTCCCGAGATATTTTTGAAGAAGTGGCGACCAAACTCTATCATGCCTTGAAGAAGAAAGAAGAGGCAGAAGCCGCTTACGATCAATTCATCCAGAAACAAACATCGATCGAAAGGATCAGGGAACAGATATCCTATATCGAAAAACTGAATCAAGAAATCATCCATTTGCAAAACCAATACCAACTTGCCAGAAACGAAATGGAACAAAAACAAGAAGTATTGACGGACGCATACATAGAAGTGAAAAAATTCGAATCCATCATTGAAAAACGGAAACGGCAAGAAGCGGAAAAAACGGCGCGGATGGAAAACATGTTTATGGATGAAATATCGATCAATCAATTTTTGAACAATAAAAACAGGTGAGTGAAATGGCAGATACGAAGCAAACAGAAAAAAAGAAAATGAATCCCATCCTTTGGTTTTTGTTCGCCATTGTCATTCCTGTTTCCATCGTCCTTGTCATCATTTTCGTCATTTTGAGTTTGGCCGGATTCAACGTATTGGATTGGACAAGGGAAAAAGGCAGCGAACTTCCTGTTGTTTCAAATTTCGTTTCCAGTCCGGAGGAAGTCGCAATAGAAGAAGAGATTTCCCGCTTAGAAGAAGAATTGGAAATGAAGGATGAAGAAATCGAACAATTGGAATTCACAATAGACGAATTGGAAGATGAAATCGTCCATCTGGAACAGGAAATTTCCAGTCAAGAAGAAATCATCGCAAATTTCGAGGCTGAAGAGACCGATGAAGAAGATGGCGAAGAAACAGATAATGATAGTTTGTCAGAAATGGCAAAAACGTTTGAAGAAATGAAAGCAAAAGGAGCGGCACAAATTCTCGAAAACATGACAGAAGAAGAAGTGGTCATCATTATGCGTGAGCTTCCGAACGATGTACGTGGGGACATTTTGGAAGCGATGGATGCAGAAATCGCCGCATCGATTGCCGCCCAGCTCATGAATTGAGGTGATGAATCACCTTGAAAGGAGGTGAGAGCACGTGCAGGCGACATGGTTATTATTGTCAAACCAAATGCCGATGACAGATACGAGCACTGGCTTTGGTGAAAAAACCGACATTCAGGCGGAAACATCGGCTTTCCATCAATTGCTGGATAAACAAATGCCGCTGTCGAATCAGACGAATGAATCAAGCCTGGATACTAATCCGGTAGACGGCGAGTCGTTTGGAAATCAAGTGGAAGATATACTACGTGAGTTTTCCCTGTTGGATAGCGAAAGTCTCCAAGACCTGCTGGACAAACTCGAGGAAATGCCGATGGCCGATCCGGAATTGATGGAACAACTGACGGATTTGAATCCCGGAGTAAACTTACTTGCTTTTTTAGAGTCTTTATCCGAGGAAAAATTACGATGGCTTCATGAGGCGCTTGAACAAATCCAAGGTGCGATTGTCGGAGGCGAGAATTTACATGCCGAGGGTACAAAGCAAAAGAAAATGGAGAGACACGACGTCACTTCCGAACTCCTACCTTATGTCCTTGAAGAGTCTGTAGATTCCAAACAGCGGACGAGATCGAATCCGGAAACATCGTCCAGTCCAACGACCGGGGTAATGTTCCACGAAAGGGAAATAACCCGAGGAGAGATTACCCATCAATTGTTGACCCAAGTTGAACAATTGCTTCTCGATGTGGATAGCGCCAAAGATTTGTCTGTCGTAGCACCAAAACTACTGAAATTATTGGAAATGTGGCATCAGCAAGTCGTCCGTGGAAAGGATGCGCAAAATGGCATGTTCCTCCAACATTTGCAAGAGTTGAATATAGATGGATTGAGCCAGCAATCATTGCATGAAGCAAACATCTATGGAACGAAGAAGCGTCCGTTGCAAGATGTATGGAAGATATGGCAGGAATTAGTCCAACGATATGGACAAAAATCAAACTTCCATTCCAAAAAGATCTATCCGTTGGAATCTAAAGTGACGACAAATGATATTATCCGTTGGTTGGGACGTGCGTTAAACGCAAACTTCCATACGGAAAAATCGGTAAATCAATCATTGAATGCTTCGGTAAGTATTCCGATTGCCCAAGTGGAACAATTTGTCATCCATTTGCCGAATGCAACATCGACCCAGTTATCGGATAAAGTTCTGTTGGAACAGTTCCAAAGGTTGATCGACGGGAATAAACACATACTCTTTCAACCACGCGGACAATTGGCGATTACGTTGAAACCGGAAAACCTTGGTGAAATGCTCATCCGTTTTACGAAAATGAACGGTGAGATGATGGTGAAAATTCTCGTGACAACGACTGTAGCGAAGGAAATGTTGGAAGGAAACATGCAACAATTGCGACATATGTTTGCTCCCCATCAAGTCGTCATCGAACGTCATGATGCCAACACGGTAGTGTCAGAACCACAAACACCTCAAAAAGAGGGTGAAAATGAACAAGACAATCACAAAGATCGGCCTACGAAAGAACAGGAACAACAAGATGAAAAAGCTTCTTTTGCAGAATTCTTCGATGAATGGCTGATGAATGAGAAAGTGTAGGTGGAAAGATGAATACAATCGATTCTTCGTTGTTTTTGCGGAATCAGCCGTCGACAAGAGAACCGAATCCGCAGTTGGATAAAGATGGTTTTCTGAAAATCCTGATGACGCAATTGCAACATCAAGATCCATCCGATCCGATGAACAGTCAGGAAATGGTTGCTCAAATGACGCAACTTTCATCATTGGAACAAATCATGAATATGTCGAAATCAATCGAAATGCTTGTCGAAAGCCAATTGATTTCACCGGTCATCCAATACAGCCATATGATCGGTAAAGTCGTATCTTTTGAGAAAACTGGTGAGGACGGGATCAAAGAATTGGTGACTGGTCAAGTCGTCGCTGTGACACAGGAGGACGGTTGGGCGATTCTGGAATTGGATAATGGAGATAAAGTGTACGCCGATGCGATTATGGAAGTACGCGACAAGGAAAATAGTTGAACATTCAAAAGGAAGTGGATGAAAATGGATCATCGGATTCATCAAGTGCCGAACCAGGCATTACAGTTTCCTACATCCATACCACCCAAAAGGAAAACAACCGGAGTCCCTTTTCATGAAATCCTGACCGAACAGCAACAGCTGAAAGTGAGCAAGCATGCTTCCGAGCGGATACGGGAAAGGAATATAGAAATATCAGATGCCTTATGGCGAAAGATTGGTGAAAAGGTGCAAGAAGCAAAACAAAAGGGTGTGACCGATTCATTAGTCGTACTGAATGATGCGACATTGCTCGTCAGCGCGAAAAACAATACGGTCGTGACCGCAATGAATCGGGAGGAAGCAGGAAGCAGAATTTTCACGAACATCAATGGAACGATTTTAATCGATGAATAAGGCTGGACCTTACGAGGAGGCCTTTTACAGCTATGGAACGATGGAAATAGCTGAAGAAATTTCAAATCGATAAATGTCAAGAAAAGGAGAGATGGAACATGTTACGATCAATGTATGCTGGTATTTCAGGAATGAAAAACTTTCAAACGAAATTGGATGTTGTTGCAAACAACATCGCCAACGTGAACACACCGGGATTCAAAAAAGGACGGGTCGTTTTCCAAGATATGCTCAGTCAAACGGTAGCTGGAGCCCAAGCACCAACCGAAACCCGAGGCGGAGTGAACCCGGCTCAAGTCGGATTAGGTTCCCAATTAGGGGCAATCGACAATATACACACACAAGGGTTCCGCCAAACGACGAACAACCCGCTCGATTTATCGATCCAAGGTGATGGATTCTTTGCGGTGCAAGATGGAGAACGGACTTATTACACGAGAGCCGGGAACTTCTATCTGGATCATGAAGGATACATTGTCAACTCTGATGGGTATTATTTGGTAGGTGAAAATCTACTTACTAATGATATAAACCCATATGATTCACGAATACGATTACCTCTGGACAATGTCCAAAGCTTCAACATTACTCAAGAAGGTTATGTTGAATATGTCGATGTGGAAACTGGCCAACGGGAGAGAGCAGGACGAATCAATATTATAGACTTCGCAAATCCTTCTGGGCTCTATAAAGAAGGGGGTAATTTATATACTGAATCCCCTAGTTCAGGAGCAGCTACGGTTCTTGATTTGGATGTTTCTGCTACTAGCATCGTATCCAACTCACTGGAAATGTCCAATGTGGACTTGGCGGAGGAATTCACGGAAATGATCACCGCTCAACGTGGGTTCCAAGCGAATACACGAATCATCACAACGTCGGATGAAATTTTACAAGAACTGGTGAATCTAAAACGGTAATGAGGAGGAGGGGAGTGGCTGACTGACCGTCGGGCACTCCCGCCAATTGTATGATTGAATTGAGAAAATTGAATGGAGATGTTTTTGCTTTAAACGCACTTTTGATTGAGCAGGTCCAGTCGATGCCGGATACGACGATAACATTGGTCAATGGAAAGAAAGTGATCGTCCAAAATTCACTTGAAGAAGTGCTTCAATTGGCGGAACAGTTTTACAAAGAAATTGGCCTGCAACGAGTATATGAACAAGTAGGTGACGATGATGAGTAGATTAGTGAAAATTACGATGACTTCGATGGCTATTCTGTTAATTGCCGCAATCACTCTATTAATCATTGTTTTGAATGTGGACCGGGATGATGGAGACAGGGAATTGACGATTGATGAAATCGTGGAATATTCCTATGAGACCCCGGAAATCACGACTGACCTAAATGACGGCACCTTTGTGCGGGTCCAATTTCATATTGTGACAGATGGAAAGGAAGCACATGAAGAAGTTAGCAAACGGGATTTTCAATTGGTGAACATCTTGATCAAGGAATTGGCGGTCATGAATGAAGAAGATTTCAAAGAAGGTTTGACGGAACTTGAGACGGCCATTAAAGATCGCTTGAATGAAGTGATGACAGAAGGTACGATTACAGATGTGTATACAATCAACAAAATTTTACAATAGAGCTTTCGATCAGGGGGTGAGAGGATGGAAGAAATCCTATCGCAAAGCGAAATAGATGTGCTTCTTTCTGCGATCACATCTGGGGAAATGGATGCAGAAGAATTGAAGAAGGAAGAAGAAGAAAAAAAGATCCGTGTCTATGATTTCAAACGGGCCTTGCGTTTTTCGAAAGACCAAATCCGTTCGATTGCGCGGATTCATGAAAACTATGCGCGGATGTTGACCACTTTTCTCTCTTCCCAATTGCGATCATATGTACATATTTCGGTTACTTCAGTCGACCAAGTACCTTATGAAGAGTTCGTCCGTTCCATTGCATCATTGACCGTCTTAAACATATACAGCATGGCTCCTTTGAAAGGGAATTTGTTGATGGAAATCAATCAGAATGTGGCCTATGCGCTCCTTGACCGGATTTTAGGCGGCAAGGGGACATCCTTTTCCAAGGATGATAGTTTGACGGAAATTGAAACATTATTATTGAGACAAATTTTTGAAAAAGCGACAGGCACGTTGAAAGAAGCTTGGTCTTCCCTGGTCGACGTGGATCCGGTTTTAGAAGAATTTGAAGAAAATCCACAATTCATCCAAATGGTCGCCCCAAATGATACGGTCATCGTCGTTTCGATGTCGGCCGAAATAGGGGAAACTTCGGGTATGATCAATCTCTGCATTCCCCATACGTTATTGGAACCGATCATCCCCAAATTATCCGCCCATTATTGGATGGACAATACAGCAGAAGAACGAGATGAAGAAGCATATAAAAAACTCAGCAAAAATTTGCAAGCAGCAAAAGTGGATGTTCGTGCCATTCTCGGAGAAACACAAATTACGATAGATGAATTTTTGAAGTTGAAAATAGATGACGTCATCGTATTGAATCAAGAAATCGACGATCCGCTTTTAATGACGATCAATCGTGAACCGAAATTCCACGTCCAGCCTGGAACAGCGAAGAAAAAAATGGCGGTGCAAATTTTGAATGAAATTAAAAAGGGGGTAAACGCCCATGAATGATGATAAGCTTTCTCAAGACGAAATCGATGCTCTTTTGAATATCAGTTCTGATACGGATACTGAAGATTCAGGAGGGGCAGAAGAACAAAAATATTTGACCGATATTGAAATCGACACCATTGGAGAAATCGGAAATATTTCGTTCGGGACTTCCGCAACGACATTATCAACGCTATTGAACCAAAAAGTGGAGATTACGACTCCTTCCGTCAGTATCATTGAAAGAGAAAAGTTGGCTGATGAATTCACTTTTCAACCGGTCAGTATCCAAGTCGATTATACGAAAGGATTCACTGGTCGGAATGTTTTGGTCATCAAAGCTTCAGATGCCGCTATTATTGCAGATATTATGCTTGGCGGCGACGGAACCAATCCGGATGAATCGTTGCCGGAAATCCATTTGAGTGCCGTCCAAGAAGTGATGAATCAAATGATGGGTACAGCTGCGACAAGTATGTCCACTGTATTCAACAAAAAAATCGACATTTCACCACCTTCCATCATCGAAGGTTCATTGGAAAGGGATATAGTTGATCTTTTCAATGAAGACGTGTATGTGAAAGTTTTTTTCCGGTTCATCGTTGGAGATTTAATCGATTCGAACATGACACAGCTCATGCCAATCAGTTTTGCGAAAGAGATGGTGGAACAACTTCTTAAAAGTCAAGCGCATTCGGCACCAGTCGAAGAAACGCAAGCGACGGAAGAAGTCGCTGCAACGACTGCGACAGTGGAAGAACCGGAAACTGTCATGGTGGAAGGACAGCGGGAGGATGAACAGGTGATTCAACATAATCAGGAGCCTGAAATGATGCAACAGATGGTGTCAAGAGGTTCAGATGAAGTCCAGCACCTTGGACATACGGTCACCCATAAAGGAGACGCTGTTGTCGAGCAGGCGACTTTTTCTGAATTCGAACCGACACCACTTTCCGAAACGGAAAAGAGCAATTTAGGGATGTTACTCGATATCCCGTTGAAAATCACAGTTGAATTGGGGAAAACGAAAAAATCGATCAAAGAAATTTTGGAATTGACCCACGGCTCTATCGTAGAATTGGACAAGCTTGCAGGTGAACCTGTAGACATATTGGTGAATGGGAAATTAATCGCTGAAGGTGAAGTCGTTGTCATCGAAGAAAATTTCGGTGTTCGGGTGACGGATATCATCAGTCAAACGGACCGGATTATGAAACTTAAATAAACGCTTTTTAGGAGGAACTCAGGATGTCAAAGAAAATATTGATCGTTGATGATGCAGCATTTATGCGGATGATGATTAAAGATATACTTACGAAAAATGGTTATGAAATTGCCGGAGAAGCACAAGACGGAAGAGAAGCGGTTGAAAAATATAAAGAATTGGAACCTGATCTCGTGACGATGGATATCACTATGCCTGAAATGGATGGAATCACTGCTTTGAAAGAAATAAAACAAATCGATCCGGATGCCGTTGTCATCATGTGTTCTGCCATGGGACAGCAAGCGATGGTGATCGATGCGATTCAGGCGGGGGCGAAAGATTTCATCGTGAAGCCTTTCCAGGCAGATCGGGTGTTGGAAGCAATCGAGAAGGCCCTCAATTAAGAAAATGGCTATGAAAGTATACAAGAATTTCGTCATTTTCTTGGCAAGTTGTTTTATCCTTTTCGGGCTTCCACATCCATCACTGGCTGAGTCGGGTTTCGTTGATGAGTGCATCGAGAATCCGGAACTTTGTGAAGAACCGGAGATACAAGAAGAACAAAATGAGAACACGCAGTTGTTGGAACAGGAACAGACCGGATCATTATTCGTTGAAATTGTCAAAGTCGGATTAGCACTTCTCTTGGTAGTTGGCTTGATATACGCCTTTTTATACTTTTTACGGCGGAAAAACAAGTTGGGAAACAGGATCAAACACTTGGAGAATATTGGAGGAATAGCGGTAGGACAAAACAAATCGGTCCAACTCGTCCGTTTAGGGAACCATTTATATTTGATAGGGGTCGGGGATGATATCACCCTACTGCAGGAAATCAAGGACGAAAAATTGATTGATGAGATTTTACAGGCAATGGAAGAAGAAGTTGGAGAAATAACGGTAAGCAACTTTTTATCAACGATTCTTCCAAGCCAATCAAGAGAAGAGGATGAACAAACAAAATTCCGTCATCTATTCAAACAGGAGCTGAATAAGCTGCAAAAAAACCGGAAATCAATTATCGGGAAAAACAAGGAAGATCAAAATGAATGAATTCATTGATATTTTTTCCAGTTCGGATCCAACAAATGTTTCAACAGCAGTCAAACTCATTCTTTTATTGACGGTTTTTTCGTTAGCTCCGGGAATTTTGATCTTGATGACGAGTTTCACACGGATTGTCATTGTCTTGTCCTTTGTCCGAACGTCGCTTGCCACGCAGCAAATGCCTCCAAACCAAGTGTTGATCGGAATTGCTTTGTTTTTGACGTTTTTCATTATGGCTCCGACTTTCCAAGAAGTTTATGACGAAGCACTTGAACCGCTTTTTGCCGAAGAAATCACACTTGACGAAGCATATGAGAACGCTAGTGTCCCGATGAAAGAATTTATGGCGAAACATACGCGGCAAAAGGATTTGGCGTTATTTATGGACTATTCCGGTGCTGAACCACCGGAATCTGTGCAAGATATTCCGATGACGACGTTGATTCCGGCATTTGCCATCAGTGAATTGAAAACCGCATTCCAAATGGGTTTCATGATTTTTGTGCCGTTCCTCGTCATTGACATGGCTGTCGCAAGTATACTCATGTCGATGGGGATGATGATGTTGCCGCCGGTGATGATTTCCTTGCCTTTCAAAATATTGCTCTTTGTACTTGTGGATGGTTGGTACTTGATTACCCATTCTTTATTGAGTGGATTTTAAAACAACGAACCAAAGAAGGTGGACATGAATGACGAGTGAGTTTGTTTTGGCACTGGCTGAACGAGGCATCTATACGATTTTACTTGTCGCTGGTCCTTTGCTCTTATTAGCCTTGACCGTCGGACTATTAGTAAGTATTTTCCAAGCGACCACACAAATCCAGGAACAAACATTGGCGTTTATTCCCAAAATCATCGCTGTTTTGGTCGGCCTTGTCATTTTTGGTCCATGGATGCTTTCAAGGATGGTTGAGTTTGCTTCTGATATTTTCCAAAATCTCAATCTATTAGTAGGGTAAACAATGCTTGAATTGATAGAATTGAACATATTACCGATATTTTTACTTATTTTTGCCCGTTTACTTGCATTTTTTATGGTCGTTCCATTGTTTTCATATCGGACGATACCGATTCCACTTCGGATTGGATTCAGTTTCTTTTTAGCTCTTATTCTATTTCAAACGTTGGACACGACATCCTTTACATTGGATCATACATATTTCTTCCTGGTGGCGAAAGAAGTGCTCGTCGGCTTATGCATCGGTTTGATCGCATTCATCATCGTTTCCGCATTGCAAGTGGCAGGCGGATTTGTCGATTTCCAAATGGGATTTGCGATTGCGAATGTGGTCGACCCTCAGACAGGTGCACAAAGTCCGCTCACTGGACAATATTTTTACATGATTGCCTTGTTGTTTTTGCTCGTTGTGGATGGACACCATTTATTGATCGACGGGATCATGAACAGTTACCAGTTCATACCGATTGAAGCGTACATCCCTTTCCAGGACGGATCGATCGCCGACTTCATCATCCAGGTTTTCAATCATATGTTCATCATCGCCTTTCAAATGGCGATTCCTATTGTCGGGACGCTGTTTCTCGTCGACATCGCCTTAGGAATCATCGCTCGTACTGTACCGCAAGTGAACGTGTTTGTCGTCGGATTGCCATTGAAAATTTCCGTCAGTTTCATCGCAATTTTCATCTTTCTTTCTCTTTATATTAACGCAGTGGAAAGTTTGTTCCAAGCGATGTTTCGGGCGATGAGGGGGTTGATGCAATTATTCGGAGGTGGTTAAGATGCAATTGAAAATGGATCTGCAATTTTTTGCCGGTGAGAAAACGGAAAAAGCCACCCCGAAAAAACGTCAAGATGAACGGAGAAAAGGTCGAGTCGCCAAAAGTCAAGATATCAATACAGCGATATTACTGGCTCTTTGCTTTTTTGCATTGTTCATCTTCGGCGGCAAGATGTTGGAAACGATGCTTATGTTCTATGTGGAAGCATTTACGAATTTCATCCATTGGGACGTCACACCGGACACGGTGCAGAATGTGTTCAATGGAGCGACATTGGAAGCTGCGAAAGTCATTGCTCCCATAATGCTCGTTGCAATCATTGCCGGATTCAGTTCGAACTTGATCCAAACGCGGGGATTTTTAATTTCCTCTGAACCGTTGAAATTTGATTTAAAACGGATTGACCCGATTCAAGGGGCAAAACGTATTTTTTCCATCCGGGCATTAGTGGAGTTGTTGAAATCATTTTTGAAAATAACGGTAGTCGGTGTCATTACCTTCGCCGTCATTTGGTACTTCAAAGATGAAGTGTTGATGCTTGTTTTCAAAAATGCGGAAAGCGCCATTATGCTTTTCGGAAGGGTCGCCATCGTCATGGGATTTGCGGCAACCATCGCCTTACTGTTTCTGGCTGTTCTCGATTATCTGTACCAACGCTATGACTTTGAAAAAAATATTCGTATGTCGAAACAAGATATTAAAGACGAATTCAAAAACATCGAAGGGGACCCGCTCATCAAATCGAAAATCAAAGAAAGGCAACGGTTGATAGCGACGAGACGCATGATGGCGGAAGTACCTGAAGCCGATGTCGTCATTACGAACCCGACGCATTATGCCGTTGCATTGAAATACGATGAAGAAAAAGCGAGTGCCCCCTTGGTCGTCGCTAAAGGTGTCAATCATGTTGCACGTAGAATCCGTGAAATTGCCGAGGAACATGATATTGTGACTGTAGAGAACAAACCACTTGCACGTTCTCTCTATCAAATGGTGGAAATCGGAGAAGAAATACCGGAAGAATTTTATCAAGCGGTAGCGGAAGTTCTCGCATATGTATACCAATTGGAGAACAAAGTGTAATGTTGAGGAGAGACTTGGAATGAAGCCACGTGATTTAACTGTATTAATTGGAGTTATTTTAATTATATTGATGCTTGTCATCCCGCTTCCGGGAGGCATTTTGAGTGTTTTGATATTGGTGAATATCAGCATTTCTTTAATGGTCATCCTAGTAGCAATGAACACGACAGATGTCCTCCAATTTTCGGTATTTCCGACACTCCTCTTATTAGTCACCTTATTCCGTTTAGGGCTGAACGTTTCCACAACAAGAGCAATCCTTGCAAGAGGAGACGCTGGTGGCGTCGTTGATACATTCGGTTCTTTTGTCATTGGCGATAACCCATTGGTAGGGTTTGTCGTTTTCATCATCCTCGTTATCATCAACTTCATCGTCATTACAAAGGGTGCCGAGCGGGTATCGGAAGTTGCTGCAAGATTTTCTTTGGATTCGATGCCTGGAAAGCAAATGAGTGTCGATGCGGATTTGAATGCAGGTATCATAACGGAGCAAGAAGCGAAAGAGCGTCGGAAAAATATTGAAAAAGAAGCAGACTTCCATGGGGCGATGGACGGTGCGAGTAAATTCGTTAAAGGTGATGCTATCGCTTCGATTATTACTGTTCTCATAAATATCATTTTTGGAATCATCATCGGGATGGTTCAAATGGGACTTTCTTTCGGGGAATCTGTCAATTTGTTCACACGCTTGACAGTTGGGGACGGTTTAGTGCAACAAATACCCGCATTATTAATGTCCACGGCGACAGGAATTGTCGTTACACGTTCCAGTGATGGCAACAATTTGAGTGCGGATGTCGTCAGTCAGATGACCCAATATCCGAAACTGTTGTACGTCGCTGCAGGCGCCATATTCCTATTAGGTTTGACACCGATTAATTTCTTCTTGACGACTTCCATTGCACTGCTTTTGGCATTATCCGGCTATATGATGCAAAGAACACCTGAACCGACGATGGAAGAAGAAGAGGAAGAAATCGATGAGACGGAAACATCCCATCTCCGTTCTCCTGAAAATGTCGTCAATTTGATCAACTTGGATCCGATTGAATTTGAATTCGGTTATGCATTGATCCCTTTAGCCGATGCAAGCCAAGGTGGAGATCTGTTGGAACGCATCATCATGATCCGCAGACAATTGGCTATTGAAATCGGGATGGTCATTCCGGTCGTAAGGATCAGGGACAACATCCAATTGAATCCGAATGAATACCGCTTGAAAATAAAAGGTAATGAAGTCGCTCGGGGTGAACTGATGCTCGATCATTATTTAGCGATGGCTCCGGATATGGAAGACGACGGAATCGAAGGAATCGATACGAAAGAGCCGGCATTCGGGTTGCCGGCCAAATGGATCACCGAGGAGTATAAAGACGAAGCCGAATTATCCGGTTATACGGTGGTCGATCCACCATCTGTCGTTTCCACCCACATTACGGAAGTGATTAAACGCCACGCCCACGTCTTGCTCGGTCGTGAAGAAACAAAACAACTTATCGACCACTTGAAAGAAAGTCATCCGATTTTGGTGGAAGAAGTGACGCCAGATCCGCTTGCAATTGGTGATGTCCAGAAAGTGTTGGCGAAGTTGTTGCGGGAAAAAGTTTCCATCCGGAATCTTCCCGTCATTTTTGAAACGTTGGCAGACTTCGCGAAGATGACAAATGATACGGATTTGCTCGCTGAATATGTCAGACAAGCTTTATCATCACAAATAACGAAACAATATGCGAAAGAAGATAACACGATGACTGTAATCACCGTATCCGGCAGTGTCGAAAAGTTGATTGCGGAAAATATCCAGCAGACCGAACATGGCAATTACTTGTCTCTAGATCCGGAAAAACAACAAGAAATCATCATCAACATCCAGAAAGAAGTGGAAAAACTGCAACTTCGGGAGGAAACGGCGATTGTATTATGTTCGCCTGCAATCCGCATGTATCTGAAACAATTGCTTGAACGATTTCTTCCGGATGTCGTCGTATTGTCCTATAACGAATTGGAACCTGATGTGCAAGTCCAAAGCGTAGGGGTGGTGAATGTGGCATGAAAATAAAAAAATATATCGCTGATTCGATGCCGGAAGCGATGGATGTCATTCGAAAAGATTTGGGGACGGATGCGGTCATTTTGCAAACGAAACAAATCAAACAAAAACGGTTTCTCGGTTTGTTCCATAAGAAAAAAATAGAAGTCATTGCGGCAAAAGATCCGCACCCCTACCAAACGAAGAAAGAAGGAACGGCCGGAAATGCCGGACCCGCTGAAAAAGCAAAACCGCTCGTGCAAACCGGACAAACAGCGGAACATGAAATCCTTCAGGAAATCAAAAGTTTAAAAAAGATCATCGAATTGGAAACTTCAAACAAAGAACTGGATTTGCCACCTGACTATAAAATTGCACATCATGCGTTATTGATGCAAGAAGTCGATCGCTCTTTGGCGGATGAAATCATTGCAGATGCGTTCGCAAAATTGGAATCGGAAAAAGAACCTGGACGCAAACGAATACAGCAAACGGTGAAAGGCTTGATCAATGACAGATTGAATAAACTTACTTTCGATGGAATAACGAATGAAGATAAAATCGTTCAATTTGTCGGTCCTACTGGAGTAGGTAAGACGACGACGATTGCAAAAATCGCTGCTCAACTGATGTTGAAAGAAAAAAAGCGCGTCGCCTTCATCACTACCGATACGTACCGGATTGCAGCGATTGAACAATTGAAGACCTATGCACGGATACTGAATGTCCCCCTAGAAGTCGCGTACAATATGGATGATTACCATCAAGCGATAGAAAAATTGGCGGGTCATGATGTGATTCTTGTCGATACGGCTGGGAGAAACTTCCGGAATCCGACCTATATCGACCAGTTGAAAGAAATGATGGGCAATGTGACCGGTATTTCGACGTATTTGGTTTTAGCCCTGACGGCAAAACCGAAAGATATGGTTGGTTTGTTTGAACAATTCAAACAAATTCCACTAAAAGAAGTCATTTTCACAAAAATGGATGAGACATCCCAATACGGTAGTATCTTATCGATTACGTTACCGAATGAAATCGGGATTGCCTATATGACGAACGGGCAAGATGTGCCGGATGATCTCGTCAAACCAAATCCATCCTTGATCAGCGAACTGATTGTAGGTGACCTCCATGACTGACCAAGCAAGGAATTTACGAAAGAGAATCAAATTTTCCGCGAATCAGAAACAAGGGAAAACGATTGCGGTCATCAGCGGAAAAGGTGGGGTTGGAAAGTCCAATATCGCTTTGAACTTTTCTTTGGAATTGATCAACCGCAATAAAAAAGTGATGATCATCGATTTGGATATGGGAATGGGCAATATCAACATTTTGCTCGGCGTCCAACCGGAACGGACGATCGTCGACTTATTCAACGAACGGTTATCAATCTTTGACATTATGGAAAAAGGACCGCATAACTTGCATTATATCGCCGGCGGTTCCGGATTGAATGATTTCATCCATCTTGATGAAGAAAAGCGGGAATTTTTCTATGAACAATTCAAAGAATTAGTCGATTCCTATGATTATATCATTTTTGATATGGGTGCAGGGATATCCCAGGACAGCATTTTCTTCATTTTGGCGGCGGATGAGTGCATCGTCGTCACGACAACCGAACCGACAGCGTTCACCGATGCTTACAGTGCGATCAAACAAGTGGTGAATCATGGGGGAAACATGCCCATCCATGTCATTTTGAACCGGGCGAGATCCAAAAAAGACAGGGTGACATTGGAACGTTTCCAACGTGTAGTGAAGCAGTTTCTTCACAGGGACATCCAGCCTTTAGGTGTCATTCCGGAAGATCGGATCGTATCCGAAGCGGTCATTAAACAGACGCCTTATGCATTATTGAACGAGAAAGCCCCCGCATCCAGATCCATCCGGAAACTGACCGACCACTTCTTGTCCGGCACAGAAGTTATTCCGTATCATGAAGAGCCGGCTTTTATCCAGCGACTAAAAAAATTATTCAGGGGTAAATTTTAATGGAACCAATTCGCGTGCTTATTGTTGACGATTCAGCTTTTATGCGGAAAATGTTGACGAACATATTGGAAAGCGATCCTCGTGTGCAAGTGGTCGGCACCGCACGGAATGGCCAAGAAGGCATAAAAAAGTTGAAACAATTGCATCCGGATGTTGTGACGATGGATGTCAATATGCCGATAATGGATGGAATCAGCGCACTGAAGGAAATCATGGAAACAAATCCTCTACCAGTCATCATGTTGGCAAGTGAGTCAGGAACTTGCACAAAAAATACGATCCAAGCATTTGAATATGGTGCTGTCGATTTTATTATGAAGCCTTCAGGAGAAATTTCCCTTGATATTGAAACAAAAAAAGAAGAAATCATTACCAAGGTCATTGCCGCAAAAGAAGCGACGCTCACACCTGGAACTCTCAGTGAAAAAAGAGCATCCCCATCAATTGAACATGGGAGGACAAGACAGAAAACGTCAAGGAAACCGAAGAAGCAGACGCTCATTGCCATCGGTACTTCCACAGGTGGGCCAAGGGCATTGCAACGGGTATTGATCGATTTGCCTGCCGATTTCGACATACCGATCCTCGTCGTCCAACATATGCCGCCGACTTTCACCAAATCGTTGGCAGATCGTTTAAATGCTTTAACCAACTTACATGTGAAAGAAGCAACGGATGGGGAAAAAGTGGAAAAAGGGAAGGTGTATATTGCACCCGGTGATTACCATATGAAGGTGAAAATGAACGGGAACAATTACATACTCAAGTTGACGAAGGATAAACCTCTCAATAATCACCGACCGAGTGTCGATGCTTTATTTTATTCGATTGCGGAACTTTCCGAAGTAAATAAAATTGCCATCGTTTTGACTGGTATGGGAAGTGATGGTTCTGAAGGTCTCCGCAAAATAAAGCAGGAGGATGAAGATGCTCTCATCATCGCTGAAGCGGAGGAAACATCGGTCATTTATGGTATGCCAAGGGCTGCTCGGGATACGGGATTGGCGGATAAAATATTGCCATTATACGAAATCGGCCCATTTTTGAAGTCTCTTCAAGCGAATAACCATGAGTAAACAATAAAAGGAGAGGAACAACATGGAGAATATCGGAACAGATAGTTTTAAAGTGATCATTTTCCGGTTGGAAGATGAGGAATATGCATTGCCCGTCGAACATGTCAGTGCGATTGAAAGAGTCCATCCAATAACGAGAGTCCCTCAAACAGCCGAATTCATTAAAGGAGTCATCAACTTGCGTGGTATTGTCATTCCAATCATTGATTTGCGCTTACGGTTTGGAATGCCGGAAAAAGAATTCACGGAAGAGACCCGTTTCATCATCATCTCCATGAATGGAGTTGAAGTCGGTTTAATCGTCGATGAGGCAAACGACGTCATTGACTTGCCAAGAGAAGACATCGAACCTAATCCGGAAGTTGTCGGAACTGTGGCGGCCGATTACATCAATGGGGTGATAAAAATCGACAAACGTTTGTTCAGCCTATTGAACTTGGAAAAGATACTCATTTCGGAACAACATCAGCTTACCGTCGATAGGGAAGGATAGGGAAAAAATGGATTATAATGAACTGTCTTCATTTCAATTGGATGTATTGCGGGAAATCGGAAATATCGGTGCGGGAAATGCAGCAACAGCTCTGTCCCAATTACTCAACAGAAAAATTGAGATGGTCGTTCCTTCTGTCAACATCGTTTCCTTCGATGAAATGATGGAATTGATCGGTGGAGCGGATGAAGTGGTCGTAGCCATTCTTTTCCGTATCTTTGGAGACATTCCGAGCAATGTATATTTCGTTTTATCCGTTGAAGAAGCAGAAATGTTAGTGCAGACGATTACGGGTAATCCGGGCTTCACCATCATGGATGGAGATTTGGATGATGGTATGGCTATTTCCGTATTGGAAGAAATCGGCAATATCGTCACTGGATCTTACATTTCGGCCCTTTCCGATTTGACGAAATTGCATATGCAGCCATCTGTCCCGCATTTAGGTGTCGATATGGCAGCAGCCGTCTTGACGTATGGTTTGATAGACATTTCCAAAGTGTCCGACTATGCCATCGTCATCGACTCAAAAATCAACAGTGCAGAAAAAGAAAAAGAACTGAAAGGGAACTTTTTCTTATTGCCGCATCCTGATTCATTAAAAGTATTATTCAAAACGTTGGGGATCGAACAAAATGGATAAAACAGGAACCGTTGTACGAGTTGGCATAGCCGATATGGATACGGTGCGTGAACCGGATAAAATCAGAACATTAGGTCTCGGATCGTGTGTCGGCATCGTCATTTATGATGAAACGAAAAAAATTGCAGGAATGGCACATATTTTGCTTCCCGACTCCGGTGTGACGAAACAAAATCCGATCAATCAAGCGAAATATGCGGATACAGCCATCCCTTTACTTGTTGAAAAGCTTGTCGATATGGGTGCCAGAAGATATGCGATGAAAGCAAAAATAGCCGGTGGAGCAGAAATGTTCAAAGTGGATAACAGTTCGGAACTTTTACGGATAGGTCCGAGAAATGTCGAAGCCTCATTGGAAGAGCTCGAAAAGTTACGGATACCGGTCATTGCGAAAGATGTCGGGGGCAGTATCGGTCGCACGATTGAGTTTGATCCGGCTACAAGCCTTTTGAAAATCAGAAAAGTGAACAGAGAAGAGCTTGTCATTTAATTCATTTGTTCCAATGTCATTTAGTTTGCAGGAAGGAGTGGAGTACCATGAATTCAGGTATGTCATCACAAGAACAATCCCTATGGAAGTACTGGAAAACCGCGAAAGATGATGCGACGATGAATGAAATGATCGAATATTACCAGTATTTAGTCGATTATCATGTGGAACGCATTTCCAGTCACTTACCGAATAATGTCAGCAAGGATGATGTCAGAAGTTTTGGACTCCTCGGCCTTTACGATGCAATCACAAAGTTTGATGAAAAACGGAATTTGAAATTCGATACTTATGCTTCTTTCCGTATCAAAGGTGCGATCATGGATGGATTACGTAAAGAAGATTGGTTGCCCCGTTCACTTCGGGAAAAAGCGAAAAAAGTCGAACGAGTTTCCGAAGAATTAGAACAGAAATTACAACGAATGCCGACATCAAAAGAAATCGGCAAACTGTTGGACATGTCTCCGGAAGAAGTCGAAACCATCGTCAAAGATGCTTTATTTTCAAATGTTCTTTCCATTGAAGAGAAGCCGAAGAATGAGATTGATTTTAATGAAGGAATCGGCTATACGATTCCTGATGATCAAGCCATCTCTCCGGAAGAGGAATTATATATGGAAGAATTGAAACAGGAACTGGTTGAAGCGATAAAGAAACTTAATAAAAACGAACAAATGGTCATCTCTCTTTTTTATAACGAAGAGTTGACATTGACGGAAATCGGGAAAATCTTGAATTTGACCACGTCAAGGATTTCACAAATACATAAAAAAGCGATATTTAAATTGAAAAACATTCTGGCCAAAGTTGTTTGACCATATCTAGTGTTTGCTTGGGGGATACGAATTGGAAAATTTGAAAGAGCATTTTCGGATTGATTTTAAAGATAATCGTATGGTAGCGGAGCTTGACTGTATCAAAAAAGTGGATGTGGATTTCCAGACAAATTTGAGTGAATGGAAAGAATTTTTAGCTTTCCATAAAGTGAATTTTGGGATAAAATACGATGTGATATCCAAACTTGCGGAAAACCTTCATGATATGGATTTCCCTATCATTATCGCAGAAGGATTACCGCCTCAAAATGGTGATGATGGAAAAATCGAATATCTCATCGATAAGGATATGGAAATGAAAAGGGACGAAAACTGGGATTTTCGTAACGTCATGAAAATCCCATCTGTCACGAAAGGGCAACCATTGGCGAAAAAGATTGACCCGACGCCCGGCAAGGATGGAAAAAATGTAATGGGCCAGATTGCGAAAGCGATTCCAGGTAAACCCGCAATGGTCAGGCCGGGAAGAAACGTCGCTTTTGACGAATCGAGCCAAACTTATTATGCTGAAGAAAATGGTCAATTCAGCATCTCCGGAAGAAAAATTCAAGTATTGCCTGAGTACCACGTTAATGAAACCTTATCATTGAAAACAGGTAACATTGACTTTGTCGGAACGATCGTTATTCGTGGCGATGTTCCTTCCGGCTTTAAAGTGAGTGCAGAAGGTGATATCAAAATTTTCGGCATGGTCGAGGCGGCGACGATATCAGCGAAAGGATCCATATACATATCGGAGGGGATTGCCGGACAAGAAAAAGGTACCATCATCGCCGGGGATAACCTACACATTGGCTACATCAACCAAGCGAATGTTTCCGTCGGCAATGACCTTTATGTGGAAAATTCGATTCTTCATAGTGAATGTGTCGTGAAGGGACATGTCTTTTCCAAACACGGGAACATCATCGGCGGAAGCTTATCGGCAGGAAAATCGATTGAAGCGAAAGATATCGGAAGCCGATTGGATACGAAAACCGAAATCGTATTAGGAGTGAACCGGACGATACTTGAAAAAGAGACGGCGTTAGTCAAGAAGAAAGAGGAACTTACGGAAATGAAAAGCAAACTGGAATTGCTCGGGCAAAAACTCCTTACGCAAGACCAGGCGAATCCGAAAGTGAAGACTTCTTTGTTGAGGCAAAAGCATTCATTGCATGTCGTAACAGAACAATTGAAAGAAATTGACGATGAATTGGCGGATTTGACTAGTGAGATGGGTGATTTAAGCGAGGCAAAATTAATTGTGAAAAACTATATTTATCAAAATGTCATCGTCAGTTTCGGTAAATACAAACGGATCATGAAAAGCAATTTCCGTGACGTGGAAATCCGTTTGGTCGATAATGAAATTACTGTACAGCAACGATACTGATCTGTATATTCCGATACATAATCCTAACATGGAAAGGATTGGTGGATGGAATGGGGATGAAAGCGGTCGAAATGCAAGTCGCATTGCCCCGGACACAAGATGCGGGGAAAATGCAGGATCAAATGCAACGACAGGGTGAAACATTACAGGGGATGCTCGCCCAATCCGAACTGGAAGCGGAAAAATTAAAACGTACCCAAGTCCAGCATATGGTTGAAACGAATCGTACAAAAAAGAAAGAAGAATCCGAACAAGAACGTAGAGAAAATAAGAAACAGAAAGCTAAAAAGAAAACAAGGAAAGATTACCACCCATATCTCGGTAGACGCATCGATTTCAATGGTTAAAGGAGCGGTGATATGACATCGTTATTGCTCATCATCAGCTTTTTATTGCATCTTATCGCATTCGCCGCCATCTTCCAGTTACTGAAAAAAGTGCAAAGGTTTGAAAACAGGGCGAATCCGGAAGAATTTCAAGCAGTAATGGAACATGCATTGGAAGAAATCAAAGAAGAAAATGATCGTTTGCAACGGATGATTCCAGTATACAAAGGCAATGATGTAAAAGCTGAACAAACAAAAGATAGCCAAACTACAACCAATCAGGTAACAGACGAACCACAAACGCCGATTTCCCCCATTCAGACAAAAAAAGATGAACATCCTCAGACCGGAATCGAACGTTTGTTGAATGATGAACAAGAGGATAAAGTGGAAGCGTCTCTCGAATCAAGGGTTTTACAATTGCATTCCCAAGGCGTCCCGGTTGAAGAAATTGCAAAGACACTCGATTGTGGAAAAACGGAGGCCGAACTCATCATTAAATTTTATGAGAAATGAAAAAGGCTTGCTTCCATGGTGCAGTTGTGATATATTATTTCTGGTATAAAGCTCTTGTCACTCGTAGACAAGGACAACACACGTTTGGGGAATCGCTTATACGGTGCCAAATGCCATGGTCTATAAGCGAAGATGAACCGGGCGGAGGAAAAAACCAAGGAGGAGTTTAATATGGCAAACATTTCTATGAAGCAATTGTTGGAAGCTGGTGTACATTTCGGTCACCAGACACGCCGTTGGAATCCGAAAATGAAAAAATACATTTTCACCGAAAGAAACGGCATCTACATCATCGATTTGCAAAAAACGGTAAAAAAGATCGATGAAGCATATAACTATGTAAGAGAGTTGGCGGCTAACGGAGGTACCGTACTCTTTGTCGGTACGAAAAAGCAAGCACAAGATTCCGTCAGGGAAGAAGCGACACGTTCTGGCATGTTTTACGTAAACGAACGTTGGTTAGGCGGTACGCTCACCAACTTCCAAACGATCCGCAAACGAATCGAACGATTGAAAGAAATCGAGAAAATGGAAGAAGACGGCATTTTTGAAGTGCTTCCTAAGAAAGAAGTAGGGATTCTTTTAAAAGAAAAAGAACGCTTGGAAAAATTCCTCGGTGGAATTAAAGAAATGAAAAAGCTCCCTGATGCTGTTTTTGTCATCGACCCGCGTAAAGAGCGCATTGCGATTGCAGAGGCGCGCAAATTGAACATTCCGATCATCGGTATTGTCGATACAAACTGTGATCCGGATGAAATTGACTATGTGATCCCTGCAAACGATGATGCCATTCGTGCAGTAAGATTGTTGACTTCAAAAATCGCTGATGCTATTTTGGAAGGAAAACAAGGGGAAGAAACTGCTGAAGTGGAAGCTCCGACAGCAGAAAAATCGGTAGAAGAAAAAACTGAAGAAGCAGAAGCTGAAACCGAGACAAAAACGGAAGCTGAAACTGAAACAGAAGCCTCAACTCAAGAATAATTTTGTAAATGGTAGGGGGTGATAAGAGGATGATTGCCTTTTATCACCTCTTTTTAAGAAGGTAACAGCTTGTCAATATTAAAGGAGGAAAAACAAATGGCGATTACAGCTAAAATGGTGAAGGAATTACGTGAAAAAACCGGTGCCGGAATGATGGATTGTAAAAAGGCCCTGGAAGAAACAAATGGAGACATCGAAAAAGCGATCGACTATCTTCGTGAAAAGGGAATGGCAAAGGCTGCCAAAAAAGCGGATCGGATTGCAGCGGAAGGACTTACACACATTGAAGTTGACGGAAATACTGCCGTTCTCCTGGAAGTGAATTGTGAAACAGACTTTGTCACAAAGAATGACATGTTCAAAGAGTTATTGGTGAAAATCGGTAAAGTTCTTGTAGACAAAAAGCCGAAAACAGTGGAAGAAGCTTTGAAATTGAAAGCAGATGACGACACGTTGGAAACTGTCATCAACAGTGCGATTTCCACAATTGGAGAAAAAATTTCTTTACGTCGTTTTGCCGTTCTTGAAAAAACAGATAACGACGTGTTCGGTACGTATTTGCATATGGGCGGAAGAATCGGTGTTGTCGCTGTCCTTGAAAACACTAATGATTCCGAACTAGGAAAAGACATCGCTATGCATGTTGCAGCGATCAACCCTAGCTACGTCACTCGTGATGACGTTCCGGAAGATGAAGTGAACCGTGAACGCGAAGTATTGAAACAACAAGCTTTGAACGAAGGCAAGCCGGAGCATATCGTCGAAAAGATGGTGGAAGGACGTCTCGGTAAATTCTTCGAGCAAATCGTTTTGTTGGAACAAGAATTTGTGAAAGATCCAGACTTCAAAGTCAAAAAATATGTTGAAGACAAAGGTGCAAAAGTCAAATCTTTTGTACGCTATGAAGTCGGCGAAGGAATGGAAAAACGTGAAGAAAACTTTGCTGAAGAGGTCATGAGCCAAATCAAGAAATAATGGAAGAGAAAATAGGGAACGTTTCTGTTCCCTATTTTCCCATGGTTAAAACACCCGTGAATAAAACATATCTATCGCTATGGAGGGTTACTATGTCAACAGCAAAGTACCGGAGAATTGTATTGAAATTGAGTGGAGAAGCGCTAAGTGGAGATCAAGGAAGTGGAATCGATCCGAAAGTCATCCGTTCCATTGCTGCACAAGTGAAAGAAGTTGTTGAACTCGGTGTGGAAGTAGCTATTGTTGTTGGCGGCGGAAACATTTGGCGGGGGAAAACCGGAAGCGAAATGGGCATGGATCGAGCATCTGCGGATTATATGGGAATGCTCGCCACAGTTATGAACTCTCTTGCCTTGCAAGACGGGTTGGAGTCAATCGGCATTCCGACAAGAGTCCAGACATCGATTGAAATGCGCCAAGTCGCTGAGCCATACATAAGAAGAAAAGCGATTCGTCATTTGGAGAAAAAACGCGTCGTCATTTTCGCTGCAGGAACCGGAAATCCATATTTTTCCACAGATACCACTGCCGCATTGAGAGCTGCTGAAATTGAAGCTGAAGTGATTTTAATGGCGAAAAACAATGTCGATGGCGTATACTCCGACGATCCATTGAAAAATAAAAATGCAGTAAAATATGATACATTATCTTATATGGATATGTTGAATGAAGGACTTGGAGTGATGGACTCCACTGCTTCATCTCTTTGTATGGACAACGACATTCCTTTAATCGTCTTCTCCATCATGGAAGAAGGAAATATTAAACGGGTAGTTCAAGGTGAAACGATAGGAACAACGATAAGGGGGAAATAAACGATGCCAAACAATGTGTTGAACGAAATGAAAGAAAAAATGGAAAATGCCATCCAAGCCTTTTCGCGAAACTTAGCCACTGTAAGGGCAGGACGAGCAAATCCGAGTCTATTGGACAATGTATTCGTCGATTATTACGGCACATCGACACCATTGAACCAACTTGCTACAGTAGGAGCTCCGGAAGCCCGCTTGCTTGTCATCACGCCATATGATAAAACGGCGCTTGGTGATATTGAAAAGGCAATCCAAAAAGCGGACTTGGGACTTTCTCCATCAAACGACGGGAATGTGATCCGGATCAGTATTCCGCCGCTTACTGAAGAGCGTCGGAAAGAATTGGTTCGAGTCGTCGGTAAGTTTGCCGAAGAATCCCGTGTGCAAGTACGGAACATCCGTAGGGAAGCAAACGACCAATTGAAAGAGATGGAGAAAAATTCTGAATTGACCGAAGACGAACTGAGGAAATATCAAGATGATGTGCAGAAAGAAACCGATGCTTTCATCGGAAAAATCGATGATATGGTGAAGAACAAAGAACAAGAAATTATGGAAGTATAAAATATCCAGTTCGAGCTTTCTAAATGATGTGAAAACATGTAAAATGAAACTAGTGGCCCTCTTATCAAAGGGGGCTTTTGTATTCTTAGCGGATAATCGTTATAATATAAATGATTTTATCGACGATTTGATTCAGTTGGAAGTTCATGGGAAAACTGTTATTGCATATATATGGATTAATCGCATGATGACCAATATGATTTTCCTATACCACCTAAGTTACCAAAAATTCGGAGGACATGACATGTCTATGAAATTACCTTTTGTTAAAAATGAGCGCCAAGATATCCCAACCATCAATTTTGAAAATGTCCCGAACCATGTCGCCATCATTATGGACGGTAATGGCCGTTGGGCAGAGAAACGAGGTTTACCACGGGTGGCCGGTCATAAAGAAGGCGTCAAAGCTGTAATGAAAGTTGTTCGGGCTGCCCATAAGGCGAAAGTGAAGGTGCTGACACTTTATGCTTTTTCCACGGAAAATTGGAATCGTCCCAAGACGGAAATCGATTTTCTGATGAAACTCCCGAAAGAGTTTCTTCATGTTTACTTGCCTGAATTGATGGAAAACAATGTTCGGGTTGAAACGATCGGGAATATCGACGCGCTTCCAATACATACAAAAAAGGCCGTCCAATATGCTATCAACAAAACGAAAAAAAATGATGGGCTTCTTTTGAATTTTGCTTTGAATTATGGAAGCCGCTATGAAATCATGCACGCCATCAAGCAAATTATGGAAGATGTCGATGGGGAAAAATTATCCCTCGATTCCTTGGATGAAGAAATTTTTTCAAAATATTTGTATACGAATGGATTATCCGATCCGGATTTGTTGATTCGGACAAGCGGTGAAAAACGATTGAGCAACTTCCTTCTTTGGCAGCTTGCTTACAGTGAGTTTTGGTTTACCGATGTGTTGTGGCCGGATATGAACGAAGAGATTTTTTATGAAGCAATCAAGGATTATCAAAAAAGGAAGCGGAGATACGGAGGTATATAAGGTGATGAAAGGTATATGAAGCAACGGATTATTACAGCGATTTTGGCATTGGCGGTATTTATCCCCTTTGTCGTCATCGGGGGATTGCCTTTTACTTTATTCATTTATTTGATAGCGACAATCGGATTGATGGAATTGCTCAAAATGAGGCATATACCTCTCATTTCCGTACCCGGTATCATCGGCATCATCGGTTTATGGTTGTTGTTGTTGCCGGACAAATCCGAATTTTTTCCATTTGGTCCGATCGTTTTAGCAGATTTCTATACAGTGCTCATTTTATTTTTACTCGCATATACGGTGCTTGTCCGTAACAAATTCACATTTGATGAAGCGGGATTTGTCATACTAACAACTTTATATGTCGGTATCGGCTTTTATTTCCTGATTGAGACAAGACTTGGTATCAACGGATTCAGCAATATCCTTTTTGCTTTTTTCATCATTTGGGCGACGGACACAGGAGCTTATTTTATCGGGAAAACGTTCGGTAAGCGAAAGCTTTGGCCGGAAATCAGTCCGAAAAAAACAGTGGAAGGAGCTATCGGAGGCATTGCGACAGCTTGTCTAGTAGCCATTATCTTTCATCTTATCCAGCCATTTTCCCATACCTTGGCTGTCGTTGTAATAGTGACGGTGTTCGCATCGATTGTCGGTCAAATTGGAGATTTGGTGGAATCGGCATTCAAACGAAATTATGGAGTGAAAGATTCGGGTAGGCTGTTACCGGGACATGGCGGCATACTCGATCGGTTCGATAGTATGCTGTTTGTGCTGCCGTTTTTACATTTAATCCAATTCATTTAATCGTTTTCGGAATAACAAAGTTTGTCATGCCGTTTAAAAATCTATACAATTGAAAGCAGAGCTTTGGAAGATCAAGAATTCTGTTTGAGAGAGGTGGTTCATATGACCACAGTGATCGCATTTATTTTCATGTTCGGTCTCCTCGTGTCCATCCATGAATGGGGACATCTTATTTTTGCGAAACGAGCTGGAATGCTTGTCAGAGAGTTTGCTATTGGATTTGGTCCTAAAATGTTTTCTTTTACGAAAAACGAAACACTATATACGATTCGTCTCATACCGGCCGGAGGATATGTGCGTGTTGCAGGGGAAGATCCGGAAATCATCGAGTTGAAGCCTGGCCATATCATTGGGCTTGAATTCAATGAACAAAATAAAGTCGATAAAATCATTGTGAACAACAAAGCAAAACATCCGAATGCAAGAATCATCGAAGTGGAACGGGTCGATCTTGATCATGACTTGATTATTGAAGGCTATGAACCGGATGATGAGGAAACAAAGCATTCATTTGATGTGGATGAAAAAGCGTTTTTTATTATGGACGAACAAGAAACGCAAATCGCTCCATATGACCGCCAATTCGCATCGAAAACTCCAGGTCAGCGGGCGATGCAACTTTTTGCGGGTCCATTGATGAATTTCGTCCTTGCTATCGTCATTTTTATCATTATAGGTCTCGTTCAAGGAACACCTGTGAATGAAGCGGAATTGGGACAAATTGCTGAAAATTCACCAGCGGAAGAAGCTGGATTCCTAGCTGGGGACGAAGTGATACGGATTGAAGACACTCCGATTTCCACATGGGAAGAATTCACGACGATTGTCAGGGAGAATCCTTCCGAACCATTGGAAATGACCGTGCTGCGTGATGATCGGGAAGAACAATTAATCGTCACACCGAACGCAGTTGAATCCGTCAATGAAGTCGGAGAACCGATTACAATCGGACAAATCGGAGTTTATGCAGCCTATGAAAAGTCCATTTTAGGAACGCTCACCTATGGATTTGAACGGACTTACGATACGACTAAACTGGTTTTGAACAATTTGCTTCTGTTGATCACCGGACAAGTTTCGATTGAATTGTTGTCCGGTCCGGTTGGAATTTACGATGCGACGGATCAAATCGTCCAAACCGGATTTTGGAACTTCCTTTTATGGACGGCGATGTTGAGTGTCAACTTGGGAGTCATCAACCTTGTGCCATTACCAGCACTTGATGGTGGCCGGTTATTATTCGTCGGAATTGAAGTATTACGCGGAAAACCGGTTCCTCCCGAAAAGGAAGGACTGTTTCACTTCATCGGATTTGCCTTCCTCATGTTGCTCATGCTCGTCGTCACATGGAACGATATCCAACGATTGTTCCTATAACATTCTTAAAGCGTGGCCTGACATAATAGGATTGGATTTCGAATTTTGAGGGAACGGAATGAATGCTAAGAAAAAGTACCAAATTAAAAACCCTTGTCTTATAATAAAGAACAAGGGTTTTTAATTTCATGAACAACCTTTTACAAAGGGGAGGATTCCATGGATTTGTCGAAACAAGAAAAGTTGAACATCCTGCTTGAGCAGATTCATATGCCGGAAGAAACGCTGGAACAATTTGCAAACGGTTATTTAAATAAATTAGTCGTCATTAAAAAGTCGAAAGTTTGGCATTTTCATATTCATCTACAATCAGTTCTCCCATATCAAGTATATAAAATGTTTCGGATGAAATTAAATGAAGCTTTCCACCACATCGCTGACGTCGATATAACGATTGAAACAACAGAAAAGGAAGTGTCCGAAGAAATCATCAAAGCATATTGGCAAGGTTTCCTCGAACAAATGCCACAACTTTCACCAGCAACAAAACAGTTATTGGAAAAACAAGCCCCTAAAATCGACAATAATAAAGTTATGTTAACCGCGAGAAATGAGTTGGAAGCTCATACGTTGAAAAGCAGATTGACCGAGGCGATGAAACAATTCTTTTCCAAGGCTGGTTTTCCTAACTTGACACTGGAAATGAAAATCAACAGTAATCCGGAAGAACTGCAACGTTTCAAAGAAGCGACAGCAAAAGAAGATCAGCAATTTGTCATGAATTCGGTCAAAGAAAAAGAAAAGCGCGATCAAGCTCGTGCTGAAAATAAACAGGCTTCATTACTGCTCGGTTATCGGATTCAAGACGAACCAATCCGGATGGAAGAAATCCAAGAAGAGGAAAGAAGAGTCACAGTCCAAGGGTATGTTTTTTCAGTGGAAGTGAAAGAGTTACGTTCAGGTAGAAGCCTACTTCTCATTAAAGCGACCGATTACACAGATTCCTTGGAAATCAAGATGTTTTCCCGTGGAGACGACGATGCCGAAAAGTTCAAATCAGTTGAAAAGGGGATGTGGATCAAAGCCAGGGGAAGCATCCAAACCGATATGTATTCCAATGAACTGGCGATGATGGCCAACGATATTCAACAAATCGAAGTGGAAGAACGGAAAGATACAGCTCTGGAAAACGAAAAACGAGTCGAGCTCCATGCCCATACGACGATGAGTCAAATGGATGCGGTCGTATCGCCAAGTGCACTCGTCGCACAAGCTGCGAAATGGGGGCATCCGGCCGTTGCCATCACCGATCATGCTGCAGTGCAAGGATTTCCGGAAGCTCATGCGGCAAGTAAAGAACATGGCATCAAAGTCATTTATGGGGTGGAAGCGAATTTAGTCGATGACGGTGTGCCGATCGCCTACAACTCGCAAGATATTGAGTTGGAATCTGCGAGCTATGTCGTGTTCGACGTGGAAACGACCGGTTTATCTGCCGTTTACGATACGATCATCGAACTGGCTGCGGTGCGTGTGCAAGAAGGTGAAATCGTCGACCGTTTCGAATCCTTTGCCAATCCACATCACCCATTGTCAGAAACGACGATCAATTTGACCGGAATTACAGATGATATGTTGAAAGATGCACCGGAAGTGGAAGATGTGCTGAAGGATTTCGCCGAATGGATGGGCGATGATGTGCTTGTTGCCCACAATGCGACCTTCGATATCGGTTTCATCAACCAAGGATTTGAAAAAATCGGAATGGAAAAAGTGAAAAATCCGATCATCGATACATTGGAACTTGCACGATTTTTACTGCCGCAATTGAAGAATCACCGTTTGAACACATTGTGTAAACATTTCAACATTGAGCTCACCCAACATCACCGAGCGATATACGATGCAGAGGCAACCGGCCATTTGACATGGAAATTAGTGAAACAATTATTGGAAAAAGGAATTACGAACCACGGACAATTGAATGACCATATGGGGGAAGGAGACGCCTATCAACGTTCACGCCCGTTCCACTGCACGATTTTGGCAGCAAATGATGTCGGGTTGAAAAATTTATATAAACTTGTCTCTTACGCCCATATCAATTACTTTTACCGGGTGCCACGCATCCCTCGCTCTGTATTGGCAAAACATCGGGAAGGGCTTCTCATCGGTTCGGCTTGTGATCAAGGGGAACTATTTGAAACGATGATGCAAAAATCGGAAGATGAGGCTGAGAAAGTAGCGGAATTCTATGATTACATCGAAGTCCAACCACCGGAAAACTATATTCATTTAATTGAAAAAGAATTAGTGCAAAACGAAGCGCAAATTTTGGACATCATCAAGAAATTAGTGCATTTAGGGGAAAAGATGAATAAACCGGTAGTGGCAACTGGAAACGTCCACTATCTGGAGGAAACCGATAAACAATATCGGGAAATCCTCATCGCATCACAAGCGGGGAATCCGTTGAGTCGTCATACATTGCCGGACACTCCTTTCCGGACGACGGATGAAATGCTCGAATGTTTCCGCTTCTTAGGTGAAGAGAAAGCGTATGAAATCGTTGTGGAAAATACACGACAACTGGCTAATCGCTTAGAAGCGATTTCTCCAATCAAAGATGGACTGTTCGCTCCGACGATTGAAGGGGCAGAACAGGAAATGCGAGAATTATGTTATACGAGAGCGAAAGAAATTTATGGTGATCCTTTGCCGGAAATCGTTGAAGAACGTCTCGAAAAGGAATTGAAAAGTATCATCGGGAATGGTTTTGCCGTCATTTATTTGATTTCCCACAAATTAGTGAAAAAATCATTGGAAGACGGTTATCTCGTCGGTTCTCGAGGGTCGGTAGGTTCTTCCTTTGTTGCGACGATGGCGGAAATCACCGAAGTGAACCCACTTGCCCCACATTATGTTTGTCCAAAATGTCAATACAATGAATTCTTTACGGATGGTTCGGTCGCCAGTGGATTTGACCTTCCTGACAAGCCGTGTCCTGAATGCGGTCATGAGTTGACAAAAGATGGACAAGATATCCCATTTGAAACGTTCCTTGGTTTTGAAGGGGATAAAGTGCCGGACATCGATTTGAACTTCTCAGGCATTTATCAGCCGCGCGCCCATAAATATACGAAAGAATTGTTCGGAGAAGACTATGTTTTCCGAGCAGGAACAATCGGTACTGTAGCCGAAAAGACCGCCTATGGTTACGTGAGAGGGTATGCGAATGATAATGATTTGAAATTGAAACGGGCAGAAATCGATCGTCTCGTCCAAGGCTGTACAGGAGTAAAACGGACGACCGGTCAACATCCGGGCGGGATTATCGTTGTGCCACAAGATAAAGAAATATATGATTTCACACCGATCCAATACCCGGCGGACGACCGGAAAAGCGAGTGGCGGACCACCCACTTCGATTTCCATTCCATCGAAGACAATTTGTTGAAATTGGACATACTCGGTCATGATGACCCGACCGTTATCCGTATGCTCCAGGATATGAGTGGAATTGATCCGAAAGATATTCCGATTGATGACCCGGAAGTGATGAAAATCTTTTCCAGTACGGAACCGCTCGGGGTGACACCGGAACAGATCAATTGTAAAACGGGTACGCTTGGCGTTCCGGAGTTCGGTACACCGTTTGTCAGACAAATGCTGGAAGAGACGAAACCGAGCACATTCGGCGAGTTGTTGATCATTTCCGGTTTGTCCCACGGAACGGACGTTTGGCTGGGGAATGCCCAAGAGTTGATCAATAATGGAACTTGTGAATTGTCTGACGTCATCGGTTGTCGTGACGACATTATGGTTTATTTGATGCAAAAAGGGTTGGAACCATCGCTTGCTTTCACAATCATGGAGTTTGTCCGTAAAGGAAGAGGTCTGAAAGATGAGTGGATCGTCGAAATGAAAAAACATGGTGTGCCGGATTGGTATATCGAGTCATGCAAGAAAATCAAGTATATGTTTCCGAAAGCACACGCAGCGGCATACGTTCTCATGGCTATCCGAATTGCTTACTTTAAAGTCCATCACCCAATCCTCTTTTATGCGGCATACTTTACCGTAAAAGCAAGTGATTTTGATTTAGACACGATGATTCAAGGCTCTGATGCGATCAGAAAGCGCATCGAAGTAATCCATGCGAAAGGGAACGATGCTTCGCCGAAAGAGAAATCTTTATTGACCGTATTGGAAGTGGCTCTTGAAATGTGTGAACGAGGTTTTTCCTTCCAAAAGGTCGATTTATACCGTTCCGCCGCCACTGAATTCCTCGTCGATGGTGATTCGTTGATTCCGCCGTTCAATGCCGTCGATGGGATCGGAACGAATGCGGCATTAAATATCGTGGAAGCGAGAAAAGACGGTGAATTTCTGTCAAAAGAAGATTTTCATGAGCGCAGTAAAGTATCGAAAACGGTATTGGAATACCTTGAGCGTCACGGTTGTTTGGATGGAATGGAAGAAAAGAACCAATTATCTTTGTTTTAATACAGTCCAAGTCGATATAGGCTTGCATACCGCAATCAACTGTGCTATACTAAATTCTGGAAAGTATCGAATGAGTACGTAAAGGAGTGGGTTTTCGCCCACTTTTTCTTCTTAGGAATGCATTCACTAAACCCGACCCCTAGCCCCTTACTTCAGGCTAGGGTTTTGTATTGTTCCTATGCTGTTTCTGAAAATGAAAAATAGTGAACTTGAGCATAATATGTGAAAGGATTGCTGGCTAAAAGGAGGAATGGACATGTCAAAAGTGATTGAAACGACCGAACAATTGGTCACGCCGATTTTGGCGGAAAATGGATTGGAATTGGTTGATATCGAATACGTGAAGGAAGGGAAAAATTGGTTTTTGCGCGTGTATATCGATAAACCGGGCGGCGTGGATATTTCCGAGTGCAGTATGGTATCAGAACAATTGAGTGAAAAGCTGGATGCTTCCGACCCGATCAAGGGGGCCTATTTTCTCGAAGTGTCTTCACCAGGGGCGGAACGGCCGTTGAAAACGAAGAAGGATATTCAAAACAGTGTCAATAAACACGTTTATGTGACATTGTATGAACCAATCGACGGCGAAAAAGCATATGAAGGTCTATTGAAATCGTTTGAAGATGATGTACTGACGATCGAGTATAAAGTGAAAACAGCAAAAAAACTTGTCGACATACCATATGAAAAAGTGGCTAAGGCAAGATTAGCTGTAATGTTTTGATAAGGGGGATTATGAAAAGTGAACAGCCAATTGTTTGAAGCGATTGATTTATTGGCGGAAGAAAAAGGCATTGAAAAAGAGGTTCTTTTGGAAGCCTTGGAAGCGGCCTTGATTTCAGCCTATAAAAAAAATTTTAAATCAGCAACGAATGTGCGCGTGGAACTCGATGAGGAAAAAGGCGCCATGAAAGTGTATTCCAGAAAATCAGTCGTCGAAGAAGTGGAAGATGAACAGCAAGAAATTTCATTGGAAGAAGCGAGAATGATCGATCCGAATTATGAAATCGACGACATTATCGAAGTGGAAGTGACGCCTAAGGATTTTGGGCGTATCGCCGCCCAAGCAGCAAAGCAAGTCGTGACACAACGGGTGAGGGAAGCAGAACGCGGTGTCATTTATTCGGAATTCGTCGACCGGGAAGATGACGTGATGACTGGGATCATCCAACGGAAAGATGCATGGTTTGTCTACGTTGATTTAGGTAAAATTGAAGCGAAACTCGCTCAATCCGAGCAAATGCCTACGGAAGAATACAATATCCATGACCGGATTAAAGTGTATGTGACAAAAGTGGAAAACACAAGCAAAGGACCACAAATTTTCGTTTCCAGATCCCATCCGGGACTGTTGAAACGGTTATTCGAAATGGAAGTGCCGGAAATATATGATGGCACTGTCGAAATCAAGTCAGTTGCAAGGGAAGCTGGCGATCGTTCGAAAATATCCGTTTATGCGGAAAATCCGGATGTCGATGCAGTAGGAGCTTGTGTCGGTCCAAGAGGGCAAAGGGTTCAGGCGATTGTCGACGAATTGAAAGGTGAAAAAATCGATATCGTCGAATGGTCGGAAGATCCCGTTGTGTATGTTTCCAATGCATTGAGCCCTTCCAAAGTCATTGACGTCATTTTGAATGAAGAGGAAAAAGCGACGACAGTCATCGTCCCTGATTATCAATTATCTTTGGCGATCGGAAAAAGAGGCCAAAATGCAAGATTGGCCGCGAAGTTGACCGGATGGAAAATCGACATTAAAAGTGAAACGGAAGCCAGGGAAGAAGGGCTATTGGAAGAAAACAGCGACGAGACTCTCGACGAAGAATCTTATTCAACAGATAATCAAGATTTATTTGAATAGGGGGAATTCTTATGGCAAGAAAACGCAGGATTCCAGAAAGAAAATGCGTCGTCACTGGTGAAATGCGTCCAAAAAAGGAATTGATCCGTGTCGTACGCAATAAAGAGGGGGAAGTTTTCGTCGATCCGACGGGAAAACAAAATGGCCGGGGCGCTTATTTGACTATTGACCCGGATGTCATTGCGAAAGCGGAAGAAACGAATGCGTTGGGTCGCGCTTTGAAGGCGGAAATCGATCCGGCGATTTATGACCAATTACGTGAATTTGCGGGTAAAGGACAATGAAGAGTTATTTGAATTTAGTCGGTCTTGCTTTTCGAGCCGGGAAATGTACGTTGGGAGAAGAAGCCATTTTGCGGGCAATTCGTAGCGAAAAGGCGGAGTTAGTCCTTATCGCCAAAGATGCAGGCGCACGTACGAAAAAGACGATGATCGATAAATGCACTTATTATCGGGTTCCTTATATCATTGTGGAAGAGGATCGGGAAGCCTTGTCCCACGCCATAGGGAAATCGGCTCGGGTTGCGGTCGCGATCCTTGATAAAGGTTTTGCGAAGGGTATAAAATCTTTTTTTGTTAATTAATTTCGGGGGTGAACGTATGAAGAAAATGCGTGTATATGAATATGCAAAGAAGAAAAATGTGACAAGTAAAGAAGTGCTTCATTATTTAAAGGAAATCGATGTGGAAGTATCCAACCACATGTCGACGATAACGGAAAATGTCATCCGATTACTTGATAAAAAATTCGATCCAAAACGAACGGATGAAGAAAAGAAAAAACGTACTGGAAAACCAACACAGAAAAAAGACAATAATCAAAGACCAGCGAATAAAAAACAAGATAAAAATGGCGGTGCTAAATCTGCAAGTAAGAAGGATCAGCCGAAAAAACAACGGAACAAAAAGAAAAGAGACCGGAAAAAAGGAAAACAGCAGCAAACTGCTCAACCGGAAGTCGAGCAAACACCTGAAAAAATCACTTACAGCAATACACTGACGGTAAGTGAATTGGCACAAAAGCTGAATAAAAAAGAAGCGGAAATCATCAAAAAGCTCATGTTTTTAGGTGTGATGGCGACAAAAAACCAAGACTTGGATGACGATGCCATCGAATTGATTTGCAGTGAGTACGGTGTTGAAGTCGAGAAAGAAATCATTTTGGAAGATACGGATTTTGAAAAATATTTGAAAGAAGAAAAAGAAGAAGATTTACAGGAAAGACCTGCTGTCGTCACGATCATGGGACACGTGGATCACGGAAAGACAACCCTGCTCGATTCGATCCGTCAAACGAAAGTGACCGCAGGAGAGGCCGGCGGTATCACACAACATATCGGTGCCTATCAAGTTGAAGCAAATGGCAAGAAAATCACTTTTTTGGATACACCGGGACATGCGGCCTTTACAAGTATGCGTTCACGTGGAGCGGAAGTGACCGATATCGCCATCCTTGTCGTTGCTGCTGATGATGGTGTCATGCCGCAAACCGTGGAAGCTTTGAACCACGCAAAAGCTGCTGAAGTACCGATCATCGTTGCGGTGAACAAAATGGATAAGCCGACTGCCAATCCGGATCGTGTCATGCAGGAGTTGACAGAATATGAATTGATTCCGGAAGATTGGGGCGGCGATACGATTTTTGTCAACATTTCCGCCATCAAACATGAAGGAATCGATGACCTGTTGGAAATGGTCCTCCTAGTGGCAGAAATGGAAGAGTTGAAAGCCAACCCGGATACGAATGCATTCGGAACGGTCATCGACGCTAAATTGGATCGAGGCAAAGGCCCTGTCGCTACTTTGCTTGTACAAAATGGTACGCTGCGTGTCAGTGATGCTCTCGTTGCCGGAAACACATTTGGTCGCGTTCGGGCAATGGTCAATGATATTGGTGAACGGGTACAAGAAGCCGGACCTTCGATGCCTGTTGAAATCACAGGCTTAAATGAAGTGCCACAGGCAGGAGACCAGTTCCTCGTTTTCGAAGATGAGAAAAAGGCCCGTCAAATCGCAGAAGCCCGTGCGGAAAAATATCTTGATGAAACCCGCGGTCAGCAAAGCAAAGTCAGTTTGGACGATTTGTTTGAACAGATCAAACAAGGTGATATGAAAGAATTGAATATCATCATCAAAGCAGATGTGCACGGATCGGCAGAAGCCCTTTCCAGCTCATTGCAGAAAATCGATGTGGAAGGCGTCAAAGTGAAAATCATCCATACAGGCGTAGGGGCGATCAACGAGTCGGATATTATCCTTGCCTCTGCATCCAATGCGATCGTCATCGGCTTCAACGTCAGACCAGATGTCAATGCAAAACATGCGGCAGAGCGCGAAAAGGTGGATGTACGACTACACCGAGTCATTTATAAAGCGATTGAAGAAATCGAAGCGGCGATGAAAGGATTGCTGGATCCCGAATATGAAGAGAAAGTGATCGGACAAGCAGAAGTACGGGAAACATTTAAAGTGTCCCGGATCGGTACAATTGCCGGTTGCTATGTTTCCGATGGAAAAATCACCCGGGATGCCGGCGTGCGTGTCATTCGGGATGGCGTCGTCTTGTTTGAAGGTGAAATTGCTGCATTGAAACGTTTTAAAGATGATGTACGGGAAGTGCCGCAAAATTACGAATGCGGAATCACGATTACAAACTATAACGACATTAAAGAAGGAGACATCATCGAGGCATTCATCATGGAGGAAATCAAACATACATGATTCTTTATGTGGAAGTCGAGTGTCTCCTTTATGAAGGGAATTCGTTGAAAGATAAACGTTCCTTGTTGAAACGTCTTTTCGCCAAATTGAAAAAAGAGTATAACGTGGCGGTAGCCGAATTGGATTACCATAATTTGTGGCAGCGTACGAAAATCGGCATCGTCACGGTTTCCTCTGATGGCGTCCATGCCGAAAAAGTGATCCAACAAGTGTTAAGGCAAATCGATCAACTGCCTGAACTGGAACGGACGATAACGACAATGGAAAAATTGTAAAGAAGTTGTCATGTGTTAAGATTCCACAAATGAGGTGAGGAAATGTCTGAATTAAGGTCTAATCGGGTCGCCGAACAGATGAAAAAAGAACTTGGCGAGATTTTAACGATGAAAATCAAAGATCCGCGCGTTGGCTTTGTTACGGTGACTGATGTCGAAGTGACAGGTGATTTGCAACAAGCGACGATATACATTTCTGTTTTAGGGAGTGAAAAAGAAAAACAAGATACGCTCCTAGGCCTTACGAAAGCGAAAGGATTCATCCGTTCCGAAATCGGTAAACGAATCCGATTGCGGAAAACGCCGGAACTCATTTTTGAATTTGATGAAGCACTGGAGTACGGAAATCGGATTGAATCGATTTTACGGGACTTGAATAATAAGTAGACAGAATATCCGGTTCAGGCGCAATTGAACTTCCAGGAAGGGAAAGTGTTCCGTTTCCATTGTTCTTCTTGCTGCTGGAACCGGAATGATGTTGATGTCGTTCAATAGGAAAAGGTAGGAGTGGATGTCATGCATGGGATCCTTCCGTTGTGGAAACCAAAAGGAATGACTTCCCATGATTGCGTCATGGAAGTGCGGAAGATCTATCAGACGAAAAAAGTTGGTCATACGGGAACGTTGGACCCGGAAGCGGAAGGATTACTTCCGATTTGTCTCGGTGAGGCGACGAAAATCGTTCCTTTTTTGATGGAGACGGAGAAAACATATATTGCTGAAGTGAAACTAGGTGAGGCGACGGAGACGGAAGACCATACGGGAAAGGTGATCGAACGGCAAGATGTGGCAGATTTTCCGACAACCGCTGCAATTGATGAAGCATTGGATTCGTTTCTTGGAGAACGCATCCAAATCCCTCCCATGTATTCAGCGGTCAAAGTGAAAGGAAAAAAGCTTTACGAATATGCCCGTGCGAATGAAACAGTCGAACGGCCGAAACGTAAGATCCATATTTATGCCATTGAACGATTGAATGTGGATCAAAGTAGCGAGACGATCCGTTTTCAAGTGACTTGTTCAAAAGGGACTTATATCCGCACCCTCTGTGTCGACATCGGCAAAAAATTAGGTTATCCGGCTCACATGTCCTTTTTGAAACGGACGAAGACGGCGAATTTCACTGAAAAAGATGCGATATCTTTAGAAGCATTGAAAGATGCGCCAGATGAAAATTCGCTCCGTAAATTTTTGCAATCGCCCATTTCCGGATTGCAACATTTAAGCCGAATGGAAGTGGATCAAGCGACTATGCACAAGGTGCTGAACGGACAAAAATTGCCGCGACCAGAGCCGCTTCCGAAAACCGATCCGTTTCTTCTCGTGCATGATGGGATACTGTTGGCGGTTTATCAACTGCATGAAAAAAACACCAATGAAATAAAGCCGATTCGAGTATTTAAGTTTGAAAAAAGTAGGTGAATACATTTTGAGAACATTCAAATTGACATATCCGCATACGTTCACACCGGCCGATATGCCGGAAACGGTGAGCGCAATCGGATTTTTTGACGGAATACATAGAGGCCATCAGCAAGTGATTGGAAAAGCTGTGGAAATCGCCAGGGACAAAAAGATGGAAAGTGCAGTCATCACGTTCCATCCCCATCCTTCCGTCGTCCTGTCCAAAGGTACAAAACATGTCCAATATATTACACCTTTGCGTGAAAAACAAGAAATCCTGCAACAAATGGACGTCGACCGGCTTTATATCATTGAATTCAATGAGGAATTGTCGAAACTGAGCCCGCAACAGTTCATCGACCATTTCATCATCGGGTTGAACATCAAACATCTAGTTGCCGGATTCGACTATAGTTTTGGCCATAAAGGAAAAGGGAATATGACTAACATCGGCGAATACACGAGAAATGAATTCGATTATACAGTAGTTGATAAAGTGACCAGCGATGAAGAAAAAGTGAGTTCCACTCGGATCAGAAAATTGCTCGCAGATGGAAACGTCGAAGCAGTGAATGAACTGCTCGGCAGACCTTTGAAATATACGAGCGAAGTCATCCAAGGAGCGAAACGGGGAGCGGAACTCGGTTACCCGACGGCTAATTTGAAAATCAATGGGGATGCTTTGCTTCCGAAAATTGGAGTATATGCGGTGAAAGTGATTTATAAACATGCGGTTTATGAAGGGATGGCCAGTGTCGGCACGAATCCGACTTTTGCCGAAGATAAAGGGAATTTATCGGTGGAAGTCCATATTTTCGATTATAATCATGATTTGTATGGAGAAGAATTACAAATTGAATGGCACAAATTCATCCGGGATGAAGAGACATTCGATCATGTGGACGACTTGATTGCACAAATGGACAAAGACGAAGAAGTCATCCGCAATTATTTTCGTTGAGCATATCGTGCTTCGATAAAAGCTTGAAATTCCAAGCTGTTTAGGTTATACTGTCAGAGATAAACCATCCTCTTGGCAAATCGTATCTCCGACGATTAGCTAGGAGATTGGGGATAAAACAAGAAATAGGAGGTGGACCTGATGGCGATTTCACAAGAACGTAAAGCTGAGATCATTAACGAATTCAAAATCCATGAAACAGATACCGGTTCTCCTGAAGTGCAAATTGCTGTACTTACAGAAGAAATCAATCTGTTGAATGAACATCTGCGTGTACACAAGAAAGATCATCATTCTCGCCGTGGTCTGTTCAAAATGGTTGGTAAACGTCGTAACCTATTAAACTATCTACGTAAAAAAGATGTTACACGCTACCGTAACTTGATTGAAAAACTCGGATTACGCCGATAATCACACGAAGATACGTTGCCGATCAAACAAATCTTTTTGATGAATGCCTGAAAAGCCTAAATGGTCAAATCCGGTGTACAATCGGACGGACACTGGATTTGCCATTCTGGGCAGGCGTCCGGAAATTGACAAATGACTTGTTCACTTTTTAAAAAAAGCAGGAGAAATCCTGCTTTTTTGTTAAGAATTTCCGATTGCGAATGGTGTAAAGTACAAATATATGCGGGTATTTCCAAATGATGAGTGTTACTTGCTTTCGGGATGAGAAAATGTGGACATTCAGTTTGATTATCATTATGCTATCGTATATTCTAGAACTGAAAGGGTTTGAACCATCAACATGTTTTGGGATGTTGTATTGAAAGGAGTACTACAATAGATGGAAGATGAAAAGAAAGTATTTACGACGGAAATTGCCGGCAAGACGTTTCGAGTGGAAATAGGCGAGATGGCGAAACAAGCCGGCGGGGCAGCGATGATCCAATATGGTGATACATCGGTCTTGTCTGTTGCTACGAGCTCAAAAGAGCCGAAAGATTTGGATTTTTTCCCATTGACGGTGAATTATGAAGAACGTTTGTATGCCGTTGGGAAAATTCCAGGTGGTTTCATTAAACGGGAAGGAAGACCTAGTGAAAAAGCGATCCTTGCTTCACGGCTCATTGACCGGCCAATCCGACCATTATTCCCGGATGGTTACCGGAATGAGGTGCAAGTGATCAGCACTGTTTTGAGTGTTGACCAAAATTGTTCTTCGGAAATCGCAGCAATGATTGGCTCATCCATCGCTTTATGCATATCCGACATTCCGTTTAAAGAGCCGATTGCTGGAGTGCATGTCGGACGAGTCGATGGAAAGTTCGTCATTAATCCGACAGTGAGAGAGCAAGAGAAGAGCGATATTGAATTGACCGTCGCCGGAACAAAAGATGCGGTGAATATGGTCGAAGCAGGTGCCAATGAAGTTCCGGAAGAAGTCATGTTGGAAGCGATCATGTTCGGACATGAAGAAATCAAGCGATTAGTCGCGTTCCAAGAAGAAATCATTTCCCAAGTGGAAGTGGAAAAATCTGAGGTGCAGCTGTTCGAGCTTGATGAAGAATTGGTTGAAAAAACAGAGAAGGAAGCGAAGGACAAGCTCATCGAAGCGATCCAAGTGAAGGAGAAACTGGAAAGGGAAGCGGCGATCCAAGCTGTCAAAGATGAAGTCATCGCCCAATATGATGAAGAGACCGAAGCGGATACGATCAAGCAAGTGAAGTCGATTCTTGATGATATCGTCAAAGAAGAAGTGCGACGTCTCATCACGAAGGAAAAAATCCGTCCGGATGGCAGAAAGCCAGATGAAATCCGTGCGCTATCCAGTCGAGTGCATCTGTTGCCGCGGGCCCATGGATCTGGACTTTTCACACGTGGGCAAACTCAAGCTCTCAGCGTATGTACGTTAGGGGCATTAGGAGATGTCCAAATTTTAGATGGATTGGATCTGGAGGAGTCCAAACGGTTTATGCACCATTATAATTTCCCACCATACAGTGTCGGAGAAACCGGCCCTATGCGGGGTCCTGGGAGAAGGGAAATCGGTCACGGTGCGTTAGGTGAACGAGCACTGGAAAAAGTGATTCCATCCGAAAAGGAATTCCCTTATACGATCCGACTCGTTTCCGAAGTGTTGGAGTCGAACGGATCCAGTTCACAAGCAAGTATTTGCGCGAGCACATTGGCGTTGATGGATGCAGGAGTTCCGATAAAAGCACCAGTGGCAGGAATCGCTATGGGGCTTGTCATGTCGGATGATGATTACACGATTCTATCAGACATCCAAGGGATGGAAGACGCATTGGGCGATATGGACTTTAAAGTTGCCGGAACGGAAAAAGGCATTACCGCTTTGCAAATGGATATCAAAGTCGACGGATTGAAACGTGAAATTTTACAAGAAGCGATGGAACAAGCGAAAATCGGCCGTATGAAAATTCTTGAATCCATGCTTGAAACGATTTCCAAACCGAAACCACAGTTGTCACCGTATGCGCCAAAAATCACGACGATGACGATCGATCCGGAAAAAATCCGTGATGTGATTGGTCCTAGCGGAAAGCAGATCAACGAAATCATCGATGAAACTGGTGTGAAAATCGACATCGAACAAGATGGAAGCATTTATATCGCTTCAACTGATGAGGAAATGAACGAGAAGGCGAAGAAAATCATCGAGGATATTGTACGTGAAGTGGAAGTCGGTCAAGTTTATTTAGGAAAAGTGAAACGGATTGAAAAATTTGGTGCGTTTGTCGAACTGTTCAAAGGGAAAGACGGTCTCGTCCATATTTCCGAACTGCAAATTGAACGCACGAATAAAGTCGAAGATGTCGTCTCTATCGGGGATGAAATCCTTGTGAAAGTGAAAGAAATCGATAACCAAGGTCGGATCAATTTATCGAGGAAGGCAGTTCTCCTTGAAGAACGGGCCAAGAAGAAAAAACAAATGAATAGGAGGTAATTGGAGACTGGAAATCCTGTTCTCCAATCCCTTTTGAACAAAAAGAAGCTGATTCATTGATTTCAGTTTCTTTTTTAATTTTCTCTCACTTTTTTACATACCTTGTCCCCTGTTTACATATGTTAATCCAGGGGGAGGTAGCATGATTACATATCGGAAATATGTGAATCTTATCTTGTTCATCTTGATTTTTTTTGCTACATTCCGTTTGGAGCCTAATCCGTTTGAAACGGATGTTTTACAAGTGAATACAAGTGACCAGTTATATATGAAAATTACCGACGAAGCGGAAAAAGAGGAATACAACGAACCACCGGAAAATGCTTACATTGACCGGGTATGGAAAAAAACACCAGGTAGGAACGGCAGAAAAGTAAACATCGAAGCGTCTTATGAAAAAATGAGGAAATCTGGTCAGTTTGATGAAAAATTACTCGTATTTGATGAAATTGAGCCGGAAATCGGATTGGACGATTTACCGGCCGCACCGATATACCGGGGTCATCCGGATAAACAAATGGTGACGTTCATGATCAACGTTTCGTGGGGGGCTGAATATATTCCGGCAATCCTTCAAGTGTTGCAAGACCAGCATGTTCAAGTAAATTTTTTTATCGAGGGAAAATGGGCGAGGGAAAATCCCGACCTGGTGAAACTGATTGCTGACAAGGGACATCTAATCGGGAATCATGCTTATGATCACCCCGATATGGCACGGATCAGCACGGCGAAAATGGAAGAACAAATAAGCCGGACAAATGAAATATTGACCGCCATTCTTGGTGAAACTCCACAATATTTCACTCCACCAAGCGGCAGTTTCAACGATCAAGTCGTTCAAGTCGCTGCGGATTTGAATATGGAAACGATTTTGTGGACGACAGATACGATTGATTGGAAGAATCCCTCTGTTTCTGTTATGATAAATCGAGTGGAAAACAAAGTGCACCCCGGTGCAATCATTTTGATGCATCCGACGGAAGTGATTGCAGACGGGTTGGAGGATTTGATCATATCACTTAAAGATAAAGGGTATCGCATTGGAAAATTAGATCGTCTATTAAGTAGCGGAAGATGAATGACGAAATAGGGGGAAGTAGGTTTGATCCAGAAACATCAATGTGGGAATGGAGTACGTATCGTCTTGGAAACGATTCCTACCGTACGATCTGTGACAATAGGCATTTGGGTGTTGGCAGGTTCAAGATTTGAAACGAAAGAAAACAATGGGATATCTCATTTTATTGAGCATATGTTGTTTAAAGGGACAAAAAACCGTTCTGCACAAGAGATTGCGGAAGTATTTGATTCGATCGGCGGGCAAATCAATGCTTTCACCGCAAAAGAATACTCGTGCATTTATGCGAAAGTTTTGGATACACATAAAGAATTGGCCTTGGAAGTCCTCGCAGATATGTTTTTCAACTCGACTTTCGATGAAGTGGAAATGGAACGGGAAAAACAGGTCATTTATGAAGAAATAAAAATGTATGAAGATACACCGGATGATATCGTCCATGATTTTTTGGCCGAAGCGGCGTATGATGGACATCCGCTCGGTTTTCCGATTATCGGTACAGAGAAGCAATTGGAATCCTTCGACCGACATATGGTGGAAAACTTTATGGATGAACGGTATACACCGGAAAACATCGTCATATCTGTCGCCGGAAATGCGGATGAATCTTTTATCCGAAAAATCGATGACCATTTCGGAAGTTTTAAAAAAATCGGACATCATGACGGAGAACCAGTTCCATCTTTTACGGCAAATTCCGTCAAGCGGAAAAAAGATACAGAACAGGCGCATCTTTGCCTTGGTTTTCGCGGGTTGCCGATCCATGATGAGTCGATTTACAGCTTGCTCATATTAAACAATATCCTTGGTGGGAGTATGAGTTCACGGTTGTTCCAACATGTCCGGGAAAAACATGGACTTGCTTATTCCGTATATTCCTACCACACTTCATATTTGGATGACGGAATGTTGACGATTTATGCGGGAACTGGAAATGAACGGTTGCCGAAATTAAAACAAACGATTGAACATATTATTGAAGAGCTCGTGGTAAAAGGAATTACGGAGAAAGAATTACATAACAGTAAAGAGCAATTGAAAGGAAATTTGCTGCTCAGTTTGGAGAGCACGAATAATCGGATGATGAGAAACGGTAGGAATGAATTGCTATTGCAACAACACCGTTCACTCGATGAAATGATTGAAAAGATCGATGCAGTATCAAAAACATCGGTGAAAAATGTAAGTGATCGGATTTTCGAAAGTGAACCGGCAACTGCATTGATTGCAGCGGCTGACTAACAGATCCATATTTTCAGATGGAAACGGACATGAATACGCCTGTCCTTGCATATGCTGGAAACAAGGGGGAACAGCGATGCGATTCAGGGAAATCGGCGGAAAGGAAATCATTGATGTTAGCCATGGCGTCAAATTAGGTGTTTTAGGGCAAACCGATTTGGAAATCAATGAGCAGACCGGGCAAATCGAAGCATTCATCGTTCCATCTTACAAATGGTTCGGACTCGTGAAAGAAGATGAAGAAACGCTCATCCCGTGGAGTAATATAAAAGTGATTGGTGAAGATATGATCGTCGTCGAATCCAGTCCATTTGACGGCAATAAATAGCGGGACGAAAAGGGACTGTCCCTGTTCGTCCCACTTGATGGTGGCTGATATCTCAAAAGGTATCAGCCCTTTTTTTGTTTTTTTCTGTTACAGCAATCACTATAAAACCCAAACATCATATTCTATATAGAGAAATTCAAGTTTGGGAGGGTATTGGCAATAATGGAGCTACTCATTGCTGTAATAGGCGGTGATGCACGGTATCTGGAGTTGATCCGTCAATTGGAAGCATTGCCGGATGTAACAATCGTTCTAGTCGGATTTGATAATTTGGAACAAAGTTTTACTGGGTTGAAACAAAGTGATTTTCAAGAGTTGGACCCGGGGGATTTGGACGTTGTCATTTTGCCGATTACCGGAACCGATGAGTCTGGTAACATCGAGACTGTTTTTTCCGATCAACCGATCCAGCTTACCAATGATTGGTTTCATCGTTTAAAAAATACCGCCATCTTGTTTACCGGGATGGCCAACGCATATTTAACGGAACATGCAGAAGCTGTAGATGTGGAGTTGGTTGCTCTTCTCGACCGGGATGATGTCGCCATTTATAATTCGATACCGACAGCTGAAGGTGCGATTATGATGGCAATCGAACATACGGATTATACGCTCCACTCTTCTAACGTTGTCGTCACAGGATTTGGAAGAGTCGGCCATACGATTGCCAACAAATTTTCCGGTTTAGGTGCCAATGTCAGTGTCGCGTCGAGAAGTTTATCTGACTTGGCAAGAGTCACCGAGATGAATTTGACAGCGATCCCTTTGGATCGTTTATCGGAATATCTGGATAACTGTGACTTTTTGATCAATACGATTCCTGCTCCGGTCATAACCCAAGAAGCGATCGAAAAACTTCCAGCTCATACGGTTATTATCGATCTTGCTTCAAAGCCGGGAGGAACGGATTTTGCTTTTGCGAAAAAACGGGGAATAAAAGCTATTCTGGCCAGAAGTCTGCCCGGTGTAGTTGCACCGAAGACAGCCGGGAAAATATTAGCGAATGTCATCATACAAATTTTAGAGGAAAGGGGATTGGCATGACGCTCTCTGGAAAAAAAATCGGTATCGGTATTACGGGGTCTCATCATTCCCATGTTTTTGTATTTAAAGAAATAGAGCGCCTAGTGGAGAAAGGGGCGGAAGTGTATCCGTTCGTCACCGATGCAGTGAAGACAACGGACACCGTCCACGGTATAGCGGAAGAAAAAGTAAAGAAATTGGAGGAATTGACCGGGAAACCAGTAGTTACAACGATTGTGGAATCTGAACCGTTTGGGCCGGTGACTCCGCTTGATTGCATGGTCATCGCACCTCTCACAGGTAATTCCTTAAGCAAATTTGCCAATGCAGTGACCGATAATGCGGTGTTGATGGCAAGTAAAGCGACGTTACGAAATGATAGTCCTGTCGTTCTTGGTGTATCGACAAACGATGCACTTGGATTGAATGGTATGAATTTGATGAAACTGATGGCAACGAAAAACATCTTTTTCATCCCTTTTGGTCAAGATGATCCGCTGAACAAACCGAATTCCCTTGTTGCTGATTGGTCAAGTCTAGTCGATACCGTAAAATTTGCATTAAATAAACGTCAAATCCAGCCAGTCCTCATTTCTTACCAATGATTTTTATGATATAATATAACGCTAATAATATCATTTGAGAACTGAAGGGAGAAGCGGGAAATGGCAGAAAGGAAAGGATACCATGTCGCCGTTGTCGGTGCAACCGGCGCAGTGGGAACAAAAATTTTACAAATGTTGGAGAAAACTGATTTTCCTATTAAAAACTTGAAAGTTTTAGCTTCGAAACGTTCGGCCGGGAAAACTGTTTTCTTTCAAAATAAACCATACACGATAGAGGAAGCGGCACCGGAAAGTTTTGCGGAAATCGACATCGCTCTATTTTCAGCAGGGGGATCCGTCTCGAAAGCTTTCGCCGGAGAGGCTGTCAAACAAGGGGCGGTAGTCGTCGACAATACAAGTGCTTTCCGGATGGATGAACAGGTGCCGTTGGTTGTACCGGAAGTGAATGAACAAGACATTCAAACACACCAAGGGATCATCGCAAACCCGAACTGTTCGACGATTCAAATGGTTATGGCGTTAAAACCGATCAAAGACGCTTTTGGTTTGTCCCGGGTCATCGTTTCAACTTATCAAGCGGTCTCCGGTGCAGGGGATGACG
>CALKWU010000216.1 GCA_938004015.1 uncultured Oceanobacillus sp.
AATTTCATATAAAAAACAGGAACAAAACTTTCTTTCAGAAAGTTTTGTTCCTGTTCATAATGTTTCAGTGGTTCAAAATTTCTTCGGCGATATTCATCGCATGGTCACCGATCCGTTCCAAATTACTCAATATATCCACGAATACAATACCAGCTGTTGCATCACATAAACCTTCATTCACACGGATAATATGGTTTTTCCTGAACTTTCTTTCCATATCATCCAGTTGTTCTTCTTTGCGTACGACTTCCAAAGCCGCTTCTTTATCGACATGATCCAAACTGCGGATCGCTTGTTTCACTGTCAATAATGCCAGATTATACATATTGTTCAAGTCTTCCAACGCTTGCTCTGTAAAAATCACTTTATTCGATACACGATAATCGATCAATTCGATGATGTTTTCAAAATGATCTCCGATACGTTCGATATCCCGGACCGTGTTGAGCAAAAAGCTATGTTTGTCCCTTTCCGGCTTCGTCATCGAATCAGCGGAAATATCGACCAAGTATTCTGTTATTTTTCTGTCCAAGTTATTGATGGCCCCCTCTATTTGGATGGCCAAATCTGCATGTTTCGTTTCCGATGTCGTCAAATATTTCAATGTTTCATCCAAACCTTGGTAGGCGAATTCACCCATACGGACGACTTCTGCTTTTGCCTGTTCGAGTGCAATCGTCGATGATTTTTGGATGACGAGCGGATCCAAATGTTTCGGTTTGTGTTCGATGATTGTATCTTCTCCCGGAACCAATTTCGTCACTATCCATGCAAGTACTCCAATGAATGGAAATTGGATTATTGTATTCATGACGTTGTAAGAACCATGGGCAACTGCTATCGTCATTCGTGGATCCAATGAAAATTGTTCTTCCAAAAATCCGATAAAGTAAGTGAAGGGGTCCAAAAATATCAAGATAATTGTCGTACCAATCAAATTGAAAAGAACATGGGTCAAAGCTGCTCGTTTCGCCACAACCGATGCACCAAGTGCGGCTAACACCGCCGTAATGGTAGTTCCGATATTATCACCGAACAAAACAGGAAGTGCCGCGTCCAGTCCAATCGCTCCTTCAGCATACAACCCTTGTAAGATACCGATGGCTGCTGTCGAACTTTGGATGAGAATGGTGAACACTGTCCCGATGAGCACACCTAAAATCGGTGTTTCACTCATGCTAATCGTCAGTTCATGGAACGTTTCCGACGTACGCAATGGGCTCATTCCGGAACTCATCATATCCAGTCCGAAAAAGATTGCACCAAAACCGAATAATGCCTGTCCAGCCGCAATGACTTTTTGATTATCAAAAAAGAAAATGCAGAAGCTTCCTAAAGCCAATATCGGTAACGCATATTCTCCTATATTAATCCCGATGATAAATGCCGTCATTGTCGTTCCAATGTTTGCACCCATAATGACGCCAATGGCTTGTCGCAACGTCATAAAACCTGCACTCACCAACCCGACGGTAAGTACAGTCGTGGCTGAACTACTTTGGATGAGGATTGTCACAACAATACCGGTGATCACACCGAGAAAGGGATTCGTCGTATATTTATCCAGCAATTCCCTTAATCTATCACCGGCAGAGCGTTGTAATCCATCGCCCATGAATTTTATCCCCAATAAAAAGATTCCCAAGCCGCCTAAAAACTCAAAGATAAGCGACTGAATATCAATTTCCAATCCCTTTCATCCTTTCAACTAAACCTGAATTAAAAATGACACCCTATCTATTATTTAATAAAAATCGACCTTTTGTAAAGCTTTATTCATGAAATTTACATGAATTTAACATTTCTCGTCATTTTTTAAGCCTAATTGACTAAAAATGAAAAAGTCATCTTCACAATTCAGGTTAGAGGAAAGGTTCGGATTTATCCAAAATAAAAATGCTTACGGATTCCGTAAAGCATTTTTATGATCAACCTATTTCGTCCACTTCGATTTTCGTCCCATCCACTTTCACAACATGCACCTTCGTACCTCTTTCAATCCATTTGCCATCAGATTGTGCACTGTAATTTTTCCCATTTATTTTTATCGTCCCTACCGGTCGCATGTCCGTCAGTGCGACTCCATTTTCTCCAACCAAATTTTTATATTCCATGTTCATGGAGTTATATCCGGCTTCTTTGCTCAGCTGGTCTTTCAAGGCAATTTTGGTCCACATTTCCCGTCGTTTGAAAACTTTCAAAAAGAAAAATGAACAACCAGTGCCTAATATGACTCCGATAATGGCAAAAAGCGCAGACGTAAGGGTTGGTGCAGCTACGCCGACAGCAGTAAGCATCGATGCGAGACCAACTGTCGCCAATGTGCCGTCATTCAATAGTTTTCCGTCAATAATAATCAGTACTAAACCGACGATATAAATAATAATCATCAATATAAGCGATCCGGTTTCAGCATAAGCGCCAAAATAAACAGATATGAAGCCAATTCCGAGCAATGCGAATAATCCGCGCATATTGACGAGCACTTCACCTATGAGAAAAAGCGTCCCGAAAAAAGTGATGATGATGCCGATCCATTCCAAATCGAAAATTGCCATATGATCTCCCCCTTTCAATATAACTACGAATGAGTGGTTCATTTTGTTTCAATTAAAGGAGAAAAAAGATGTCAGCAATGAAACGGTTTTCACTAACTATTCTATTACTTTTGTTGTTGCTCAGTGTGATGGACGACTTGGCGAAACGTCCTTCTCCGGTGAATGTTGAACCATCAGAAACCGAAAATGGATTCAGCTTTGGAATCGAACATATCAAGGTTAGACCAGGTGATACCGTCCTCACCATCACCGAGGAAATCAACGATATGGAAAGTTTGGATATCGAACAGATTATCGAAGATTTTGAAACATTAAATCCCGGAACGGATGTCGACTCCCTCATTCCTAATACATTTTATTACTTTCCATTATACAATGAACGCTGAATAATTCTAGATGAAAGAGGTTGAATATACGACTTCAACCTCTTTCACCATTAAATGACGATGCGGATGAAAATGGAAAGCACACCAATCGCAATTGCGATGTTTCCTAGAGCTTCTGCACCGATTCTGCGGGACATGAATCCGAAAAAGATTCCTGCTACGGCTGTAAATAATGGCCAAACGATTAAGGATAGGAGTGAAGCTACGATGCCGATCCATCCATACGTTGTATCCGTTCGTTCCGTACTTCGTAACCTTCGTCCATCTGCAGTCAACTTTTCAGAAAATTCCGTGTCGTCATTTTCCAGTCTTCGCTTATTCGGTGTTTTGACATTTTTTCCGTTCATTTTATTACCTCCATGTGCTGTCTTATATCTTTAGTTTATGGAGTCGTCCTTCACTTATAATGTCATTTGCTGGGAGGAACAAGAGAAGGTAGTCATAGCATACGTATAAAGGAAAAGGAGGGTAACGATGTCATTTTTTATTAAAGAGTTGATTAAGAATAAAATCAGACAATTGACAGTGGCTGAACTTGTACATTTTGCGCATCAATATGGATTTTCGTTGACGGAGAGGGAAGCACATCAGATTCTTCATTATATCCAAACAGAGGATTTGGATATATTTTCTAAAGAAGCGGTCGAGGAAGTTTATGAAAAAATCGCGGAAATCACGGATCCACAAACTGCGACAAAAGCAAGAAAGTTATTCGAACAACTGATTGTTGATTTTGGTGTAGATCATTATTTTGAGTAAAAAAATGGGAAATGACATTCACAAAATGTCACTTCCCATTTTCAGTATGATTACTGCATGATCAATTCTTTCAGTTCTGGATTGAACGTGCCTTCCTTGATCATCTCGATTTCATGTTTATATGGTGGTTTTTTGTTTTTCTTGTCTTCACCGACGAAAGGTGTCTCCAAAATTTTCGGCAAATCAGCTAGTTGAGGATGATTAATGACATAATGTAGAGCATCAAAGCCGATATGGCCGAAACCGATATTTTCATGACGGTCTTTTCGGGCACCCTGCGGATTTTTACTGTCATTCACATGGACAACTTTTATCCGATCTACTCCGATGATTCGATCGAATTCATCCAGCACACCATCAAAATCATTTGCAACATCATAGCCGGCATCGTGCAAGTGACAAGTATCGATGCATACGGACAATTTTTCGTTGTGGGTCACGCCATCAATGATTTGTGCAAGTTCCTCAAATGTTTTACCGATTTCCGACCCTTTACCAGCCATCGTTTCCAGGGCAATTTGCACATCGATGTCTTTCGTCAACACCTCATTTAGTCCTTCAATGATTTTATTGATTCCCGCTTCTTCCCCTGCACCAACATGGGCTCCAGGGTGCAAGACAATTTGTTTTGCACCGATTGCTGCAGTACGTTCCATTTCACTTCGGAGAAAATCAACTCCCAGTTGGAAAGTGGCGGGCTTTTGGGTGTTGGCAATATTGATGATGTACGGGGCATGGACGACGATATCCACGATTCCATGCTCTTCCATATGTTCCCTACCAGCTTCAATATTCAACTCTTCAATTGGTTTTCTTCTTGTATTTTGCGGAGCTCCTGTATAAATCATGAATGTGTTTGCCCCGTAAGAAACCGCTTCTTCACTCGATCCCAACAACATTTTTTTTCCACTCATTGAAACATGTGATCCTATTTTCAACAAATCTTACACCTCTCAGCTTTATTTATATCTATTCTTTTGTTTTGCAGCCAATTGTTTCTTGATTTTTTCTTGTTCTTTTCTTAATTTCTTTTTATAACCCGGCTTCACTTTCTTTGGTTTTTTCACTCGTTTCCATGCTTCTTTTTCCAATACGGTTGACTTGTTCTGTCTTCTTTTTCTTGGGTGCCAATGTTTTGCTTCAACGAACTCATCATTTTTGACTTCGACATAAGCAATGTCCACGTTCTTTTCCTCGAGTTTTCGAATCAATGGAAGGTCTTCCTCCGAGTAAATGCTGATGGCCGTTCCTTCCAAGCCGGCCCGGGCAGTACGGCCAACCCGATGGATATAGAATTCCAATTGTTTCGGTAAATCGGCATTGATGACATGACTGACCCCCGGGATATCAATCCCTCTTGATGCCAAATCAGTCGCGACAACATATTCATAACGAAGATCTTGGATTTCTTTCAATACTCGTTTCCTTTGCCTTGGAGTCAGGCCACCATGGATGATTCCAACATTCAACCCTTCAATGAACAAAGCTTCCCACAATGCATCCGCTTCTTGTTTTCCATTTGTGAAAATCAATGCAAGAAACGGTTGGATTACTGTTGTGATTTCTTTGACGACTTGGGCTTTTTCCCTATATTTCAAAGCGATGAACTGGTGTTTCATCGTGTCCGGTGAAAAATGTCCATCGATTTTAATGTGTACTGGATTTTCTAGGTATTTCTTGAGAAAATGTTGCAACGGTTCAGGAATCGTCGCCGAAAACACAAGCATTTGAATATCTTCTTTCGCCCGGACTAATAAGCGGTCCACATCTTCGATTAAGCCGAGTTCCAGCATTAAATCCGCTTCATCCACAACGAATGAGTTTGCAGTATATATGGATAAACTTCCCGACAGGACCATGTCGAATATTCTTCCCGGTGTGCCGACAATGATATGGGGTGGATGTTTCAACTTTTCCATCATCCGTTGTTTATCTGTTCCACCGATTAATAGACGGCTTGTCCATACCCCTTCTTTATTTGCCAAGCGGACCATCTTCTTCACTTCTTCATGCAGTTGAAAAGCGAGTTCGCGGGTTGGTGATGTGATGACGATTTGAACTTCGCATTTGTCTGCATCAAGCTGATGGAAAAGCGGCAATAAAAATGCATGGGTTTTGCCGGAACCTGTCTGGGACTGTCCGATCACACTTTGTCCGTCCAATACGGCCGGAATGACTTGTTTTTGGATAGGTGTCGGGTGTTTGAATTGCAATTGATCGATGATTTGCAATATCGTAGCATTTAAACCTAAAGATTGAAATGTTTCTTTTGACATGTTGGATTCCTCTTTCTTTCTGCCGGTCACTTCATCAAAAATAACGGAAAGGATCCGTGTTTTTTTCCGAGGTGATGATTTCCACATCGTACCCGGATAATTTTACCTTTAAATAATTCCGGATGTTCTCTTTCATGATTTCTTCTATATAATGTCCCGCATCGATGACAGCAAGCCCCATTTCCATCGCTTCTTGTGCTTCATGGAAACCGACATCTCCCGTAATGTACACATCAGCGCCGGCACGTTTCGCATCTGAAATATATTTTCCACCGCTTCCTCCGACAACGGCGACCTTTTCCACTTTTTTCTTCAGATCACCGACAATTCGCACATAGGATAAGTTCAATTTTTCTTTGACTTTTTCCGTGAATTCTTCCAAAGTCACATGATGTTCTATTTCCCCAATTCTTCCTAGCCCGAAGGTTTTTCCTTCGTTTGCCAATGGAATGATATCAAATGCCGGTTCTTCATATGGATGAGCCTCTTGTACAGCAGTAACAACTCGATTCAACTTGGATTCTTCGACAAGTGCTTCAATTTTCACCTCATCGACGCTTGTTATTTCTCCCACTTTACCAATGAATGGATCGGCACCTTGAACCGGTTTAAAGTTACCTGTCCCTTCAATTTCAAAGGAACAATGGGTGTAGTCTCCCTGTGTGCCTCCGCCGGCATCGCCAATCACTTGTTTTAATTGATTAACATAATCGACAGGAACATGGACTGCGTACTTATAAAGTTTCTCATTTCCTATTGTAACCAAAGGAGCGCTGGATACAAGTTCTAATCGTTCCGACAACATATCATTGACTCCGCCTTCAACGACATCGAGATTCGTGTGGGCTGCATAGACGGTGATGTCGTGACGCAATAACTTGGATATCGTTCGACCTTTAGGTGTGTCCAAATTGATTCGTTTCAATGGTTTGAATAAAAGAGGGTGATGTGCGATAATCAAATCCACATCCTTATCGGCAGCCTCATCCGCTACGGATTCCAGTACATCAAGGGTAATCATGATTTTTTCGGCTTTTTTATTGTAAGAACCGATTTGTAAACCTACATTGTCCCATGAATATGCCTTTTGTAAAGGAGCCAATTCTTCCATTTGCTTAAAAACGAACGAATTTGTCGGTATTTCTTTCTTCATTGCAAAACCTCCTCAATCCAAGTCAGTTCTTTCGTAAATTGCTTTATTTTTTCCAGATTAGGCGTTTCTGCTTTTTTCATTTGAATGACGATGCTCGTCAGCTTTTCCTTCTCCATACACCATTTTTTCAGGAAAACCGGCGATTTTTCTTTTAATAAGTAAGGGCCAAAGAAAAATTGCTTATCTTTCATTACTTCGTCATAAGGATTTGACCCATGCCGGTCGGCAACAAGTATTTCATAAATATGTCCCTTTTCCTCTAACATCTGTTCAGCAGTCAAATGATAACCATTGCCGTAAAGCCACTGTCTAACCTTTCGAGCTTCGACATTCGGCTGCAGGATGAGACGGTCCACCTGGGCAAGTTTCGCTTTACCTGCATGGAGAATTTCCGTTATTAGCGCTCCTCCCATTCCTGCGATGACAACATGGTCTACTCTATCCTCCACTTCGATGACTTCCAGGCCATTCCCGAGTCTTACGGAAACTCGAGTTTCTAAACCGTGAATTTTAACATTTTCCTTTGCACTTTCAAATGGGCCTTCATTCACTTCCCCGGCAATCGCCAGTGCAGCAGGGTCTTTCATACAGACATAACATGGCAAATAAGCGTGATCCGACCCGATATCGGCAAAGTTCGCACCTGCCGGTAAAAATTTTGCTACGGCTTTCAAGCGCTTGGAAAGTTTCACAGGTTCCTGTAGCATACTTTCTTTTTCTCCTTTTTTGAAAAAGAAAAGCTTTCTGTTTGTGCAGAAAGCTTTTCTGTTCATAATCTATATTATTGCTTTTCACTTAACCAAGTGGCAAGAGCTTCTAACTCTTCACCTTGTACTGCCGGAACAGCTGGCATACCGCCAATTCCGTTTTGGATAATCTCTTTGATTTCATCAGCATTATATTTGGAGCCGACCGCAGTCAAATCAGGACCGCCGCCACCAGTCAAATCCGCACCATGACACATAGCACAGTTATTTTGGTACACCGTGTCCGGATCAACACCGGCAGTTTCCCCTTCTGCTGCTCCTTCTTGTTCCTCCACTTGTTCTGTATCATCGCCTTCAGCAACATCCACTTGTTGATTTAAGCCGATAACCGAAATAATGATTACCGCTACAACACCTAAAATGGCAATAATTGCATAAGGCATTACTACGTTCCTCATCTGTTTGCCTCCTTATGTATTCCCATTTTCTATCTATAAAGACTATATATAGTTTACTCTAAAACTTTCAACTTTTAAAGGGAAATGATAATAATTCTAAAGAAATTGATAAAAAAATAAAAAGACAACCCCTGCTATACCAAGGAAAACCAAGTATTTCAATTTTATTACATAACCGAACAAAATCCATAACGAAAAATTCAGAGCGATCGTAATAGAAGCCGCCCATTGCGTTGTGAACAATAATCCACAAGCCAATAAGCTTGCAAATAAAAACAGAAACAAACTGACGACAAGCGACGTATGGAAAAGGATGCCTTTCTCTTCTTTATAATGGAAACAGAGCCATAGAGAAAGCAACAAAAACAAAGTTAAAATAACGAGTTGCAAATAAACATGAATTTCAGTAAAATAGATGACAATAAATGAAAAAGGAAGCGACAGGTAAAGTAAAACAATTTGAAAACGTTCTAAATACAGTGTAAATCGTTTTGCTTTCCTTGATTTTGTGAAGATTTCTTCGTCCCCGCCTTCCGTGTACAGTGCGAGTAAGTAATCGCAATACTGTTCGGGCAGCAGTCGATGTTGCTTCCAATATTTGATTTCGTTAATGATGATGGCGATTTTGCGGTCGTCTTCCATCCGTAACCACCCCAATGCACTTGAACTGCATGTCGTAATTAAGCAATAAACAGTCATTGCTTACACGGTGGAGTGTAAACAATGACCATTTAACATAAACCGTTTAATCCAAAAAGTCTTTCAAACGTTTACTGCGGCTCGGATGACGAAGCTTCCGCAAGGCTTTAGCCTCGATTTGACGGATTCTTTCCCGTGTCACGCCGAACACTTTCCCTACTTCTTCCAATGTTCTTGTGCGGCCATCATCCAGACCGAAACGGAGACGCAAAACGTTTTCTTCCCTGTCCGTCAACGTATCGAGTACATCTTCCAGCTGTTCCTTCAAAAGTTCGTATGCGGCATGGTCGGAAGGTGATACCGCTTCTTGGTCTTCAATGAAATCACCAAGATGCGAATCATCTTCTTCGCCAATTGGAGTTTCAAGCGATACTGGCTCTTGCGCAATTTTCAAGATGTCTCTCACTTTTTCCGGTGGTAAATCCATTTCTTTACCGATTTCTTCCGGAGTCGGTTCTCTTCCTAAATCTTGTAGCAGAGAACGTTGTACCCGGATTAATTTATTGATCGTTTCCACCATATGGACAGGAATCCGGATTGTCCTCGCTTGGTCAGCGATGGCTCGGGTAATCGCTTGGCGAATCCACCAAGTGGCATAAGTGCTGAATTTGAAACCTTTTCGGTAATCGAACTTTTCCACAGCTTTCAAGAGACCCATATTCCCTTCCTGAATCAAGTCGAGAAACAGCATTCCCCGTCCAACATATCTTTTTGCGATACTTACAACGAGACGGAGGTTAGCTTCCGTCAATTTCTTTTTAGCTTCTTCATCCCCTTGTTCGATCCGGGAAGCAAGCTCAATTTCTTCTGCTGCAGACAACAGATTGACCCGTCCAATTTCCTTCAAGTACATCCGCACCGGGTCATTTATCTTAACACCCAAAGGGACACTCAAATCATCCTCATCGCTATCCTCTTCTTCTTCAGCGATTTTCTGCATATTCGGATCATCTTCAGATTCCCCTATCACCTCGATACCCTGTTCATTCAGGTACTCATAGAACTCATCCATTTCGTCAGAGTCGATTTCAAAATTAGAAAGCTTGTCAGCCACTTCTTCGTAAGCCAACACGCCTTTTTTCTTTCCAATTTCGACCAAACTCTCTTTAGCCATCTCCAAAGTCATTTCAGAGTCTTTCGTTTGAGTCGGCTTTTTTTCTGACATGAGTCCCCCTCCTTCCAACAAAATAAACTTACGTTACTGTTTCAGCTTTTTTTGTATTTGTAATATTTCATCAGCAATTTTTGCTGCTGCTATCGGATCGTTTTGCTTTTCGTACATTCGCAATTGTCGTTTCAATGATTTTAATGTGTTTTTGGCGCTTGATTCTGCTTTGATGGTATTTATATAGTCATGAAGCGCCGCTTCACTTAGCTCTTCCTGTCCGGATTCCATCACAATTTCAGAAACAAGCCGCTTCAAGGTTTCGTCCTCCATACGTTCGATGAATTTACTCACATCCGGCTCGTTTCCTTCTTCATAAAACGCATAAAGGTGCGTGACGATGACTTTATGCTCATCAATTTTGAAATCAGCACCAAGTTCATCTCGGATTCTTTCTGCAACCCAATCATTTTGCAACATATGGAAAATGATTTTTCGTTCAGCATTATGATATGCCGGTAAAATTTTCCGATTCCCACGAAAAACGAATGTGTTATTAGTATATCTGTTATCTTGCGAGTTATCCCGCCGATTTGCGAATCTGCGGCGTACGGAAGTCAATTCATCCTGTAAAGTTTCCAGGGGCATGGAAAACTCTTCACTCAGTTCTTGCAAATAATATTCCCTTTCCAATGAGCTTTCAATCGTTGATAATTCTCGCAACATCTTTTGGATGTACTCAAGTTTTTCACTCTCGATACTTAAATTAAAATCTTTTTTATAATACCTCATTAAAAAGGCCATGTATGTGTCGCTTGCCTGTAACACCCGTTTCCGAAAAGCATCTCCCCCATGTTCCCGGATAAAATCGTCCGGGTCTTGTCCATCTTTCAAATAGGCTATTTTCACTTGGCAACCGACCTTGCGTAAAAGTGATGCTGCACGAAAAGAAGCATCTTGGCCAGCAGAATCGCCATCATAACATATGATAACTTGATCCACATAACGCTTCAGCAATTTCGCTTGATACTCGGTCAACGATGTCCCTAATGTGGCGACCACATTTTTAATGCCTGCCTGGTAAGCAGCGATGGCATCCAAATTGCCTTCAAATAACACCACTTCATTTTCCTTACGAATATGCCTTTTCGCAAGATCGAAATTGTAAAGCAGTTTCCCTTTTTGGAACAATTCGGTTTCTGGGCTGTTTAAATATTTTGGGCCTCTATCCTGGATACTCCTGCCACCAAAGGCCACGGTCTTCCCTAAATGGTTGCGGATTGGGAAAATGATCCGACCTTGGAATCTGTCGGCAACAGTGCCATCATCCCTTTCCGAAACAAAACCTGCTTTTATCATCAATTGCCTATTGAAACCTTTTTTTTCGAGAAATTCTACAATGAAATCTTTAACGTCAGGGGCGTATCCCAGTTGAAAGGCATCAATTGAAGCATCGTTTATCGCTCGTTCTTTCAGGTAATTGTAGCCTTCCCTTCCGTCTTTCGTGTAGCGAAGTAAATGGTGATATAGTTTTGTGAGCCATTCAAAAGCTTCAAGAATTCGCTGGTTTTCTTCGGAATAGGAGGTTTTTTTTTCTATTCCGAAAGAAGGGAGTTTGATGCCAGCACGATTGGCCAGGAACTCCAACGATTCATGGAATGTGAAGCTCTCTATTTCCATTAAAAATGTCACGACATTTCCGCCTTTTCCACAACCGAAACAGTGAAAAATTTGTTTTTCTTGCGTGACTGAAAAAGAAGGTGTTTTTTCATCATGGAACGGACAGAGGCCGAAGAAATTTCTGCCTTGTTTTTTAAGTTGCACATATTCTCCGACAACATCAACGATATCGTTGGCTTTTCTCACTTCTTCTACGACACTTTCCGGTATTCGACTCAATCTGATCACCATATTCTATTTTATTCGATGTAAAACGGGAAAGTCCTCCAACATATGACAATTTTCTTAATAAAATCGTAAAAAAACAGTGAACGATTGATTATACAGACTTAGTGCGAAAGGCCTCGAATTTCTGTATATGCTCACTCTCATGAAGTTTACCCTATAAACAATAATTTTATGGTAATTTAATTTTGTATCCATATGTTAATTCGATAACACCTTGCCCCATTCCTTCTTTTTGTTGAATGTTTTATTTTTCAGAATATATATTTCTATTCAAGTGATAATATTAATATGTTTACACAAAATTGAATTATAATACATAACCGTAAATATTTCCATTAATTTGCCTCCAAATAAGAAAACATTCTACATCATATAATAGTAGAATGTTTTGCTTATCAGCTCAAGAATTATCCTTTTCCGCTTTCTTTTTGAGCATTTGTAAGATGATGTTGGCCGTTTCTTCCACTGCTTTATTGGAAACATCGATCACTTCACAGCCGATTTTTCCGACGACTTCATCAAAATAATCGAGCTCTTGTTTTATCCGTTTTATTGTAGCATAAGTCGCGTGATCCCCTAAACCAAGAGCTTTCAATCTTTCTTTCCTGATTTCATTCAACTTTTCCGGACTGATTCGGAGTCCGATACATTTATCTTTGGCGATTTCAAATAATTCTTCCGGTGGTTCCACTTCAGGAACGATCGGTACATTAGCGACTTTGATTTGTTTATTGGCGAGATATTGCGAAAGTGGTGTCTTCGAAGTCCTGGATACTCCGATCAAAACGATATCCGCACGGGCAATTCCTCGGGGATCCCTTCCGTCATCATATTTCACCGCAAATTCCACCGCTTCGACCCGTCTGAAATAATCTTCATCGAGTTTATGTACAAGCCCTGGTTCGAGCCGCGGTTCACGTCCGAAATATTTTTCCATCGCTTTGATGGTCGGCCCCATGATGTCAATCACTTGTATGCCGATGTTTCGGGCTTCTTCATTGAGGTAACTGCGCAATTCCGGATCGACTATAGTGAAAGCAATCATCGCATTGTTATCTTTGGCTATTTGCAAGTATTCTTCAACCGTTTCTCGATCATCAACATATGGCACCCGATGAATAGTGAAATCGCCATTTACGAATTGGCTCAGTCCGGCCTTGACGACAAGTTCAGCTGTTTCCCCGACTGAATCGGATAATACATATACGATTGGCTCTATTTTCATCTTCCTCCTCCTCTATCAATCAAATCGTTTATCCATTGTCAATTCGACAAGGGCTTTCGTCATCGAAGTTTTTGTGATCCTGCCAATCACTTCCAGCCCTTTGTCCGTTTCTTTCACTACCGGCAACCCATCGATTTGTCGATTGATCAATTTTTTCGCTGCATCGATCAAAGAATCGTTTTTATGGCATACCGTTATATTCGGCATCCGGGTCATAATGATATGTACCGGTATTTTGTTCAAATGTTGCTGTCCAAGACTGGCACGTAACAAATCTTTCCGTGAAAGCACGCCAGTCAGACAAGAGTTTTCATCAACGACGAAAAGTGTACCAACATCTTCCAAAAACATCGTCGTGATGGCATCATATACAGATGCATCCTCCCTTACAGCTACAGGAACTTGTTGGTAGTCCTTTACTTTTATCTTCTTTATATTTTCCGTAAGTAGTTCGGAGCTTGTCTTACCTGTATAAAAATATCCGACCCGTGGTCTTGCTTCCAATATGCCGGCCATCGTCAATATCGCCAAATCAGGCCGCAACGTCGCCCGTGTCAACCCTAGTTTTTTCGCAATATTTTCCCCGGTGATCGGGCCATTCTGTTTTACGATTTCGATGATTTTTTCTTGCCGTTCCGACAAATCCATCATCCCACCACCTCTTCAAAAAGTGACATACTAATTACTGTTTATTATACTTCAATAGGTGGATAAAAGTAATTGTGTTATACTGTTTGGCGTTTCACAACTCACGGCGGAAAAGCAAGAAATCAAACCGGGTTCAGCTATTCAGCCCGGTTTGATTTCTTGTTAAAAGCTTTGTTTCCACTCGATGACAGTCAAATCCGCAAATGTTTTGATCATCTTGGATAATGCCGAAACGAGTGCCAAACGATTCGTTCTTATTTCCACATTATCCGCCATTACCATATTGTTGTCAAAGAAATTATGGATCGGTTGTGCAAGTGACTCCAATTGTTCAAACGCATTTTCTGCATCAAGGTTTTCATTGAAATTATCGAACATTTTACGGGCAATCTTATATTTCTCATACAATTCTTTTTCCGAATCCGTTTCGAACAATTCTGGATTGATTTCGCCATCCTTTGCTTGGCTTGACAAATTCAATACACGGACGAGCGCTTCTTCTTTTTCTTTGAATGTTTCATCATGTCGTTTTTTCGACAACAATTTGGCTTTTTCCACCGAATAAGCGAAATTGCCAATATGATTCCCCATGACGGCTTCAAAAATGTCTTGTTCGATTCCCATTTCTTTCAACAGAAAAGCAGCTCTCTGCTTGAAGAAATCATGGATATTTTCACGGTAATCTTCGGCTTTTTCAAGTTCCAGTCCGTCATATAGTTCATAAGCCAAATTCAACAGCTCTTCCAACGTCACTTTCCAATTTTTCTCCAGTAATATGCGTAAAACTCCGATTGCTTGTCTCCGTAGGGCATATGGGTCTTGGGATCCGGTCGGCATCAACCCAACTGCGATAATTCCTGCAATCGTATCAAGCTTTTCAGCGACACTGAGCACTGCTCCAATATCCGTTTCAGGTAATTTGCCATTTGCATGGGTCGGCATGTATTGTTCACGGATCGCACGGGCAACTTCAGGTTTTTCGTCGAGGTTTTGAGCATAGATTTCTCCCATGACCCCTTGCAATTCCGGAAATTCGTCGACCATATTCGTCATCAAATCAAATTTTCCGATCTCAGCGGCACGTGTGGCATCTTCTGCTGCTTCTGAAGACAACTCCAGTTTTTCGGAAATCTGTTGCGTCAAGCGACTCACTCTTGCCACTTTTTCAGCTAGTGAGCCCAATTTTTCTTGGAATACGACCCGATCCAATTTTTCCAAATAATGATCGATCGTATGTTTCCCATCTTCTTCATAGAAAAACTCTGCGTCGCTCAAACGGGCACGGAGCACTTTTTCATTCCCTTTAATCACTGTCTCCAATGCCGTCGTATCGCCATTTCTTACACTGATGAAGTGCGGAAGCAAGTCCCCGTCATTTGATGTGACCGGAAAGTACCGCTGGTGTTCTTTCATCGAAACCTTCAATACTTGTTGTGGCAAATTCAAAAATTCTTCCGCAAAAGATCCGGAAAATACGGTCGGGTATTCGACTAGATTGTTTACTTCCGCAAGCAAGTCATCATCAACAATGACACGAAAACCGTGTTTATTTTCCAATTCCTTGATTCCGTTCAGAATCCATTGTTTTCGTTTTTGCGAATCTGCAATGACATAATTTTCTTTTAGCTTTTCTTCATAATCGGTCGCCTCTTCCAGTTCAAACGGCTTTCCGAGATAGCGATGACCATAGGTGACATTTCCCGATTTAACTCCAGCGACTTCAAAAGGTATAACAGTTTTGCCATATAGTCCGACTAGCCAACGGATTGGACGGGCAAACCGAACAGCATGCGTCCCCCATCGCATATTGCTGCTGAAAGTGAGACTCGTAATGATGTTGGCAAAATCCGGTAAAATGTTTTCAGTTGCTTTACCTTCAATTCGTTTCAAAACAAACACGTATGTTTTTCCTTTCACTTCTTTTTCGATAAGATCGTCCACCGTTTTGCCTTGCCCTTTCGCAAACCCGATCGCTGCCTTCGTCCATTCCCCATTTTCATCTTTGGCGATGTTTAATGCCGGACCGCGGACTTCTTCTTCCAACGTTTCTTGCTCGGGGGAAATATTTTCAACAATCACAGCCAACCTTCGCGGGGTGGAAAATGAAGTGACAGCGTCAAAAGCTAATCTTTCCTCTTTCAACCAAGCAACCGTTTTTTCCTTCAGTTGTCTTTCCGCGTCATCGACAAAACGTGCCGGCAATTCTTCCAAGCCGATTTCGAACAATACATTTTCAGCCATTTGTTTCCTCTCCTTTTTTCAGCATTGGAAAGCCAAGCTTTTCTCTCTCTTTCACGTACGTTTTTGCAATGCTTCGCGCAAGATTCCTCACCCGAGTAATGTAACCGGTCCTTTCCGTCACTGAAATGACACCTCTCGCATCCAGCAAATTGAACGTATGGGAGCATTTCAACACATAATCATAAGCCGGAAAAACGAGACCTTTTTCCATCGTACGACGTGCTTCATTTTCATACATGGAAAACAATTGGAAAAGCATCTCCGTATCCGATTCCTCGAACGTGTATGTCGAATGTTCATACTCCGGTTGATAAAAGATGTCCCGATATGTGACACCTTCCGTCCATTCCAAATCAAAGACATTATCTTTATCTTGAATATACGAGGCCAGCCGTTCCACCCCATACGTCAATTCAACCGATATCGGATCCGCTTCCAGGCCGCCGACTTGTTGGAAGTAGGTGAATTGGGTCACTTCCATGCCATCCAACCATACTTCCCAACCGAGCCCTGCTGCTCCGAGGGTCGGATTTTCCCAATTATCCTCCACAAAGCGGATATCGTGATGCAATGGGTTGATACCGAGATTTTCCAACGATTTCAAATACAATTCTTGGATGTTGTCTGGCGATGGTTTCATGATCACCTGAAATTGGTGATGCTGATACAACCGGTTCGGGTTTTCACCATATCTTCCGTCTGCCGGTCGCCGTGAAGGTTCCACATAAGCGACATTCCACGGTTCCGGCCCAAGGCTGCGGAGCAACGTCATCGGGGACATCGTACCGGCCCCTTTTTCCACATCATATGCCTGGACAAGGACGCAATTATGTTCAGCCCAGTACTTTTGCAGCGTCAGAATCATTTCTTGGATATTCATTTTCCGTACCTCCAATGATTTGATGTACCTATTACACACAAATGAAAAACCGTCTCTATGCTTGTGGTAACAAACATAGGGACGGTTGATGACCGCGGTTCCACCCTATTTACTCGATGATATCGAGTCCCTTTATTGAAATGCTCAGGAATGCCTTTCCTTATCACGCTTTTGTCCAGCTTCCACCGTCCTGGACTCGCTTTGAAAAGCAGGTTGATAAGTACTCTTTCCGTCAACGCAAACACGTATGCACTTCTAGTATGTAAAATAATAAGCCAGAAGAAGAAATATGTCAATCAAAATCTTTGAATTTATCCAATTGGTTGAGGAATTTACGCGATTTTAAGTAATAGCCGCCATACCGATCATAATAAGCATCGAACAGTTGCCTAAAAAACGCTTTGTTATCGGGTTTCACCGAAATGTTCCTCACTTGTTCGATTCTTACGGTTTGAAAGATTTGCAACAATTTCACCTGAACGGGGGTAAGTGGAAGTGCCGTCTCATCCCGCATCCTGCAGTTCGTGCAAAGAAGACCGCCATCAGCTATCGAAAAACTGAAGGTTCCTTCTGTATTTCGGCAATGGACGCAATAAGATACATTCGGTTGGAATCCACCCTTTTTGAAAGCTTTCATTTCATACATCAAGACAGGAACTTGTAACTCATCATCCGTTCCTAAGCGTCTCATCGTGTGTACGAATTGATCAAAAAGATAAGGATCCGGGGCCTTGTCATCGAATAATTTGTCGGTCAACTCCGCAATATATGCTGCATACGCGGTCCGTTCAATATCTTCCCGGATACTTCTGAAGGAATCGATGATATCCCCTTGTCGGATTGTACTTAACCCCGGATTGATATAGACGAAAAATTGTCCGAGAATGAAAGGCTGTGTCACGGCAGCCATTCTGCTTCTCGGTTTATTCGCACCCCTGGCAAACGCATTGAATTTTCCAATTTTCCGACTGAATATCGTTACGATTTTATTTGTTTCACCGTAATTGTGTGTCTTCAGTACAATTCCTTCAATTTTTTCCAGCAAAACAATTCAGCTCTTTCTGTAATCGTCCATGGTCAATTTTCATAGGAGATTTCTCCATCTGATTGTTCCAACTGATTGTTTTCTTCCGTTCGTTCATCCAGTTGGCCTGCATTTTCCAATTCCTTCAATAGCAGATAGGTTTCAATGTTTCCTGTTTGCGTAAACACTTTCCATGTAAAATCCAACACAAGAAACCCCGCCTTTCCTTGTTTGGTTGAAATGTTACTGTTTTTAGATTGACCATGAAAGGGAAAATAATAAGTATTAAAATTTACCATCTACTTAATATTCGTCTTTACGAAAACCGAGTTCGAATAAATCACTCGGTCGATTTCTCCAATCCTTTTTCACTTTAACCCATAATTCCAAATAGACTTTCGATCCGAGAAGACGTTCAATATCTATTCTCGCTTCTTGTCCTATTTTTTTCAACATCTTTCCTTGTTTACCAATAATGATCCCTTTCTGGCTGTTTCTTTCTGTAATAATCGTCGCTTGAATATAAACCGTCCCATCTTTCCTCTTTTCCATACTATCGAGGGCTACGGCGATGGAGTGGGGGACTTCATCACGCGTCCAGTACAAAGCTTTTTCCCGGATGAATTCGGTTATGATGAACCGCTCCGGATGATCCGTCACATGGTCGGGAGGATAATATTGCGGCCCTTCCGGCAAATACTCGACCAATACTTCAAGCAGACGGTTGATATTATTTCCTTGCAAAGCGGAAATCGGGATGATTTCTTGAAAATCAGCTTTTTTTCGATATTCGTCGATTAAAAGCAATAAATCTTCCGGTTTGACCAAGTCGATTTTATTGATGATCAAAAAGACCGGTGTTTTAACGGAAGCTAGACGATCGATGATGAATTGATCCCCACGGCCGTATCCTTTTTCAGCATCGATCATGAACATAATTGCATCCACTTCATTCAAAGTGTCTTCAGCAATTTTCACCATGAAATCACCAAGCCGGTGTTTCGGTTTATGGATGCCTGGTGTGTCGATGAAAACCATTTGGTATTCGTCAGTTGTGACGACACCTTGAATTTTATTTCTTGTCGTTTGCGGCTTATCGCTCATGATCGCAATTTTTTGACCGACGACATGATTGAGGAATGTTGATTTTCCTACATTCGGCCGGCCGATAATGGCAATGAAACCTGATTTATATTTTGATTCCATATGTTTTCCTCCACGATGACATTCTTATTTCTTTTTCAGTCTTATCATACAATAAACCGCGCTATGTTTCACACCTATCGCGAGAACCATCTCGACTAGAAAAGAAAAGATCCGAGTTTTGGAAAAAACACGACGATCCCGACAATACAAGCGCAAATCACACTGACGAGAACCGCTCCTGCAGCGGCATCTTTGATGAATTTTGCCGCCGGATGGTATTCAGGATTCACATAATCAATTATTTTTTCAATAGCTGTATTCACAATCTCTGTGAGAAGCACCATTGCGATGACAATGGTGACGAACATCCATTCCATGACATTCAATTTGAAAAACAATCCGGCCACAATGACAACAAGCATCGCAGTGACGTGGAAACGGAAATTCCATTCTGACTTCCATACGGCAATGATTCCATTGATGGCATGCCGAAAACCGATTTTATCTTTCAATGCCAAACTCACTTAATATTTTTTCTTGTTTAAAAAACATTTCCTTCTCATCCTCTTCTGTTTGATGGTCATAACCAAGTAGATGTAAAAAACCATGGATCGTCAAAAAGGCAATTTCCCTTTCCAATGAGTGGCCATATTCTTGCGCTTGTTCTTTTGCTCTATCAATGGAAATGACGATGTCGCCAAGTAATGTAGGAATATGTTCTTCGATGATCTCCATTTCTCCTTCTGTTTGTTCCTGCATAGCGAACGAAAGCACGTCGGTCGGTTCGTCCATTTCCCGATATTCCAAATTCAATCGGCGAATTTCTTCATCCGTGACAAAATTTACGGACATTTCCACATCATCGGCAACTTGTTCGTGTTTTCCTGCAAACTCGAGCAGCTGCTTCAAACGATCGATTTGGGAAGTGGGAACAGAATTTGTTTCATCATAAAAATCAACATTCACTCAGTTTGCCTCCTTTGTCGGATACTGGATACGGGAGTGGAAAAATCCTTTTAACGAGTCGCAAATCGTCCGTTCAATGATTTTCAACTCCGATAAGGTCAATGGACTTTCATCCAATTGTCCATCGGAAATCCGATCTTTCACAATGGATGCGACGATTTCTTCAATTTTCTCCTCTGTCGGATTTTTCAATGATCGGACGGCCGCTTCAACGGAATCACAAATACTGATGATGGCTTCTTCTTTTGTGTTAGGTTTCGGACCAGGATAACGGAAATCAGCTTCCAAGGCATCCGGATTTCTTTCCTTCTCTTTATGATAAAAGAACTTCAACAAGGATGTGCCATGATGGGATTTGGCGATATCGACGATTTCTTTAGGCATTTTATTTCGTTTCAACATCTCAGCTCCATCATAAGGATGGCTGATGATTATTTTGGCACTTTCCCTTGGGTCCATACTGTCATGCGGGTTATGTTCCGATAATTGATTTTCAATAAAGAAGTGCGGTCGGACCGTCTTGCCGATATCATGGTAGTAGGCCCCCACCCTTGCCAACAATCCGTTGGCACCGATTGCTTCACAAGCCGTTTCACTTATATTTGCGACCATGACGGAATGATGATACGTACCCGGTGACTCCACCAATAATTTTTTCAATAACGGCTGATTCGGACTGGCTAATTGTAAAAGTTTCATATCGGAAAGGATGCCGAGTCCGGTTTCAAACAGCGGCAACAATCCAATCGTCAATACGGCCGCTAAAAAGGCAGAAACGACGCCAAACGTGGTGTATAAGAAAAAATCAAACCATGTATATTTCTCAAAGGACAAGAATAAAAATAATATCACAGTCAAGACATTAACAGCCGCAATACCCGCAGACGCTTTTAAAATGGCGGTCCGTTCTTTCATTTTCGGGAAAAACAGGATTCCCGCCAATTGTGAGAAGAAGAAATAGATTCCTGCCTCGATATTCAGCGCTCCGGGGATCATTCCATTGAAAATGACAGTTCCTAGAATCGCATACATTCCCGCCATCGTGATTGCCAACCGTTCACTGATGAAAATTTTCAACAACAGAACTCCCATACTGACCGGTACGATATAAAACAGCTGAGTGTTTTCCGTTGAATAGATACTTAAAACTTTCATCAACGAAACAACGATGAAACTCACCGTTAAGATCGCTGCAAGCAGACGCTTGTCCAATGGTTTATATTTCGCCAATCGATTGATTTCAACAATCGAAATTCCACCTAAAATCAAAAGCAACAAAATGAGGCCGATCACCGGGAAAAAATTGCGTTGGCCGTCCAATAAACCGACTAATCGCAATTGCTCATAAATTTCATTCGTAATGATTTGCCCTTCACTGACAATGATTTCTCCAGCATTGATCATCACGGGATCGACATTACTCGCTGCGGTTTTCCGTGCTTCATTAGTAGCTTCCAAATCAAAAAACGAGTTTTCCGTCACAATGAATCTGGATAGGTCCATAAGAGCATCTTTAAGAAGCGGGTCCAGCGTCGAATATTTAATTTCATCTTGGACACTTGCTCTTGCGGTTTGCAAGTTGTTCGTTCTGACACCATCTTCCATAACCTCGGTCACAGCTTCTATGAACAATTCTTTCGCTTTTTTCACTTCGTCAGGGGATTGTGTCACCAATGTACGAATCACTTCGGAATCGACTTCCAACACGATTTCTTCTGAAAGAACTTGGCGTAAGCGCTCCACCTTCTCATCTGTGGAAAGTTCATCTCTGGAATCTTCTTCGATTTCCTCAATAGTTTCTTCATTTTCATTTGTTTCTTCATTTTCTTCGTCGGTTTCTTTTTCCGTTTCCTTAATCAGTGCGAGTACCGCATCAAAAATCTCTTCGCTGTACCCGATTCGTTCATTGATGACTTGTTCAGAGATGGAATAACGATCCCCGACTTGTTCAACAGCCTCTCGTATTTTTCGTTCGGTCTCCGCTTCGTTTTCAATCGTGATCGGTGAACGGATCGTAGTGTTGGCTGTTGTGAAACGTTGTAAATCATACGTTTCCATGTAAACATTATTCAAGGTGATGAAAAAGAAGAAAATACTTTGGACGAGTACCGCAACAACAATGAGAAACAAACTCGTACGATGACTTAACCATTTGTCGATTTTTTCAACGAACTTCTTTTTCATAATTCCACCCCTTTAATGCAAAACCGTGACCCGTTCAAATTTGAAACACAAATAAGACCTACTTTGCAGGTCTTATCGAATCGTTTCGTCTTTTTCATAGGCACGGATGATTTTTTGGACGAGCGGATGACGCACAACGTCTGATTCATCCAAATAAACGAACGAAATCCCATTGATATTTTTCAACAGTTTTTCAGCTAAGCGCAGACCGGATGCGACGCCTTTCGGTAAATCGATCTGCGTGACATCTCCTGTAATCACCATTTTCGACCCGAATCCTAGACGGGTCAAAAACATTTTCATCTGTGCAGGCGTCGTGTTTTGTGCTTCATCAAGAATAACGAATGCATCATCCAACGTTCTTCCCCGCATGTAAGCAAGCGGTGCGATTTCAATGACTTCCCTTTCGATCAAACGGGCGGTATGCTCAGCACCTAAAACATCGTGCAAAGCATCGTATAACGGCCGTAAATACGGGTCGACTTTTTCTTTCAGATCGCCCGGCAAAAAGCCTAAACTTTCCCCAGCTTCAACAGCTGGCCTTGTCAGGATGATTTTTTTCACGAGGCCTTTCTTTAACGCATCCACCGCCATGACAACTGCCAAATATGTTTTCCCTGTTCCCGCCGGTCCAAAACCGAATACGATATCCGTCCTTTTAATCCGGTCGACATACGTTTTTTGGCCTAATGTTTTGACACGGATGGATTTTCCTTTTGCATTTTTTGTTATCTCGTCTTCGAACATCGCTTCAAATTGATTGATGATTCCTTTTCTGGCCATTTCTACAGCGTAAGCAATATCCCGTTCCGTAAAAGCGAGACCTTTATGGATGAGGGATAGAAGCGTAAACAGCACTTGTTCCAATATTTCGATTGCTTCTTTTTCTCCGGAAACTTGAACTTTTTCCCCTCGTGAAACAATTCTCACATCTAATAAAGTCTCCAATTGTTTTAAATATTTGTCATGGTTTCCAAATAAAGCCAATGCCTCTGTTGGGTCTTGCAAATGTAAATCTATTTCTGTCAAATTTTCCGTCATACTTAGTCTCCTTAATTCAACGGTTGTTCTACAGCGATATTTTCTTCCACTGTAAAGTATAAGCTTAGTATAACTTTACCACGCTCCAAAGTTTGTTGCAAAACTTTTTCGGTAATAATTTCCGCTTCCGGACCGAGAGTTCGTAACAAGTCGCTTTTAGCTTGGTTGATGCCTACTTCAACCGCTTCTTCCCGACTTCTATCACTAAATTCCAGGATGCTTTCCATCTTATTTTCCTTGATAAAATAAATCGGCAGTTCCCAACCGAATATTTTCAACTGATTTTCTTCCACTTCGGACATTTCATTCGCAAAACCTTCACTTTTCCACGGCCAAAGTGGAATTGATAAGGAGCCAATCCTCAAGCGATAGTTCTCTTCCATATTTCCAGTCAATTCGATATGTTCCGCTTCCAAAGAGACGACAACATCCACCCGATACCAAGTGACAGCAATCACTTCCCCTTCAGCTGCAACGTATTCGAATTCAGCATCATCCTCATCTTCATTATGCGGCTTTTCAATCGCTCCAGACACGAGCACCGTCCCCTTTTCAACAAAATCGTTGACGTTCACTTGGGGAAGTCCTGTTTTTACATACATGTTTTTAATGACGCCATTTTTTCCTGCAATCAAGTGACTTGGACTTTTCGGTTCCTCTTCCTTGATGATGAGTTTTTCCACACCTTCCAAATGCATGCTTGTCCCTTTTTTGTCCACACCAATCCATAACAGTTCCGGAATATCTTCCAACAAGGATTGCTGGATTTGATTCGGCGATTCCATCGTGAATGTAAAAGCGCCCGGAAAAATTCCATAGCTCGTCAATTGCTCACGGATTTGATTTTCCAGCTCTTCCGGCACTCCTTCTACCGTCACTTGCCAAATCATATTGGAAAGTACAACGAACAAGAGAACACTGAGGAACAAACCGAAAATGAGCGGTTTTTTCTTGGTAAGTCTTTTATTCATGAAGGGGATGCCGTATCTGCTTTTGAAACGGATCTTGTAATGGGTACGATGACGTAAATTTTTTATTTTCTTCACATCTTTCAATTGTGCCATCGCCGTACATTCATGATCCTTTACCTTTTTGATGTCCCAAAGCACAATTCCGTTTGTCGTGCACTTTTGTAAAAATCGCTCGGGGTATTCTCCAATCACTACAATTTCCACATATCCGGTCATGAAGGATCCTTTTTCGATTCTCATAAGTCCTCCTTTAATCAGCTGAAATATAGTTGATTTTTTCGATTTCACCTTCAAGCAAAATTTCATCGGAAAACATTTGTTTCAAAACGAAAGAACGTCCGAGGATTTGCACATAACCATTCGTTGTTTTCAACTTCAATTCCGTTTCCGAGTACGTTTCCAACCCTTTATGGTTTTCGATATATAAATGGAAATTACCAATCATCGTAAGCCGGGGCAATTCGAGCAGAACATCAGAAGGTAGCGCAAGATAATCGACCATCCAGTTGCGTATACGCAGATGCCATTTTTTCACAGCCACATCCCCCTCTTTCATATATGTATGAATAGATAAAACGATTAAGAACAATGAACAAATGTAGAAGTACGTAAAATATTTACGATATGAGCCATTAAATAAACGCTTCTTATACGACTAAAATGAAAATGTGGACAATAAAAAAAACGCTGAACCTAACACCCTTAAAACATAAAAATCCGAATATTCGAAAAAAGAGCTCCGGAAATATACGCAGACTCCAGCGGAAAAAAAGGCCTAGGTGAGCTCCCAAGACGCCCAGCGTCTGAGGTCGGCTAAAAACGGTCACGTCCTGTGACAAACGCCCCATGCTGACGACCTGTGCGTCGGAGGCTCACCAGCCGCCCGCGGAAAGCGATATTTCCGGAGCGAGTGATTAGCACTCAATTTATTTGTTCGGATTTTTCATCAATCAAAAGTGTTTTGTCCCAGCGCAATTATCTTTTATAGCGTTCCACAACGACACTTTCATACGGTTTCAATGCCCGAGGTTTCCCAAGGACTTCAGCCATAATGATGCCATTGATCAACCCTTTGTTTTTCAGACTCCTCTTCAAATCATTCCGCAATACCCGTTGCTCATCGGAAAAATGGTCGATTTTCTTCAGCACTTCACCGAATGTCAAATCCTGCTCGGCGATTAAATTTCGATACATTTCAGGAGCAACATCTGCATCAGGAACAGCACCGAGCCTTTCTTGGAGCCTTTCCAACTGTGCTTGTTGTTCCGATTCGATGAAAGTTGAATCTTCAACATCACGTTCTTTAGGGTCTAGTTGTGACGTGTACACCTCCTGCATTCCTTCACCAGGACGGACAGTCCGTTGGAAACCTTCACCACTGCGGGCCGTTTGTTGCCGTGATGTTCGCGCAGTTCTTGACCTCGTAGCAGGCGGATTTCCCCGTTGCGGTGATGGTTGTGCAGGACGCCACTCTTTCTTCTGTTGCTTTTCCTTATCACCGGAAAGAAATCCGATTATCGCGGAAACAATGATAAGGAATAAGAAGAAGTTTTCAAAAATGAGCTCAAATAATCCACCCATTACTTCCCTCCTTTACGGGAAACGCCATGCGCTTATTGATCGTTATCATCACTATCTTCGGTCAGTTTGCCGATTGTATCCCGCATTTCGGTATCTGCCCGGATGTTCCGGTAGTTCATATAGTCCATGACTCCCATGTTACCTGAACGAAGCGCTTCAGCCAATGCACGCGGTACATCCGCTTCCGCTTCGACAACTTTGGCGCGCATTTCTTGAGTACGGGCGACCATCTCTTGTTCCAAAGCGACCGCCATCGCACGTCGTTCTTCGGCTTTCGCTTGGGCAATGTTCTTATCCGCTTCCGCTTGGTCAATTTGCAGTTTCGCACCGATGTTTTTACCAATGTCCACGTCTGCGATATCAATGGAAAGAATTTCAAATGCCGTTCCAGCATCAAGTCCCTTTGCAAGTACAGTATGGGAAATCGAATCAGGATTTTCCAATACTTGTTCATGGGTGTCCGAGCTACCTATTGTACTGATGACCCCTTCCCCGACACGGGCGATGACCGTTTCTTCACCGGCACCCCCGACGAGACGATCGATGTTTGCTCGAACGGTGATTCTCGCTAAAGCTTTCACTTCAATTCCGTTCATCGCAATCCCTGCGATGAATGGAGTTTCAATGACCTTTGGGTTAACGCTCATTTGAACCGCTTCAAGAACATCCCGGCCGGCTAAATCGATTGCAGCTCCTCTTTCAAAAGGCAATTCAATGTTTGCCCGATGCGCCGCAATCAACGCATTCACGACCCGATCCACATTACCCCCTGCAAGATAGTGGCTCTCCAGCTGATTGATCGATACGTTCAGCCCAGCTTTATGAGCTTTAATGAGTGGATTGATGACACGACTTGGTACGACTCGACGTAAACGCATCCCAACCAAGGTGAAAATGCTCACCTTGACTCCAGCCGCCAATGCGCTGATCCAGAGCGCCACCGGAATGAAAGTGAATAGGATGGCGATTGCGATGATGATGACCGCAATGATGATAATCGGTAAAATTTGAATATCCATGAATCTTCCTCCTCTATTTTTAATCTGTAACTTCTCTAACGACAACCCGCATTCCTTCAACCTTTGTGATTTTTATTTTTTTCCCTTTATCAATGAAACTGCCCTCCGAAACGATATCGATTATTTCATCATCAAACAAACCTGTTCCGGCGGGGCGCAAAGGAGTAAGTGCTTCACCTTCCAACCCGATCAGTTCCAATCGATTCTCATTAGACACATAGCCTAATTCAGAAGAAGTCTGATCTTTAAGTATAATATGGCGGAAAATCCCTTTGTCCATACCGATTCGCCGATAAAGGAATACAGCAAATATGACGGCGACGATGAACGCAATGCTGACGCTTAAAGCCATATGGCTCAAATCGTAACCGGATAGAAATAATGAACCGATGACACTGGCGACTCCCAACAATCCTAAGATTCCGCCAGGGACAAAAAATTCAAGGATGACTAAAATGACACCGGCAATCAACAGGATGAGCGCTTCCATTCCTGCAAGCCCGGCAACGAAATGTCCATAAAAGAAAAGAATCAAAGAAATGAGTCCCATAATACCGGGTACACCGAAACCTGGTGAATACAGTTCAAGGACAAGTCCTAAACTGGCTATGGACAATAAAATCGGTATGACGACCGGATGGGTTAAAAATCTGGCGACTTCTTCCGCAAAAGTCGGTTCCACCTCAACGACGGTAGCATTTTTCAAGCCGAGTTCAGCCAACAATTCTGTCCGATGATTGACAATACCTTCCGCATAACCGACTTCCACCGCTTCACTTGGACTTAGCGTCAAATATTCTCCTCTTGGCGCTCCATATTCCGGTAAATCGATGGTCGGATCAGCCATTGCTGCTGCATACAATGGGTCTCTCCCTTTCGATTCGGCAGCGCTTTCCATTGCCGCAATCCAAGCGGACTGGGCTTTGTCATCGGCTGCATTCCCATCAGAAGTAATCACACCGCTTGCCCCCATCGTCGCTTGCGGTCGGAAATAAATATAATCGGTGTTCAAGGCAATGTATGAACCGGCTGATAGGGCTTGATTGATGATGAAAGAAGTGGTGGGAACTTCCAGACTTTGCAACGTTTTTGCGATTTGACCGGCAGAATCGACTCGTCCACCAGGGGTGTCGATTTCAAAAATGATATGATCGGCGTTCGCTTCCATCGCCTCGGTCGTCGTTCGTTTTAAAAACGCCTCGAGGCCTCGCTCCACTTCCCGCTCAATCGGCACGACATATACTACTTTACCAGCACCTTCTCCATACACACCTTCTTTTAAAAAGGGAGAAACGATGAGAAAAATTAAAATTAACATCCATATGTATCGGAATCGTTTTCTGTTGGGCATATGTGAACACCTCCTTCATCATCAATTTCTAGTACGAATCACAACTGCATGATGTTTCATTATTTCCAGATTTTTTATGTAAATAAGTGAATCACTACTAAGATACTACCATACATGCTCTTCTAATGAAATGGGGTATAAAGACTAAAATGGTCCTTTCCATCCACTGTTGGAAGGAAAGGACCATTTTGTAAGCTTTTCGACTTTAGCCAATTGAACATTGCCTTATATCAATTCCCATGTATGAAAGTTCCAGGGCATCAGCCTATAAATTCACTTGCTTGATGATTTTTCGATTCTTGCAGGAAAAATTACTTCGGTGAAAATCCATCAATGAATAATGTATTTTACTGTAAATTTTCCTTACATTTTTTACAATCTCAGAAGTAAACTCTTGGAGGGAATCTATTCAACATTTGAGTTCATTGACGTTCGTCCGATTTTTTCATGCTCTCGTCCGCATCCATTACATGTTTTGTTGAAGCGACATGATCATTGCATGAAGATATCTTATTCATCGGCCGAATTCATTCAGTCCGTGATGAATGACAAACTGGACTCGCCCTTTAATATCTACGTTTCCTGGCAGCTTCTGACTTCTTCTTACGTCTTACACTAGGTTTTTCATAGTGTTCACGTTTACGATATTCTTGCAACGTACCACTTTTTGATACATTACGTTTGAAGCGACGAAGAGCATCCTCAAGAGACTCGTTTTTACGAACGCGAGTAACATTTGACATGCTTGTTTCCCTCCCTCCGAAGCAAAAAGACAAAAATGATCAGCACGTAACCAATTAGGCTACATACTTATTAAAGTATAATATAGCAAAACTTGCAGGTCAACTTATAGAAAAATTAATAGTTTTCTTTACTTTCAACACCTTTTATAATGGAAACCCCGGCACTGGCTCCAATCCGAGTTGCTCCCGCTTCAATCATTTGTCGCATCGTTTCCAAATTACGGATGCCACCAGATGCTTTCACACCCATTTCTTCATGGACCGACTTTCGCATCAATTTAACGTCTTCAACGGTAGCACCACCAGTTGAAAAACCAGTTGATGTTTTCACAAAATCCGCACCTGCGGCCTCCGCAAGTTTGCACGCTCTTATTTTTTCATCATCGGTCAACAAAGACGTTTCAATGATCACTTTCGTCAAAGCTTGACCTTTTGCAGCATCGACGACAGCCGCAATATCCGCTTGAACTGCTTCGTCTTCGTTTGACTTCAATAATCCAATATTGATTACCATGTCGACTTCCGTTGCTCCATCTTCAATCGCTCTTTTTGTTTCCGACACTTTTGCTTCAGTGGATGTTGCTCCAAGAGGGAAACCTATCACTGTACAAACTTTTACATCAGTATTTTTCAACTGTTCATAACAATGAGCTACCCAATACGGATTGACACAAACCGATGCAAAACCGTATTCTTTCGCTTCTTCGACTAGTTTTGTGATATCTTCTTTCGTCGCTTCCGGTTTAAGGAGCGTATGATCGATATATTTTGCCAATTGTTTCGTCAACAATAACATCCCTTTCTTTTGATTTCATTATTCGATGGTCATCATTTAGCAAGTGCGTGAGTAGCGTCGTCCATAATGCGGACGAACTTTCCTTCATTGTACGGATAACCTGCTTTTGTGATTTTGACACGGACGAGTTTTCCAACCATATCTGGAGTTCCTTGGAAATGGACTTTCAAGTAATTATCGGTATAGCCCACCAACATGTCCGGTTCATTTTCATTGACAAGCCGTTCTTCCGGAATGACTTCCAACACTTCATTTTCAAACCGGCCGGCGTATTCTTTAGCAAGTTGATCGGAAAGTGCAATAAGCCGTTGGACACGCTCTTCCTTCACTTCAGGATCCACTTGGTTGTCCATTCGGGCTGCAGGTGTTCCGGTTCGACGAGAATATGGGAACACATGAAGTTCACTATAGCCGATCTCTTTTACAAAATCATAGGTTTCTTGGAATTCCTCTTCCGTTTCACCTGGAAAACCGACAATGACGTCTGACGTGATGGCAAGATCCGGGAAAATTTCCCTAATTTGTTCGATTTTTTCCTTGTAAAAGGCTGTTGAGTACTTGCGGCGCATTCTTTGCAACACCGTATCCGAACCTGATTGTACCGGAATGTGGAGATGTCGGACGATTTTAGTTGAATTCCGCAAAATATCAATCACGTCATCGGTTATTTGGCTTGCCTCAATAGAGGAAATGCGGAGGCGTTTTAATCCATCTACTTTTTCCTCCAAATCGCGGAGAAGCATGGCAAAATTATAATCTTTCAAATCTTCTCCGTAGCCGGCAGTATGGATACCGGTCAAGACAATTTCTTTATAACCGGCATCGACAAGCTTTTGCGCTTGCTCAATGACATTTTCCGGATCACGGGATCGTAAAAGACCTCTGGACCAAGGGATGATACAAAACGTACAGAAATTGTTGCATCCTTCTTGAATTTTCAATGAAGCTCGGGTGCGATCAGTGAATTCCGGTACATCCATTTCTTCAAAGACACGGTTTTTCATGATATTGCTGACACCGTTCACTGGCAGTCTAGTCTTTTTATGTTCTTCAATATACTTGAAAATGTTTTTTCTGTCTTGTGTTCCAACGACGATGTCGACTCCGGGGATTTCCATGACTTCCCCAGGGGATGTTTGCGCATAACATCCTGTGACACATACGATAGCCTCCGGGTTTTTCCGGATTGCCCGACGAATTGCTTGTCTGCTTTTTTTATCACCTGTATTCGTCACCGTACACGTGTTGATGACGTATACATCGGAAATCCGGTCAAAATCCACACGTTCGTACCCTTTATCCTTGAACATCAGCCAGATGCCTTCCGTTTCATAATGATTCACTTTACAACCTAATGTATGAAATGCTACTGTCGGCATTCATTCCACCCCAATTCTTCAAAATGATAAGAAATGCTGGATAACGCATAAAGTGCCGCCGTTTCCGTGCGCAGAATCCTCGGGCCGAAACGCACCGGTTGGAATCCGTGCTCTTTCAACCGATTCGCTTCGACTTCGGAAAACCCGCCTTCAGGTCCGATGCAAATCAACAACTTTGCCCCTGTTTGCAATTGTTTCAATGCTTCAGCAAATGATTGGAAAGTTTCTTTCTTTGCCTCTTCTTCATAAGCAAACAGTAAAGCGTCATACTGTCCGCTTACTTCCAACAATCGATTCAAGTCAAAAATCTCTTCGATGAAAGGGATTTTTGACCGGTGACATTGTTCACTTGCTTCTTTGACTATTTTCTTGAAGCGTTTTACTTTTTTTCGCATTTTTTTATTATCCCAAACAGCGACAGAACGTTCCGCTTGAACAGGGATAAAACCAGTTGCTCCGAGTTCTGTACCTTTTTGCAAGATAAATTCAAACTTATCTCCTTTCGGCAACCCTTGTGCAATTGTCACATCCACCGGAAGTTCCGCATCTTCTTGGAGCCATTCGAGGATATATGCTGTAACATGATCATCTGATATATCATGGATTTCACACAAGGCGGCTTGTCCTTCCCCGTCGACGCAAATGATCTCATCACCGGATTTAGCCCGCATCACGCGACGGATGTGATGAACATCATCTCCAGTTATCATCACTTGTTTTTCTTTCCAATTGTCATCTTCAAGTATAAAATATCGTTGCATATTTTTCACCTGCCGGGCGGAACCATTCAACGTTTTTTGGCGATGATGGAAACCCAGTCTTCCAATACCGCCGTTTCAACAATTTCAAAACCTTGATTCTTTAATCCTTCGAGCACTGTTTCTTCTTTTTGTTTGATGATTCCGGAAGTGATAAAGATTCCATCCCTTTTTAGATTTTTCCAAGCATCATCGATGAACTTCACGATGATTTCAGCAAGGATGTTGGAAACGATTATATCTGCGGTCAAGTCGATTCCTTGGAGCAGATCATTTTGTTTCACCGTTATCTTATCGGACAGTTTGTTTACATCGACGTTCGTCCAGCTGCTTTTTACAGCGACTTCATCCAAGTCAAAGGCATAGACTTTTCCCGCTCCGAGCTTAGCTGCAGCAACGCTCAACACACCGGAACCGGATCCTACATCAATGACGACATCCGACGGTTTCAAATATTTTTCAATCGCTTGGATGCTTAATACAGTAGTTGGATGAGTACCGGTGCCGAACGCCATCCCCGGATCCATTTCTATGATGATTTCATCGTCTTTTTTCTGCTCATATTCTTCCCAAATCGGTTTAATCGTGATTTTTTCGGTCACATGGATTGGTTTGTAATATTGCTTCCAAGCCGTTGCCCAATCTTCCTCATGGACTTCCGTTAGCGTTATTTCATTTTTCCCTAAGTCGTGAAATTCCGCTAAATTGTCGATTGCTTGTTTGATTTCATCGATGGAGTCTTTCAAATAACTGTTCACTGGCAAGTAAGCTTTGATACGGACTCCCTCTTCAGGATAATCATTCGGATCCAATTCATAAATTTCTCCAAATTGGCCGAGCTGGTTTTTTTTCAAATCGAGCGGATCTTCAATGATCAGTCCATTCACACCAGCTTCATGAAGCACATAGGAAACGGATTCGACCGCTTCATGAGTTGTATGGATACAAATTTCCGTCCATTTCATCTTTTTCCACCCACATTTCAGGTATCAATATTTCTTTTATTATGTAGAAGATGTTGCGGGAATCCGCAACATCTATTTATTCTCCTTTAAAAGCTTTCTTAAAACGCTGGAAAAAATTTGAATCTTGTTCATCAGTCGCTTCATTGCCACCAATTTCATTGAATTCCCTCAGCAATTCTTTCTGTCTCTCCGTCAAGTTCGTCGGTGTGACGACCCGGACTTTGATATGTTGATCACCTTGTCCCCGGCCTCTCACATTTGCGATACCTTTACCGCGCAACCGGAAAGTTTTACCTGATTGCGTTCCAGCCGGGATTCGCAATTTGACTTTTCCATGAACCGTCGGAACTTCCACTTCGTCTCCTAATGCAGCTTGGGCGAATGTTAATGGCAACTCACAATAAATATCGTCCCCATCACGTTCAAAGTATTCATGGGGCTTCACACGGACAGAAACATAAAGATCTCCCGGTGGTCCACCATTGATTCCATCTTCTCCTTTTCCTGCAACTCGGATGCGTTGGCCGTTATCGATGCCGGCAGGAATAGAGATATTGATTTTCCGATGTTTTTTCACACGACCTTCCCCATGACAAGTCGTACATTTTTCACGGATGATTTGGCCTTTTCCACTACAATACGGACAAACACGGCGATTGATTACTCTGCCAAAAGGTGTGCTTTGTTCTTGATTCAATTGACCGGTGCCATGACAATGCCCGCAAGTTTCCGGAGAGGTCCCCGGCTTGCTGCCGGTTCCGTTACAAGTCGCACATTCTTCTTCCCGTGGTATCGTAATATCCATATCTTTGCCAAAAACAGCTTCTTCAAATTCCAACGTGACGGTGTATTCCAAGTCAGCTCCTTGTCGTGGAGCATTCGGATCCCGTGTTTTTGCACCACCGCCGAAAAACATATCGAATATATCGCCGAAACCTCCAAAATCATGGGCGCCGCCAAACCCTTCGAAACCTTCGAAGCCGCCGAAACCTTGGCCGGAAGTAGACGCATGCCCGAAGCGATCGTATTGGGCACGCTTCGTGTCATCACTCAACACTTCATAAGCTTCCTTCACTTCTTTGAATTTTTCTTCAGCGTCCGGTTCTTTGTTCACATCCGGGTGGTATTTTCTCGCCAGTTTCCGATAGGCTTTTTTGATTTCCTCTTTTGTTGCTCCTTTATCTATACCCAAAACTTCATAATAATCACGCTTACTCAATATTTCATCACTCTCCTGCCGAACTATCACATACGGTTAATGATACCATCTTCTTTTGGTTCATGGCAAATGGCGGAGTTTACAGTTTTCACATCTTGAAAAAAGCCAAAGTCAAGAAAATCCTGACTTTGACTTTTTACGGACGCTTATTTTTTATTGTCTTCATCATCTACTTCTTCATAGTCTGCATCCACCACATCATCATCCGTATTCTGGGAAGTCGTATCTTGACCTGGTTGCTGTTGTTGTGCTTGTTGATACAACTTTACGGATAATTGTTGGACTTGCTGTTCCAAAGCGGATTTTTTCGCTTTAATTTCTTCGATATCATTTCCTTCAAGAGCTTTTTTCAGTTCATCTCTAGCAGCTTCAGCGTTTTTCTTTTCATCTTCGGATACTTTATCCCCTAGATCTTTAATCGTTTTATCTGTTGTGAAGATGAGCTGATCCGCTTCGTTCCGCAATTCCACTTCTTCACGGCGTTTCCGGTCTGCTTCCGCATTTTCTTCAGCTTCTTTGACCATTCGTTCCACTTCTTCTTCAGACAGACCAGAAGAAGATTGGATCGTGATCGATTGTTCTTTGTTTGTGCCTAAGTCTTTTGCACGTACGTTTACAATACCGTTTGCATCGATATCAAATGTCACTTCAATTTGCGGTACTCCACGTGGTGCTGGTGGAATGTCCGTCAATTGGAAACGACCGAGCGTCTTATTGTCCGCTGCCATTTCCCGTTCTCCTTGAAGGACGTGGATATCTACAGCTGTCTGGTTGTCAGCTGCTGTAGAGAAAATTTGCGAATGGCTTGTCGGAATCGTTGTATTCCGTTCAATCAATTTAGTGAAGACCCCACCCATCGTTTCAATTCCAAGGGATAGTGGTGTGACGTCGAGTAAGAGCACATCCTTCACATCTCCTGCAAGCACACCACCTTGGATTGCAGCACCTAGTGCCACCACTTCATCCGGGTTTACACCTTTGGAAGGTTCGATGCCTAGTTCTCTTTTGATTGCTTCCTGAACAGCAGGAATACGTGTGGACCCGCCGACAAGCAATACTTTATCGATATCGCTTGCGGAAAAACCAGCATCAGATAACGCTTGACGGGTCGGTACCATCGTACGTTCAACCAGTTCGACGGACAACTCTTCAAATTTCGCACGTGTCAACGTCATTTCCAAATGCAATGGACCTGCTTCACCTGCAGTGATGAATGGAAGAGAAATTTGTGTTTGTGAAACTCCGGAAAGGTCTTTTTTCGCTTTTTCCGCTGCATCTTTCAGGCGCTGTGTCGCCATTTTATCTTGAGAAAGGTCGATGCCATTTTCTTTTTTGAATTCCTCAACCATGTAATCGATGATGACTTGATCGAAGTCATCTCCACCGAGCTTGTTGTCTCCAGCGGTTGCCAACACTTCAAACGTACCGTCGCCAATATCGAGGATCGATACGTCAAACGTACCTCCCCCAAGGTCGAATACGAGGATCGTTTGATCTTCTTCCTCTTTATCAATACCGTATGCTAAGGCTGCAGCAGTCGGTTCATTGATGATACGCTCCACTTCAAGTCCTGCGATTCTTCCAGCGTCTTTTGTCGCTTGACGTTGGGAGTCATTGAAATATGCCGGTACGGTGATGACCGCTTTTTCAATTTTTTCACCGATATAATCCTCGGCATATGCTTTGAGATGCTGAAGGATAATTGCTGAAATTTCTTGAGGCGTATAGTCCTTGTCTTCGATTTTTATTTTATGATCCGTACCCATATAACGTTTTACGGATTGGACTGTGTTCGGGTTGGTGATCGCTTGACGTTTTGCGACTTCACCGACTTGTCTTTCCCCGTCTTTGAAAGCGACGACGGATGGCGTCGTACGGTTTCCTTCCGGGTTGGCAATGATGGTTGGCTCTCCGCCCTCCATCACGGCTACACAAGAGTTTGTAGTTCCTAAGTCAATTCCGATAATTTTACTCATTGACAGATTTCCTCCTTGACTGAATATGCTTATTTGTTGACTTTAACCATCGCTGGTCGGATGACGCGATCTTTGAGCATGTAACCTTTTTGCAATTCTTCGACGATCTGATTGGATTCATACGACTCATCCTCCACTTGCATGACTGCATGATGCAAGTTCGGATCGAATTGTTTCCCTTCTGTTTCGATCATTTCCACGCCATTGTTTTTGAGGGCATCCAAAAGTTGGCGGTGGACCATCGAAATCCCTTCAATCAGGCTACTCGTTTCTTCCGTTTTTTCGACTTGCAAAGCCCTTTCAAAGTTATCGAGGACAGGCAATATATCGTTGACGAGATCTTGAGCTTTGTATTTCCGCTCAGCTTCCCGTTCTTTCTGCGTTCGTTTCTTGAAATTTTCAAACTCTGCCTGGACTCGTAACAAACGGTCGAACAAATCATCTTTTTCTTTTTTCAAAGCGGCAATTTCTTCTTCATAATTGCTGGATTCCCCATTTACCGCTTGTTCTTCCGTTTCCTCCTGTTTTTCTTTTTCATCAGCTGATTCTTCATTCACTTCGGTCGTATCCGTCCCTTCCGAAGAATCTTTTTCTTCCACTTCTTCATTTTCTTGGGCTTGATTTTTCTTCTCATCCACAAGCGCCACCTCCTCGGGTAAAATTTCTGGAAAAAAGCATCAAAAATGGTGGAAGGGAGGAAAGAGACACAGGTGCCTTCCCCCCTGCCACACACAGAACGGATGATCATTCATTGTCCTTATACCACATATAAAAAGTGTTTGTCATCTCTTTTGATAATCCTTTCAACAAGGAAATCACCTTTTTGTATTCCATCCGTTTCGGACCCAACAAAGCGATCGTTCCCATTTGTTCGTCACCATGGTGAAGGGATGACGTGATTAACGTGAAATCTTTGATCGCTTCCACTTCATTTTCTTTACCGATCGTCACCTCGATTCCCGGTGTAGAATCTTTCAATAGATTGACGATTTCTTCCTCCCGATCCATCAATGCGAAGAAAGAGCGGATTTTGTCAATGTCGTTGAACTCCGGTTGCATCAGAATGTTCGACTTTCCACTGATGTAGACTTTCACCGGGTAATCCGTCATGAAAATCGCCTGTAAATATTTCATCGATTTTTCATAATCATCCAAGTACTGTTTCATAATTCCGGCGATTTCAGTATAGAACATATCTTGCAATTTCACAATCGGATAACCGACGAGTTTTTCATTGATGATATTCACCAATTTTTCCAAATCGGATGCATTGATCGCTTCCGGAAGCGAAATCATACGATGTTCCACATGGCCGGTATTCGTGATTAAAACCGCTACAGCAGTTTGCGATGTCAATGGTACAATCTGCAATTGCTTCAGCTTCGTTTCAAAAATCTCCGGCCCTAATATGATTGCCGTATAACTTGTCAAATCAGATAAAATTTCAGCTGACATTTGCACGATTTGTTCAAATTCATATATGCCTTCTTTCATCAATTTACTGACGATTCCACGATATTTATTGCTTGATTCAGGTTTTATCAAGTGATCGACATAATAACGGTACCCTTTCTCTGAAGGAATCCGTCCCGATGAAGAATGCATCTTTTCAAGAAAACCGAGTTCCTCCAAATCCGCCATATCATTGCGAATCGTGGCGGCACTGTAAGGTATCGTGCCTTTTTTCGCTAAGGTACGGGAACCTACAGGATGGGCCGTTTCGATGAAATTGTCTATGATGGCTTGCAATAACTGTAGTTGTCTTTCGGTAAGCACGATGATCACCCCTGTTAGCACTCTAACCTTTCGAGTGCTAATTCTAATAATAAACTAACAAATCCACTAGCTTTTGTCAATCATATGAGCTTTACATTGCTCATGAGAAGGGATATCCTAAATTCTCCAATTGGTGATCATCGAGAATGAAATGTTCAAACACCCGATTTGCCAAAACCATCCCATCATCCGTCAATTTCCAAATCGACCCGACTCGAGTGACTAGACCTTGTTCTACCAGTTTTCTTAAAGAATCACCAAATAAGGACTGTAACGAAATACCGAATTTTGTTTTGAATTGTTCCGCATCATATCCTTTTATTTTCCGGAATCCGAGGATCAGTTCCTCTTCAATTTGTTCTTTTAATCCAATCGGATCGATTTCCAAAATCGGTTTGATGCCATTCATCGCTTGACGGATGTATGTTCCAAGGGGACGTACATTCATGAACCGCTCCCCTGGCAAATAACCGGATGCACCGGCACCGAAACCATAATAATAATCGTTGTTCCAATAAGTCAAATTATGCTTGCTTTCATACCCCGGTTTGGCGAAATTGCTGATCTCGTATTGTTCGAGGCCGTTTTTTTCCATTTCCTTTTTCAAGATGCCGTACATTGTAATTTCTTCCTCTTCTTGGGGACGGTGCAACTTCCCTTTTCGATGGAGCTGGTAGAATACGGTTCTTGGTTCGATTTGCAGCGCATAAGACGAGTAATGGGGCAAGTTGAAGGCTAGAGCTTCTTTTAACGATGTTGTGAACTGTTCAACCGACTGATGTGGCAAAGCATAAATCAAATCGAGACTGATATTGTTGAATTGATGTTTCATGAGAAAATCGACCGTGTCGTACACATCTTTCACACGGTGATTCCTCCCCAATCGTTCCAGCATCGCATCGTCCATCACTTGGACCCCGAAGGAAATTCGATTGACTCCATAGGCTTTTAATATCGCTATTTTTTCTTCATCGACATCTCCTGGATTCATCTCGATCGTGAATTCTTCCAATGCGGTCACATCAAATTTTTTATGGATCGTTTCCATCAACAGAGTCAGTTGTTCCGGGCTCAAAGCAGTCGGTGTTCCGCCCCCGATATAGATCGTCTTCAACCGATTGTTGTCTTCCGGCAAGTAACAATCCATTTCCTTTCCTAGTGCTTCCACATATTCCGTTGCCCGAGTTTCTTGATAGACGTATTTTACAAAATTACAGTAATGGCACATTTGTTTGCAAAAAGGAATATGGATATATGCAGATTGTACCGATTCCATGATGCACCTCCCTCTAACACCTCGTAAAATAGGAAAAGCCTGAGAGCGTCTCGCTTTCAAGCTTTTCAAAAGTTATTCTTCATCCATTTTAAGAACAGCCATGAATGCTTCTTGCGGTACTTCCACAGAACCTACCATTTTCATCCGCTTTTTACCTTCTTTTTGTTTTTCCAATAATTTCCTCTTCCGGCTGACGTCTCCCCCGTAAAGCTTGGCGGTTACATCTTTCCGGACTGCCTTAATGGTGGAGCGGGCAATGATTTTGTTGCCGATCGCCGCCTGGACAGGCACTTCGAATTGCTGACGTGGAATCAATTCCCTTAATTTCTCGACAATTTGTTTTCCACGTTCGTAAGCGAAGTCCCGATGGACGATGAAAGAAAGGGCATCGATTTTTTCATGGTTCAGGAGAATATCCATTTTCACCAGGTTGGAATCCTTATAACCGATGATATCATAATCGAAGGATGCATATCCTTTCGTATGGGACTTGAGTTGATCGAAGAAATCATAAACGATTTCTGACAGCGGAATGTGATAGATGACATTGACGCGGATATCGTCCAAGTATTCCATATTGACGAATTGACCGCGTTTCCGTTGGGATATCTCCATCACCGCTCCGACAAAATCATTCGGAACCATAATCGTCGCTTCCACATACGGTTCCTGGATTTTTTCAATTTCTTGTGGATCGGGCATTTTGGAAGGATTATCGACCGTCACTTTTTCACCATCGGTTTTAATGACTTCAAAAATGACACTTGGTGCCGTCGTAATAAGATTAATCCCAAATTCCCTCTCAATCCGCTCTTGTATGATTTCCATATGCAAAAGCCCTAAAAACCCGCAACGGAAACCGAACCCCAACGCTTGCGATGTTTCCGGTTCATATTGTAAGGAGGAATCGTTCAATTCCAATCGTTCCAATGCTTCCCGCAAGTCGTTGTAATCATTGGAGTCCACCGGGTACATGCCGCAAAAAACCATTGGATTGAGCTTTCGGTATCCTGGCAACGGTTCATCCGCTGGTCGATCTGCCAACGTCACCGTATCCCCGACTCTCGTATCCCCGACATCTTTCATCGAGGCAGTAAAATAACCGACATCTCCGACAACGAGTTCCTCAGTTTCGGAAATTTTCGGTTTGAACACACCGACCTCATTCACTTCAAATTCTTTACCAGTGGAAAACATTTTGATTTTATCGCCGACTTTCAGCGTTCCTTCTTTAATACAAACGTAAGCGACTACTCCCCGGTAGGAATCATAGAGAGAATCAAAAATCAACGCTTTTAAAGGAGCATATTTGTCGCCGGCCGGCGGAGGCACCACTTCGATGATACGCTCCAAAATTTCCTCGATTCCGATATCGGCTTTAGCCGATGCGAGAATCACTTCATCCGGGTCAACTCCCAACACATCTTCCAATTCTTGCTTCACCCGATCCGGATCGGCATTCGGCAAGTCGATTTTATTGATCACCGGAATGATTTCCAAATCGTTTTCCATCGCCAAGTAGACGTTCGCCAACGTCTGCGCTTCGATCCCTTGGGCGGCATCCACTACGAGAATCGCCCCTTCACATGCTGCGAGACTTCTGGAAACTTCGTATGTAAAATCAACGTGGCCCGGTGTGTCGATCAAATGGAATGTATAATCTTCCCCATTTTTACTCGTATATTCCAGTTGAACCGCATTTAATTTGATTGTAATCCCACGTTCACGTTCCAAATCCATTCCATCGAGGATTTGTTCCTGCATTTCCCGTTCTGAAATCGCATTGGTATGTTCGAGAATGCGGTCAGCCAACGTCGATTTCCCATGATCGATATGTGCGATGATGGAAAAATTTCGTACGTTCCTTTGTTCTTTCACCATTCTTGTTGTTTCACTCCCAAGCCCTGACACAAATTGTCAGGAATCAAAATTTGGTGATAAACGCTAGATTGATTATAGCAATTGAAACTGGGATATTCAAGAACAAACGGTTATAGGACCAGGTTTATCCCGTCTGATTTCCTATCATTTACTGGAGGGATTCAGACGCCAAATCCTACAGGACATCATATGGAAGTCAATAAAACAGTTTTGACACTTCATAAAGCACTTCGACCACAATATTGTAAAAAAAGTCGACGATCGTTTGCAATGCTGATGCTACTTTGTAGGATGACGTTGCTTCCGAATGGGCAAGGGCAATTTCTTCCACAGCTGGTTCCAACAATTCGATTTCATTATCCATCCCTTCCTCCGCTTGCTCCACCATTTCATCAGTTGGTTGAGCCGTCTCCCGCTGCAAATCTTTTTCAACCCCATATAACACACCGAGCAGAAAACAAAGTGCCAAAATCAACAGGAATAATATAAAACGCATGCCTTAGTCTCCCCTTCCTTGAACCGCTTCGGCATCCCAATAATATTCGCTGAACGCTTCCGCAAATGCTTCCATCGTCCGGTACGCTTCTTCCAACGTGTTTTCCACTCCACCGATTTCCAGCAACAAAATATTATCCGAAAGATCTTGATTATAAATCCCATTATTGCTCGCCCCACCTTGTGGGATCACCCCACGACTGATGCCGGGATATTTTTCTTCCAATAGATGATGTAAACTCTCCGCCAGTTGGAAGTTTTCTTTGAACGAAGGGTTGTCTTCCCCAATGACGAACATAATCCGTGCATAATCCTCGCCGTTGATTTCCTTTGTCGTATGCTCCCGTGCTATGCCGTCCCGATGCAAATCAAAGGCAAACTCCAATTCCTGATGTTGCTGAAAGGCTTCTGTCACCACTTCCCTTGATGCTTGATACGACTGCCAATACTCCCAGCCTCTTTCCACCAACATTTCTCCGATGATATCTGTATCATCGACAATGGCTCCTATCCCTTTATTCGCCAACTCATCCTTCAACCGTTCGGAAACTTTCGTAATATTCACTTCACTATGATGCGCTTGGTCCGGATTGTCGACATCCGGCAAATGCGGCAAAAAAGATTCCCGGTTATGTGTGTTGTAAATAAACACGGCATTTTTCAATTCTACTTGCTCTTCTTCTACTTCCTCATCTTCTTTTTCCTCTTCTTCAAAGACCGCTTCCCGTTCTTCCAACACATCTTCCAGAGGAAAGGTAGATTCCACCGGTAAGTTCGTATAATCCGTTCCTTCCCCTGCGATGAGGATCTCCCGGTCGAATCTGGAAAACCCTAGGAGTTCATTCCCTAAAAGGCTTCTGAAGTCGTTCGGTTTAATACTTGTGACGAATTGAAAGAGCGTCTTGGCAAAATTTCCAAACTGGTTTTCTTCTTCATAGAAAGTCATAAGTGAACGGTTTTCCATCGCTAGTAAATGTAGGAAAATCAACCCATCAATATCACTCGTCCAATTGGAAATCAAATTGGATGAGACTCGATTAGCTGGATTCATCGTCGTCAAATGACCGATCAATAAAAAAATAAGCAATAAACTGATCGCCAGCGCAAGTATTTTATTTATCCAGCGGATCGGCGTATGATTTCGTTTAAAAGAAAACATGGTTCTCCCTCCAGTTGTCCTGTACCATTACTTCTATGACAGGAATCTATCAAGTAGAACCATGTTTCTATTAAAAATGGTAATTATCTCGTATAGCTTGCAGAGTCCGTCCGATCGAGATTTTCATGTAAAGCGTCATTGATTCCATCTGCCAAAAGATGGGCCATATCGATCATGAATCCATCCACTTCTTTCGGGGTCACCATTAAATTGTGTCCAAGCGGGGTCAACACCTCTGCGATGAGTTGCCGTTTTTCGTCTTCCGTCAAACTTCCGACGATGCCGAGTACTTGTTCTTTCTGTTCTTCCGTCGGCAAATCATCCTCCATCAGCTTCCTCGTACCGAATGCAAAGCCTCCCGGTGTCAACGCTTTACTCGGCTGATCTTTTTCCCGCCATTCCCGTCCGAAATGTTTCAATAAAAAGTCGATCGTATCACTCGTAATCGTGACCGCATCGACAACCGTCGGCACGCCTATCGCTATGACTGGTATGCCAAGGGTTTCTTTACTCAATTCCTTCCGTTTGTTCCCAACACCGGAACCTGGATGGATTCCCGAGTCGGAAAGTTGGATCGTTTCATTCACCCTTTCCAGCGAGCGGGAAGCAAGCGCATCAACCGCAATGACAAAATCCGGTTGAGTTTTTTCGATGATTCCATGAATCAAATCACTCGTTTCAATCCCCGTAAGACCCATGACACCCGGCGTGACTGCTGAAACCGGCCGATAACCGCTTCTTACAGTTTCATGCTCCAATTTGAATAAATGGCTCGTCACTAATATTTTTTCCACCGTCATTGGACCGAGGGCATCGGGCGTCACATTCCAGTTGCCTAAGCCGACGACAAGACCTTCTGCATCATCTGGTATATTGTTTTTTTCCAATAATTGCCTTAGTTCATCGGCGAGGATATCCGCCGCTTTTTTTTGGCTTTTCGTATCTTGTCGTTTCACACCGTCTGCATAAATCGTTACATATGAGCCGGCCTTTTTGCCGATTTCTTTTTCGCCTGTTTCGTCGATATCGACATAAGAAATTTTGATGGATTCTTGCTCTCTTTCTTTAAAATGAACCCCTTTTATATCACTTGCAGTAGTTTGTTCTTGTTCGACATACATGTCTCTTGCTTCAACAGCCAGATCCGTCCTCACTTGAAAATCTTTCACGTTCCTTCCTCCGTTCACATCTTATTCGCATATTTGCAGCTTTTTCTTAGAATGGACGGAACCGAAGAAAAACATGCACAGAAGGAAGGATTATTGAATTATATTGAAAACTTATGTCTCGTTTGGTAAAATTAGCTTGTTACAGTAAAGCGAAAAAATCGTCTATGGAAACGAAAAGCTTTTATTGACTGTAGGTTTTACTTAGGAGGTGATATCATGGCGAATATCAAGTCAGCAATCAAACGTATCAGAACGAATGAAAAGAAACGTTTGCTGAACCAATCGAAAAAATCCGACATGCGTACCGCGATTAAACAAGTGGAAAGTTATGTCGAGGCGAATGATGTGGAAAATGCGAAGGCTGCACTTAAGGAGACCCTTCGTAAAATCGATAAAGTCGTCCAAAAAGGAGTTATTCATAAAAACAACGGGGAGCGTCAAAAAGCCCGTTTGATTGAAAAAGTGAATCGTTTGGATGCATAATGAAAAGCGGCGGAGACAATTGGGAATCATTGTTTCCGCCGCTTTTTCACGCCGCTTCAATCAATTCGTAAAGCAACAATTCAAAGGCGAGGTCCTTTTCCATCCGCCCTTGTTTGATCGCCGCATCGGTTTCGGCCAGTTGAATGATGATCCGTTCCAATTTATCGATGGTGAATTGCCTTTCCCGGTTCATTGCGATTTTTACGACATACGGATGGAGTCCCAATTGCTTTTGCATTTGGTATTGGTTATACCCTTGTTGCTTCAGGAGTTTCACTTGCAGAATCGATCGGAATTGAAAAGCGAGTAAACCAATCATGGCGATCGGTTCTTCCTTCATCTTCAACAAATCCTTAAAAATGCGGATCGCTTTATGCAAATCTTTTTCGATCACTGCATCAACGAGACGTAATGAAGAACTCGTCGTCGTATGGGAAATGAGGTCTTCAGCTATATCCTTCGTTACGGTACCATTGGGCCCGATATATAACGAAAGCTTGTAAAGCTCGTTTTCCAATTGGTGTAAATTTGTAGACAGTTCCGCCTCGATGATGTCATAAGCTTCTTCGTCGATTGTGATTTCCAATTCTTTTGCCATTCCCTCCAGCCACGTGCGTAATTCCCTTTCTTTCAACGGCTGACAAGAAACGACGGTTGCATGTTTTTTCAACAACTTGCTGATTTTTTTCCGTTCATCAATTTTCTCGTAAGGAGCGATGATGACGAGAACCGTATAGTCAACAGGCGTTTCCAAATATCGTTCCAATGCTTCGAGTCGATGTTCAAAAGGCAGTTTATCCGGCTTTGTTTGCAAAAACACCGGATTTTCCGCGATGACCAATTTCCGCTCGCTGAAAAATGGATACGTTTCCGCATCGGCAACGACTTCATCGATAGGCACTTCTTCCAAGTCATAGACCGATAAACTATCTTCATCATTTCCTGTTACCGTCTCGACCAACTGCCGTTTTATGTTTTCACTGAAATAGGTTTCCTCCCCGTAGAGGAAGTAAACTGGAGCGATGTTTTTCTTTTTGATTTTATTCAATACTTCCACATAACCCATGTCGGTTCACTCCAAATTATGAATATCGCTGACTAAAATTGTACCATAAGAAATCTGGACATGACATGACGAAATGCAAAATCCATAAATCGGGTGGATTTTTTCCTCCAATTGTCTTATACTTGAATTGGACGATAGGAGGGGTAATGATGAACGAGTTTGAGAAAAATCCGCAGTCAAAAAACAACGATGTGATTGACGCCGGTCTTGGATTTGTCTTTTCATTTTTATACTTTTTCCTCATATTCGGAATTGGAGTAGCTTTCAAAGTTCTAGGAAGCTAATACATTGATTTGATTTCAATTGGAAAGAGACTGAAATGGCAGTCTCTTTTTTAATTTCCCAAAAATGGATGGAAACTCCCCTTTTCTTTGTTGAAAATGTATTGTACGGCTCCATGTTCATCAGTGCGGAATACGTCGATTCCGAGTATGTCCAGTGTTTCCATCACTTCTTTTGCCGGATGACCATAGACATTGTTTTTGCCGACCGGGATAAGAGCCGTGTCACTAGCAATTTCTTGGAGAAAGCTTTCAGCTGATGAAGTACGGCTGCCATGATGGGCAATTTTCACGACATCCGCTTGAAAATCAAAGGTACGGACAATCTCCAATTCCTCATCTTTCCCGATATCCCCCGTGAACAACCAGCTTTTTCCACCGATTTCCGTATAAAGCACTAGTGAATTTTCATTGGCACTATTTTTATCTTGCAACGGTGCTAAAACAGCAAAAAGTTGACCATTCACGTCAATGACGTCCCTTGCCGCCACTCGATAGACAGGAATTTTCCCCTCATCCATCTTTTCCGACAAATCATCTGGAAAGATGAAGTAATTGCTGACGTATATAGTTTTTACAATCCCATCTTCCAGCATAAATGGTAAACTCCCCATATGATCGATATCTTCATGGGTCAAAAACAGGGCGTCGATGTGATGGATCCCCTTTGACCGTAAATATGGTTTGATGATCCGCTCATAATTGGAAGCCGTTGCTTGCCTATCCTCAAAGGAAAACTTCGCACCGGCATCAATCATGAAAACTCCCCTTCGATAAGGCAGTTCGATGATGAAAGCATCACCTTGACCGATATCCAGCATCGTCACCGCACCTTCATCTGAAACATAAGGAATGAGTGCATACGCCATCAACAGGAAAGCGATCGTTGTAAATGAAACGAAAGCTTCGTTCCGTCGTTTCCTTTCAATAAAGTATAATGCAACCCATAGAAAAAGATAGTAGAGCCCCAAAAACCAGAGCGGCAATCCCGACATATAAAAAGGATAATTGAAATGATAGTCGATCCATTCGATGAAATGGATGACTTTCCGATGAACAGAGATAAACAACTTATCAAAAAACTGTAAAAATGAGTCGGGTAAAAAAGAGAATATATGAAATAGGAAAAGAAAAGGGATGACGAAAATTGAAAAGTAAGGAACGATGATGAGATTCAAAAGGATCGATAACGGTTGAAAAAGATAAAAATAATTCAATTGTAAAGGTAGAATCGCCATTTGTGATATGAAGCTGATGATCAAAACTTGATAACCGGGTGAAACAGAGGAAAGCCATTTCCGGGATAAAAGGATGGCAAACGTAACGAAAAAGGAAAATTGAAAGCCGACATGGTACATCATGAATGGATTTAAGATGACGAGCAGGATAAAAACGATACTGATGGCATCGAGAGTTGGAATATTGACGTTCATTCGGCGGAGCAGTAAGACGATGAACACCATCAAACTCGCCCGTAAAACTGAAGGTTCAGCTCCTGCAAGTAAAGCATAAACCGGCAAAAACAGCAATACGACGAGTTCCGTTTTCTCTTTTGTCATCACGTTCGTTTTAATCAGCAAGAAATAAATGAGCCCGATGACGATGCCGATATGTAAACCGGAAATCGCCAAAATGTGGGATAGACCCCAGTCCTGGAACAAAGTCACGATGCGATCATCAAGGGAAGAATCATCACCGAGAACGAGAGCATTCATCCAAGCGGCAGTCTCGTCGCTGACACTCAATTTTGCCGCTTGGATCAACTGATGGCGCAAGTAAAAAAAACGATGCCAAAATGAAGCGCCCTCGCAACGGATATCTTCAAGATGATCGATGACCATTTGCCTCTTGATATCCCTCGTCAATAAAAACTGACGGTAATCGAACTCCCCCGGATTTCTAGCCCCTTCTGGAGATTCCAATTGCCCCTCGACTTCACAAACAGCCCCTAAACGTAAATGCTCTGCATCTTGTCCATCCGAGCGACCATCATCCGGAAAATGAATAAGCAAAATCTTTTCCGACAGAATCAAATCTTCCAATACCACTTCGACTTTATTTTCCTGAATCGTCGGCGCTTCAACGATTTTCCCTTGCACTTTCCTCGTCTCGTCGTATTGATCGTAAATACTGGAGTCGTTGTCAATATCAGGCAAGTAGTGAAGGAAGAAGAGAAAACAGACGATGGATATTAAAAAAGGAGCGAGTTTCATTCGATGATCCATATAAAGGAAAACAAGCCAAAGAAATAAGAAGATGATCAAATTCCTTTCCAATACGATGGAAATCATGGCAATGGCGCTTGCTATTGCCGGAATATGCCAATATCCTTTCATAATGCCAAACTCCTATTGATTCTTAAAGAGAATTCATCCTGTAGGAATAAACATGAGGCTAGGTTGATCAAAGAATTCGGTGGAGGAACAAATGTGGCAAGCCCAAATGCTTGGCAAAAGCATTTGGACTGGCAACAGAAAAGAAAAACTATTTAAGACGAATAGTATTGTTAAGAAAACAATCGTTCCATTTCCTGTTTCAATGCTTCAACTTCACGATCGGTACCATTTTGTTCCAATTTGTTGAACAACTTTTGCATGAATTGTTGCTTTTCTTCCTGTTTCGTGTCAAAAGCGAGGTCGATCAACGGTTCTTTTATCGTTTTCACTCCCGCTTCTTCAAACAATTCAATCGCATATGGATGGTTCCGGTAATCCTCGGCGTAATAAACGGTTCGAATGCCACTTTGAATCAATTGCTTCGTGCATTGGAGACAAGGAAAATGGGTGACGTAAATATCCGCACCTTCTGTAGCGACTCCGAATTTGGCACATTGCAACAACGCATTCGCTTCCGCATGTACAGTCCGGACACAGTGGCCGTCGATGACATAACAACCTTCATCGACACAATGGACACTTCCGGATACACTGCCATTGTAACCTCCTGCAATTATCCGTTTATCCCTTACGATCGTCGCACCAACCATCAATCTCGTACAAGTGCTTCTTAGAGCCAACAAGTGGCTTTGCGCCATGAAGTATTGATTCCACGAAATTCTATCCAAAGGAATATCCCCCCAAACGATGTCTTAATTTTAGTTTACTATTCTTTTTCTTCTCGTCAAACGTGTTAAGGAACTTGAATTTGATCAATGAAATTTTGTAAAGTTTTTTCACCGATTCCTGAAACGTTCAATAGGTCTTCCGGACTTTGAAAAAAGCCATGCTCTTCACGGTACTGAATAATCGCTTGCGCCTTGGCGGGACCAATGCCATTCAATGTTTCAATTTCTTCTTGCGTCGCATAATTGATTCGAACCTTTCCTTGTACGTTTCCTCCCGATGAATTTCCTTCTGGGTTTGTGTGCTCCTCTTTACTGTAGACGATGATCGACATTTCATCGTGCACTTTTTGCGCAAGATTGATCAAATAAGCATCCGCCTCCTCTGTTAAACCGCCCGCCAGTTCAATGACATCATGGACACGGGCATCGGCATCGACTTGATATACACCTGGCCGATGCACTTCCCCTTTGATGTCGACAACGACCGTATCCATTTGTTCAGCAACTTTTTCCATACGGATGTCAGTCATCTCCAATGCTGCACGAGTGTAGTCGCTATTTTCTTCAGCCGTCCTACCGGTAATGAGGAAAAATAACATCACACAAATTCCAATACCAACGACAAATACTATTTTTTTCACCGGTTCAGATAACAACGGGAATCACATCCTTGAGAGGAAATGAAGCATGCCAGTGGAAAATGGTTTGAGGGGATTTCAAACATTACATTCGACAAAATTTTTCAAATTCCTGCTGAAAGATGAAAAAATGATGGCACTATTCGCATCAACCATGTAAAAAGCCGGGATGTTCAATCATCCCGACTTTTACTTGCGGCAAAGAAAATTCTTTCTGCATCTTCTTGAACCCGATCTGCTTCATGGGAAAAGTCAGCATACACGTTTATATTATCGAAACCACTTTCTTCCAGCAATCGTTTATAAAAATCAATAGGAAAAGTCCGTTGATGATGTTCTTCATCAAACCTTTCATATTTACCATCAACCAATTGGAAAAACGTCAGCTCATGATACATTTCACCGCTCTTTTCACCCGGTGTGCAAAGCCAAATATAAGACGCTTCATCCGTCACTTCGGCGAACGTTTCGCCCATATAATGCTCGGTCACATGAGGGAGATGATGGACATCAAACAGAAAAAGACCTCCGGGTTTAAGCACATCGTATACATTTCTGAAAGCTTTTCCAATTTCCTCCGGTTCGGTAATGTAATTGACCACATCGCAAAAGCTGATGGCTGCATCAAAACCATGAAGGCCATCGAGATCTCTGATATCTTGATGTAGCCAGTTGATGGCCACTTGCTGACTGTACGCCTTTTCTGCAGCAAGTGCCAACATCGATTCGGAATAATCGACCCCGACTATTTCATATCCCCTTTTGGCAAGACGTAACGTGATTTCTCCTGTACCGCACCCTAAATCAACGACCCGTTCCACCGGTTGTTCCATCAGCCGGAACATCTTTTCGGTAAAGTCCACCCATTTTTCATACGGTGCATGTTCCATCAACAGGTCATACACAAAGGCCATCTGTCCGTAAACCATCATTGTTCCTCATGTTTTACCGGAAGTGTGACGCGAGGGGCGTCTCCCCATAATCTTTCCAAATTGTAATATCCACGTTCGTCTTTATGGAACACGTGGCAAACGATATCACCGAGATCGATTAAAATCCAACGTGCTTGTTCAAAACCTTCCATCCGTTCAATATGCACATGAATTTCATCCATCTTATCTTTTATTCCACGGGCAATCGCTTGAACTTGCCGTTCGGTATTGCCGTGGCAAATCAAGAAATAGTCCGCCACTAAGGAAATTCCGTTCATATTCAAGGCGATGAAATCTTCAGCCCGTTTATCGTCACAAACATCGGCAATCAGTTGCACCAATTTAATATTATCCATCCAACAATCCCTCCGTATGAATTTTCCTAGTCAAATCGTTGTAAGCATAAAATGAATCCGGGTGGATGATCGCATTTTTTTCGATCAAATGAATCAATGTATTTTTACAAGCGAGCCAGCAAGCAAATTCCAGATGTTTTTCACTGGCATTGCGCACTTTTTCCAATTCGGGAAAACTTCTTCCAGGTTCAATGTAATCGGCAAGATATAAGATTTTATCGACCTTGTTCATTCCCGCTTTCCCCGTCGTATGATGCCGGATCGCTTGCAACACTTCCTCATCCGTAACACCAAACTCTTTTTCAATGTAGTGGGCAGCGACAGGACCGTGCCATAGTTCCGAATGATACTCCAATAAATCTTTCGGCAAATCATGTTTCAAAATATACGCTTTCAATTGATCGACAGACCAATTTTTCGCATAATCATGGAAAACAGCAGCGAGTTTCGCCTTCTCCACAGAACCATTGAATCTGTGCGCCAATTGTCCGCTTACTTCAATGACTCGCAACGTGTGTTCGAAACGATCGCTGTCCAATTCACTTTTCACCACTTCAATTGCTTTCCCTATATCCATATAAACCTTCTCTCCTAATATATGCAAAAACCGCTTCCGGGACGAGATAATTGACGGAACGATTATTTCTTAAAAAATTCCGCAATGCGGAAGAGGAAATATCGATTAATGGAATTTCCACCTTTATCACGTCATATGGCGGATCCATCCCGTAACCGGTACGCTCCACTCCGACAAACTTCACCATTCCTACGAGTTCATCGATCCGATGCCAATTCGGCAAATATTCCACCATATCTCCCCCGATAATGAAGTAAAATTCACAATCCGGATAAAGTCTTTTTAATTCAGCGATGGTGTCGATTGTATAAGACTTTCCTTTCCGTTCAATCTCAATCGTGTTGATTTTGAAATACGGATTGGACTGGATTGCCAATTCCGTCATCTTGATCCGATCATACGCTTTTGTTTTTGCATCGTCTTTATGGGGTGGTGTATATGTTGGGATGAACCAAATTTCTTCCAGTTCTAGTGCGAGCCGGACTTCTTCCGCTATAATCAAATGGCCGACATGGGGCGGATCGAAAGTCCCTCCGAGAATACCAATTTTCCGCATTCTTCGTCCATCCTTAAGGAAGTTCAATTTGTTTGTTTTCAACGGATTCTTTATAAAGGATAATATTATTCCCGATAATTTGCACTAGTTCTGCATTTGCACCTTGCACTAATTGTTCGGCCACTGTTTCTTTGTCTTCGGAGCAATTTTGCAACACACTCACCTTGATGAGTTCCCGTTTCTCCAATGCGTCATTGATCTGTTGGATCATATTTTCGTTCACCCCAATTTTACCGACTTGAAATATCGGTTTTAAATGATGTGCTTCCGATCGTAAAAAACGTTTCTGTTTTCCTGTTAACATATTATCTTCCTTCCAAAATTTGAAATAATTTTTGTTCCAATCCCGTCACATCGACACGTTCGCCAGTCCAAATCTCAAAGGAATATTGGGCTTGGTAAAGGAGCATCGTATGTCCGAACACCAATCGGGCACCTTGCTTTTTTGCATCTTGCAAAAATTGTGTCCGAATCGGCTGATACACAATATCACTAACGATGGCATGATGTTTCAACTCATCAATGTTGATGATCGGTTCCAAGCTGATGCTTTTCATTCCGACTGATGTCGTTTGAATGATCAAATCATAATATTGCAGTCGTTCCCTTGCTTCTTCAATGGAATACACAACTGTATTTGTATCAGTTTTCCCTAACTTTGCGATATCTACCGCTTTTTCCTTCGTCCGATTGGCGATATCGACTTCTGAAAAGCCTTTGTCGACGAGTGCATAATATATCGCCCGTGCTGCTCCACCGGCTCCGATGATCAAAATGTTTTTATCGAAGTTATGGAAAAAATCAGGAACAGCACTATCCAACGAACGTAAATACCCGATTCCGTCCGTGTTGTAACCGATCCATTTCCCATCTTTTCGTAAGACCGTATTCACTGCCTCCATTTCTTTTGAAACCGGATCGAGTTCATCCAAATATGGTATGATCTTTTGTTTATACGGTACGGTCACATTAAAACCGTCGACCTCAGCATCCATCAACTGTATGATTTTTTCTCCAAAGTCGTCATCCGGTGTGATTTCATAAAGACGATAGTTGCCTGTCAGACCGGAACGCTCCAATAATTTCCGATGGATCCAAGGCGACAATGAATGTTGGATTGGATAGCCGATCAAACGAAACTCATACAATTTCAATTTCCCCCTATATGATTGAATTCCTCACTCCGACTGCAATACCTTTAGGACTGTGCACGACGACTGTCGCACCATTTCCGTTGATCGTCACCCAGCCAAGTCCGGGAAAAACGATATCTTTCTTTCCACCGGATATTTTATAGCTTTGTTCGGTGAATTCCGGTAAAGTTTGTGACGTTTCTTCATCTGGTGGTGAAAGCAAACCGGATAAATGATTTTTGTACAAGTCATCCGCTTTCTCCAATTTTGTCCGGTGGATGTTGAACTCGTTGGCAAAATAACAAACGAAGGATTGTCTGTCCCCTTTTATGAAGTCGAGTCGTGCCAATCCTCCGAAAAATAAAGTTTGCTGATCGTTCAACTGATATACCCGTGGCTTCACTTCTTTCTTCGGTGTGATCGTCTTCAAATCTTTTGCGGATAAATAGTGTGATATTTGCTTTTCATTGACGATACCCGGCGTATCGATGACGGCTGACTTTTCGTCCAAAGGAATTTCGATAAAACCAAGTGTCGTACCTGGGAAATATGATGTCGTAATGACATCTTCATGTCCGGTCGTTTGTCTGATCAATGTGTTGATGAACGTGGATTTTCCGACATTCGTCGTCCCTACGACAAACACATCCTTATTCTGACGATGATGTTCCATCGCTTCTTTCAATTCGTCGATTCCGCTTCCTTTCGTAGACGAAATCAAGAAAACGTCTTGGACTTTGATTCCAACATCTTTCGCTTCTTTCCGTAACCACTGCTTCACTTTATTCGGATTCGTCGATTTCGGCAATAAGTCAAATTTGTTTCCGACAAGTAAAATTGGATTGTTTCCTGTAATCCGCGGCAAGCTTTTGATCAATGTGCCATGTACATCGAAAATGTCGACCATATGGACGACGAGCCCTTTTGAATCCCTGATCGTACTGACCATTTTCAAAAAATCATTACTCGTCATCGGCACATCTTGCGTTTCATTATAATGTTTCAAACGAAAACACCGTTTGCACAAGACATGTTCTCTGTACAACGCTTGCGCTGGTGTATATCCAATTCCATTTTCATCTTCCGTTTGGATGCGGACACCGCAACCTTCACAAAATATCTCTTCCATCTCAATCGTCCTCCCAGCTGATTTTCCCTTTGGAACGGAAATAATTTAAAATCATCCGTTCAATTTTCCGGTTGAATTGGGTGATTTTTGCATCCGTCTCGACGATCGGTACAACTAAAATCGTATAGAATCCTGCCGAGTTGCCGCCGAGCACATCCGTCAACAGCTGGTCGCCAATCACGACGATTTCGCTTCTATCCAATCCCATTTCTTTTGCGACGCGATTAAATGCCCGACGTAACGGTTTCCTTGCACTATACACATAAGGCGTGTCCAACGGATCCGAAAACGCCTTGACCCTTTCCAGCGTATTATTCGATAAAATCGTCACTTTTATATCGTTTTCTTTCATTTGTTCAAACCAGTCAATGACTTCTGGCGTCGCTTCTTTCACATCCCAAGCGACCAATGTATTGTCGAGGTCGGTGATGACCCCTTTGATTCCCCGTTCTTTCAGCACTTCCGGTTTGATTTCGAAAATGCTTTTCACATGTTCATTCGGCAAAAACCTGTTAAGCAAACCATCCACCTCATTACAATATTCAGACCATGTCCTTTCAATTACCTTATCTTATCATAGCTCAATTACGTACAAATATAAACTGTGATGGGTAAATTTTCCTCTCCCCTATTATAGAACAAAAAAACAGAAATGGTGGCTCCAACTGGAAATAAAATATACATTTTATGTTTAATACAAGGTTTTATTCTTCATTCTGAAAATCTATTTAAAAAATCGTTCGTCAAATTTCGACACAAGAAAAATTGTGGATAACTTTATCCACTTTATCCATATATTAAACACTATATTTACAGCGGTAATCAACAGTTTATTCACATCTTATCAACATTGTTTTGTTGATAAGATTCGCCTTGTCCTCCTTTTGGAAACGTGGTAAATTATTAATGGAACGATTTGAGGAGAAATGATGGGTGGAGGATTGGATATGGAGAACTTATCGGATGATTTGCTTTTAGAATCATACTTAGAAGCAAAGAGACTAAATTTGAGCAGAGATTTTCTGCAACTGATCAAGAAAGAAATCGATAAGAGATGTTTGACAAACAAAATCAAACACAAACTTTAATGCGCGGAATGTACGACCCTGACAAAACATATAATGAAAATTGGAAAAATTTTTCTGGACATACACTATTTACCCCCAGCAGTCATACATTGAACTATAGGCATTTGCCTAGGATTCATGACTGACGTGGGGGTGTTTGTTTTTGTCGGGAATCTTATCATTTCTTGCAGTCATCATCAAAGAAGCGATGTTTTTTGTTTCCTACATCAAGAACCATGCCTTTCCGCAACCATTATCCGCTCAGGAAGAAGCGAAATATATCCGTGCGATGCTTGCAGGTGATCGAGAGGCAAGAAATAAGCTGATTGAACATAATTTAAGATTGGTCGCCCACATTGTGAAGAAATTCGATAATACCGGTGAAGATACAGAAGACTTGATTTCCATCGGCACGATTGGATTGATTAAAGGAGTGGAGAGTTTCTCCATTGATCGGGGGACAAAGTTGGCCACCTATGCTGCAAGATGTATTGAAAATGAAATCTTGATGCATTTACGTGCATTGAAAAAAGTGAAGAAAGACGTCTCCTTGCACGATCCGATCGGTCAAGATAAGGAAGGTAATGAAATCAGCTTGATCGACATTTTGGAGGCGGAGAACGAAAACATCATCGAGTACATTCAACTCAATATGGAAATCGATAAAATGCAGGATTATTTCCAAGTGCTCGATGAACGGGAAAAAGAAGTGATCATTTATCGTTATGGTTTACATGACAAAAAAGAAATGACCCAGCGGGAAATCGCCAAGAAATTGAACATATCGAGAAGTTACGTTTCGCGAATTGAAAAACGGGCTTTGATGAAAGTTTTCCACGAATATTACCGGCAAGAAAGAGGTAACCAGTCCGAAAAATAAATGTAAAAACGAAGGGAGCCGCATCATCCATTGCGACTTCCTTCGTTTTTTACATTGCTTTCACCACTTTCATAATCAACTGGGCAGCATGTTTGGCCGCAGTTTCAAGGAACGCATCAAACGTGACGGAAGAGTCTTTCCCTGCAATATCAGATAAGGCACGGATAATGACAAAGGGAACATCGTATTGATGGCATACTTGCGCAATCGCCGCCCCTTCCATTTCCGCAGCGATCATCTGAGGGAATTTTCCTCGGGTTTCCTGCACTTTGCTCTGATCCGCCATAAACGTATCTGCCGTGGCGATCAAGCCAATTTCATATTGGATATTCAATTCTTTCACCGCTCCAGCAGTCAGTTCCACTAATTTATCTGATGCAGGAATGAATGTCGGTAAGCCCGGAACTTGTCCGTATTCATAATCAAAAGCAGTGACATCGACGTCATGTTGGACGACTTCACTCGAAATGACGAGATCCCCTACTTCCAGCCGCTCGGAAAACCCACCTGCGGAACCTGTATTAATCACCGCTTCCGGACTGAAACGTTCCATCATGATCGTCGTCCCCATCGCGGCATTCACTTTACCGATCCCTGATTTCAACAAGACGATTTCTTTTCCTTCTAGTTCCCCTTTGACAAACCGGGAATGGGCGACGGTGACCTCTTGTTTATCTTCCATATGTTCCAGTAAATATTGGATTTCTTCATCCATTGCTCCAATGATACCAATCATGTTCTACACCTCTTCTGTTAATTCCTTTTCCGATCATTCACATACAAAGTTTCCAATCTTGTCGGCTTCCATCCTTCTTTATCGATCCATGTGAGATAAACCCGGAATGTTTCCGTTTCCTCACGATCCGAAACAGTGGCGATGACATTTTGCTCGCCGCCGCCATTACCTACCCACCATTCTATCATATCATCTTCTGGTATACCTGTAACGAGGGACACCGCTTTTTTAATCTCTATCCGGTCTTGGGAACCATTATTATAGTCTATGGAATGCGGTCCGGTTTGGATCGACCCGATTGCTGGCCAATCGCCCGTCCACGCTTCTTTGACATTTTCATCCGTCGAGTCGGCTTCTTCTAAAACGACAGCTTGATCCGTCTCTGTTGATTCTTCAATCTCGGAAGAAGTTTCATCATCTTGGTCATCTGTTTCTTCATGTCCTTCAATTTCGATATCGGTGGAATCATCCTTTTCGCCCTCATCTTCTTCCACTGTCACAAAATATGAATCGTCCCTTCTCGTTTCTTGTTTCGTTTCCTCCGTCAATTCTTCGTCTTTTCCGCCAAAAATCCAACTGCCAATCAAAAAGAGGACTAACAGTGCCGCAACAACTACCGAATAATTAAGCAATTTCGTGTTCTTTCGTCTTTTTTCATACTTGTCCATCCGTGAGTTTCTATTCGCCATCGTATCGCCTCCTCCTATGACATTTATAGTATCGTAACATAGGATTTATTCGAATAAAATAAGCTGAAATGCCGTTTCTGAACCGAATTCAACAGATGGCATTTCAGCTTTCCCCATTGCATTAGAACCTTCAACCTATTGTCGATTGAATCATTCTATTTTATAAAAACAAGATGTTATTCGACTTTCGTGATCTTGACTTTGAAGTCCCCGCCTGGAGTCGTCACCGTCACTTCTTCTCCCACTTCTTTCCCGATCAAGCTTTTGGCGATCGGAGAATCATTGGATATTTTTCCTTCAAATGGATCTGCTTCAGCGCTTCCGACAATTGTATATGTTTCTTCCTCCCCATCTGGCAACTCTTGGAAAGTGACAGTCTTTCCTAGAGCGACGACATTTGGATTGGAATTATTGTTTTCGATGATGACGGCATTACGGATCATTTTTTCTAGCTGATGGATCCGCTGTTCGACAAAGGCCTGTTCTTCCTTGGCCGAATCGTATTCTGAGTTCTCGGACAGATCCCCGAAGTCACGGGCGATTTTGATTCGTTCGACGACTTCTTGTCTTCTGTCCGTTTTCAAATAATGTAATTCCTTCTCGAGTTTTTCTTTTCCCTCAACTGTCATATAATAGCTTTTCTCTGTAGCCATTTAATTACACTCCTTTATAAAATTTCCGAATTTCTCAACCTTTTTATTTTACTTAAATGTATGCGGGTGGATTGGGGTTATGAAAACATACTAACCACCACTATGGCAGAAATGAAAAGATTTAGCAATACCATTTTTACAAAAAATTTACACTTTCTGTGACAAAATGGTTTCAATTTTTGAAGCAATCACATCGATTGCCACAAAATTTTCGCCGCCTTCTGGAATGATGATATCCGCATACCGTTTTGTCGGTTCGATGAATTGCAAGTGGGAAGGTCTTACACTGTTTAAATATTGTTCGACGACGGAATCCAAATTCCTTCCTCTTTCCTTGATATCGCGGACAAGACGACGGATAAAGCGGATATCGTTATCGGTGTCCACATATAACTTGATATCCATCAAATCGCGTAACCTCGAATCTTCCAGGACAAGAATCCCTTCGACGATGATGACATCCTTTGGCTCCACTAGAATGACTTCCTCTGATCGGGTATGTCGTTTATAGTCGTACACTGGCTTTTCAATCGGGCGTTGTTCCAAAAGTTCTTTTATATGCTGGATCAACAAGTCATTGTCAAATGCAAAAGGGTGATCATAATTCGTTTTCAACCTTTCCTCGAAAGATAAATGATCTTGATTTTTATAATAATCATCCTGATCAAGGACTAAAATCGTCTTATCGGAAAAGCGGTCACATATCGCTTTCGTTACAGAAGTCTTCCCGCTGCCGCTTCCCCCAGCGACTCCGATGACTAATGGTTTATGCCGCATGATTAAACCGCCTTTCAACCTCTTTTATAACTGAACATCACGCCATCCCCAATCGGGAGGATCGACGTAATATAATCCGGATGGGAATGTAAGAACTCATTGTATTCGATCAACTTTTTCACCATGTTCCGGTACCTTTTTGGGGTTCGTCCCGGATTAGCGACATAACCTCTGAAAAGCACGTTATCCGTAACTAAAAGACCCCCGTTTTTTAACAATTGGTGGGCCGAATGAAAGAAGTTTTTATACTTTCCTTTTGCCGCATCAATGAAAATCAAATCGAACAGTTTCTTTTCCTCTGTTAGTGTTTGTAACACTTCCAAGGCATCACCGTAAATAACGTCGATTTGTTCACTTTTCCCCAATTTCTTGATATTTTCCAACGCTTCTTTGTAGCGTTTTTCATCATTTTCAATCGTCATGATTTCCGCTTCCGGATTCGCTTCTGCCATCCGTAACGCAGAATAACCGATGGCTGTGCCGATTTCAAGTATTCTATTGGGACGATGAATGTCAATCTGTTTTACTAAAAAATCAATGGCTACACGTTCCATAATCGGTATGTTCTGCAGTTCAGCGATTTCTTCGAGTTGTTTCATCCATTCCGGTTTTTCGGAACAGAGATTTTCCAAATAGAATTGGGTTTCTTCGTTCAACATAGCTATACCTCATTCAAATGCAAAGTAGTATGGAGAATAAATATGGAAATCATTCCTTCGTCGACTCCATCAATTCATGTATTCCTCAATATTTTCATTATGTTCTTCCAATGTCTTGGCGAAATGAATGTTTCCTTCCGGGTCATGGAGAAAATACAAATAATCCGTTTCCGTCGGATTCAAAACGGCATCTAAAGAAGACTCGCCGAAGTTGCTGATCGGACCGATCGGCAATCCTTCCACATAATACGTATTATAAGGAGATTCGACTTCCAAGTCTTCATATAATACCCGATCCTTATGTTCTCCTAAGGCATATAAAACAGTCGGGTCGGTTTGTAATGGCATGCCTTCTTCCAAACGGTTATAGAATACGCCGGCAATGTCGTTTCGCTGATCGACACTTCCTGTCTCTTTTTCAATGATTGAAGCGAAAGTGAGTGTTTCATGAATCGTCAATCCATGTTCTTCAATTTCTTCCAAATATCTCGAAACGACTTGTTCCGTCTGGTCAAGCATCATTTCAACAATCGTTTCGATGGTGGGATCTTCTTCGTAGAAATCATACGTGATGGCAAACAAATACCCTTCAAGCGGAGTCCTTATGTCTTCATGTAAAATATCTTCCGACAAAATCAGTGGATATTTTTCAATCAATTCCCGGATGTATTCCTCATCATTCACTTTCTCAAGGAACTCTTCAGCAGTAAAAGAAAAATGATTCGCAAATATTTCGGCTATCTGTTCGACAGTGAGTCCCTCCGGAATCGTCACACGGTGCTCCGGTTCCAAAACGAGCCTTCCGCTCTTCAATGATTCGATGATTTCATCCAGGGTCATCGACGGAGTGAATGTATATTCCCCCGCTTGGAATTCCGATTCATTGTTGAATTTTACGTAAAAGCGGAAAATGAGACCATTTTTGATAATTCCATTTTCCTCCAATATTTCCGCTATGGTGGAAGTCGATGAGCCGATTGGAATCTCGACTTCAATTCTCTCTTCGCTATTTTCATCCACCGGTTCCAAGGCGGATTTGACATAAGAAAACCCGGCGATGGCACCGACGGAAAAAATGATAAGAAATAATGCGATGATGACGAAAACGATTTTGCGGACGGTGCTTGCTTCTTCTCCCCGGACTTTTCTGTTTTCCTTGAACAGTTTTTTGAATTTGTTACCCTTTCGCATGGACTTCTCTCCCTCTTATTTCGATATATTATACTACATAATTCGATTTTATAAAGGACAATTTGGCATATTCACAGGGAAAAGCTGATGTCTGTATACAGACATCAGCTTTATCCAGAGAACCATTCATTATTTTATTTTTCTTCTTCATCCGCCAATGTTTGCAACATTTCTTCCACCATTGCCCATTCCTCATCCGATTCGATCGGGAAAAGGGAAAGATCTTCATCTTCATCGCCTTTTTCTTCATAGCGGAACGCATACACTTCCACTTCTTCACTGTCCGCTTGTTCAACCGGGACAACGGCGATGTACGATTGGTTCGTTTCGTCCACATCAAAGGTGAACAATACCTCAAACAAATGCTCCACTCCATCGTCATCCGGGATGATGATGCGTTCTCTTTCTTCCAGTGCCATGAGGTCACCTCGCCTCTATTTATTTTTGATCCAAATAGCTTTGTAAAATCATCATTGCAGCCATTTTATCAATGACTTTTTTCCGCTTTTTCCTACTGACATCCGCTTGCAACAATACTCTTTCCGCCATAGCCGTCGTCAACCGTTCATCCCATAGAACATAAGGGATTTGAAATGTCTTTTCAAAGTGCTCGGCAAAACGTTTGGAAGCTTCTCCCCGTTCGCCGATCGAACCATTCATATTTTTCGGAAGTCCAATGATAGCTTTTCCAACTTCATGGGTTTCTATAATTTTTTTCAGTTCCTGATCGGCAGAATGGAGGTCATTTTCATCCCAATGAATCGTCGTCAATCCTTGAGCGGTGATTCCCAATTCATCACTTACAGCCACACCGATTGTTTTCGAGCCGACATCCAATCCTATTAGTTTCATTTATTGCTTCCTATTTTCATGCAAATAAAATTTGACCAATTCTTCAATCACTTCGTCTCGTTCCACTTTACGGATCAAATTTCTTGCATCGTTATGTCTTGGGATATAAGCAGGGTCACCAGATAGTAGATAGCCTACAATTTGATTGATCGGATTATAGCCTTTTTCCTGTAACGCTTCATGCACCGTATATAGAATGGTCTTGATATCGTGCTCATCAGGCTCCTCTGAAAAATTGAATTTCATCGTCTTATCAATTGAACTCATTGTGACACCTCATTCCAAGTTTTCGAAGCACTCGTTTATAGAATCATTATAACCCTTTCAATCAATTGTTACAAATTACTTACCAATTATTTCCGTTACATGGTGTTTGACAGAGTCGAGCGCTTCTTTGAGTTTGGATGGATCGTTACCACCGGCCTGGGCCATGTCCGGTCGTCCTCCACCGCCACCACCACATATGGTTGCTGCTTCTTTGATGAGTTTACCAGCATGCAATCCTTTTTCGACAAGATCGTTGGAAACTCCTGCTGCAAACTGGACTTTCCCATTATTTTCAGCAGCAAGCAAAATAACGGCAGAATCAAGTTTATGCTTCAAATCATCGACCATATTCCGCAGTTGGTTCATATCTTTTGCATCGACATGTTGACTTAATACAGGGATTCCCGAGACGTTTTCAACTTGGTCTGTCAATGTCGCTGCTTCGACATTGGCGAGTTTCGCACTTAACGAATCATTTTCTTTTTCCAACTGTTTCAATTCTTGCTGCAAATGTTGGATTTTTTCAATAATCTGTTTATCTTCATTCGCTTTTACAAGTCCTTGCAATTGTTTCAGAATGGTCATTTTCCCGGATAAATATTCGTAAGCTTTTTTGCTCGTGACCGCTTCAACCCGCCGTGTCCCCGCTCCGATACCGCCCTCGGAAACAATTTTGAATAGACCGATTTCCGATGTGTTCCGCACGTGGCAACCACCACAAAGTTCAATGCTGTAATCGCCTATTTGCACGACTCGGACGATGTCTCCATACTTTTCACCAAATAGGGCCATTGCACCCATATCTTTCGCTTCTTCCAACGGTTTGTAATCGATGGCGAGATCAATAGATTCCCAAATTTTTTCATTGACGATCGTTTCGATTTTTTCGAGTTCTTCATAGGTCACAGCGGCAAAATGGGTAAAGTCAAAACGCAGTCGATCCGGTGTGACAAGCGAACCTGCCTGGTTGACGTGTGTACCGAGTACATCTTTCAACGCTTGATGCAACAAGTGGGTAGCTGTATGATTTTTGATGATTCCATTACGGAATTCATTTTCCACGATCGCCCGGACTTGATCGCCTTTTTTCAATGTACCGTTTTTCACAGTAACACGATGGATGTGCAGTCCTTGTGGCGACTTTTGCACGTCTTCCACATATGCGGAAGCGTCTGCTGTATAGATCCAGCCTTTATCGGCAATTTGTCCCCCACTTTCCGCGTAGAATGGCGTTTCCGATAAAAAGAGCATCACTTCTTCATCTGTTCCAGCCGCTTCCACTTGTTGATTTCCTGAAACGATTGCTGTAATCTCCGAATTTGTTTCCAACGTTTCATACCCGATGAATTCACTATCTACATCAATTTCACTTAGTGCCGTATCTTGGACTTGCATGGAATCGACATTTTGTCTTGCACTTCTCGCCCGTTCCCTTTGCTTTTCCATTTCTTTTTCAAAGCCTTCTTCATCAATCGTGAAACCGTACTCTTCGACATATTCCGCTGTCAATTCTTTTGGAAAACCGTACGTATCGTATAGTTTGAAGACAGCTTCTCCAGGGAAAATTTTATTTCCGGCTGCTTCTTCCCTCTTGATGATCGAAGTCAAAATGTCCAATCCGTCATTCAACGTTTCATGGAATCGTTCTTCTTCGACATGGATGATTTTAGCGATACGATCTTTTTGATCGCTCACTTGGGGATAATGATCTTCCATAATTTCTCCGACGGTTTCCACCAGTTCATGTAAAAACGGACGATCCAGTCCGATATCTTTGGAAAAACGGATCGCTCTCCGGATCAAGCGTCGTAAAACGTAGCCTCTTCCTTCATTGGATGGCAAGGCTCCGTCGCCGATTGCAAAACTTACAGTGCGGATATGGTCGGCGATCACTTTGAAGGCAATCGTCTGTTTCTTATTTTGACCGTACTTCACGCCGGATATTTTTTCCGTTTTTTCAATGATCGGCATGAACAAATCCGTTTCAAAATTCGTCGGCACATCTTGAATGATCGACATGATCCGTTCCAAGCCCATTCCTGTATCGATATTCTTCTTTGGCAGTGGCGTGTACGTCCCATCCGCATTATGGTTGAACTGGGAAAACACCAAATTCCAAATTTCCAAATACCGGCTGTTTTCACCGCCCGGGTAAAGTTCCGGATCATTCGGATCATTCCCGTAAGCTTCCCCTCGGTCATAAAAGATTTCGGAGTTTGGCCCACTCGGCCCCTCCCCGATATCCCAGAAGTTTTCCTCGAGGCGGATGATCCTTTCCTTCGGGAGTTTTATCTTTTCGAGCCATATATCATACGCTTCGTCATCTTCCGGATGTACCGTAACCGAGAGCCGTTCCGGGTCAAAACCGAGCCACTTGTCGCTCGTTAAAAATTCCCACGCCCACTCAATCGCTTCTTCTTTGAAATAGTCACCGATGGAAAAATTACCCATCATTTCAAAAAACGTATGGTGTCTTGCCGTGTAACCGACATTTTCGATATCATTCGTCCGGATTGATTTTTGCACGTTCACGATGCGGGGATTTTCCGGAATCAATCTCCCATCAAAATACTTTTTCAATGTCGCTACTCCACTATTGATCCACAGCAAACTAGGATCGTCAACCGGAATCAAGGATGCGCTCGGTTCGACGGAATGTCCCTTTTCTTTGAAAAAGTCGAGAAACATTTGTCTTACTTCAGACGAGTTCAATTTTTTCATTGTATAGCCTCCTCATTCAATTGTCGAAACAGTCATTTTTCATTTTGTTTTTACAAATAAAAAAATCTCCTCTCTGCATACGCAGGGACGAGATTCATCGCGGTACCACCCTAATTATGGATATACGTTATCCATCACTCAACCATGCTAACGGTATGGAACCGACGGGGATTAGCCGTACTCCAGTGTAGCGTTCCATGACTCAATGCCAGGATCCTCTCAGCATGCGAATCCCTCTCTGTGACACGAACTTCATGTACTCGGCACTTTCTTCGTTTTATATTATTCGTTTAGCGATAGTATAAATAATATTTTTCCACTTGTCAATCGGTTCTGATCAAATAAGGCACATGTAACGCCACCACTTTCACAATCGCTAGAATCGGAACAGCGAAAATCATTCCGAGAATGCCGAACAACTCGCCACCCAACAGCAAGGCGAAAATGATCGCGATCGGATGGATGTTGATATTTTTGCCGATGATGTAAGGCGAAAGAAAATTTCCTTCGATGATTTGGACGGCGAAAATCGTAATGACGACAAATAGGACTAGTGTCGGAGATGTCGCATAGGCAATGACAACAGCCGGGATTGCCCCGATGATCGGTCCGAAATAAGGGATGATATTCGTCAAGCCGATGATGATCGACAATAACAAAGCATATGGGACATCGAGCCATTTGAAAACAAGGAAAGTCATTGTCGCAACAAACAAACTGACGATGATGATCCCGCGGATATAACCGCCAAGTCCTTCATCAACCGCATGAATCATGCGCTGCACTCGACCATGAAACCGGTGTGGGATGAATCGTTTGACGATCGTTTTCAACAGTTTGTAATCTTTAATGTAATAGAATACAAGTACCGGAATGACGGTGATGATAATGATCATGTCGAAAATATGGAGAAATCCATCGACTAATTTCGTTAAAATCCGATCGAGTGAACCTTCCAAACCGACGATCAATTCACTGATTCTCAGATGGATCGTTTCGGGAAGGAAGGATGTGTAACGGTAGATGTAGTTGATGGAATCGTCATACATTTCCATGAATTGCGGAAGATTTTCGATGAGATCTTTCATTTGGCGGATGACGAGCGGATAGACATGATAAAAAAGAAAACCGATGCCTCCAAAAAACAAAATGTAAATGATCATGACCGCCAGACCTTTATGGATCTTCTGTCTGTCGAGGAAGGAGACAATCGGAAATAATAAATAGGCGATGAAAGCAGCGATGAAAAATGGGAGTAAAACCCGCCATAAAAATGAAAACAACGCTTTAAAATAGGGAAACGTGAGATGGATGAGAAATGAAAACAACAAGATCAAAATTCCAGTGATCAAAATATAGATCAATTTTTTTCCATCAAAAGAAGGAAGCAATGATACCACTCCAAAAGATAGATTTTTTACTGTTACAGAAGCATGCGATCTTCCGGAATGGTCAATTCTTCTTCCGTAAATAAATCATTCAGTGAGCTTAAACTTCCATCCGCTTCGATTTGATGAAGGTTCATTTTGCCATTTTCAATTGACATCTCGATATAACAGTTCCAACAATAATATACTTGAACACCGATTTTCCCTAGATTTTTTCCATTGCAATTCGGGCAATGCATGCGTCATCATCTCCACGGCTGTTTTGCTATTTTTATCCTAGCCGAATGAGCCGCGGTTTATACGTCATTCCATGAAATCATAGGGACTGAAATTCTCTTCTGATTTGCTGCCCTCAAAGCTGTCCGCCTGAAAACGGCTTTCCAGTCTTTCGATGAGGGATGTGTAACGCATATGTGTGTCAGCCGTTGTGACACCACGTAAAAATACATGTTTATCCCCACAAATGATCAAAGAATTTTTACTGCGGGTAATGGCTGTATACAAT
>CALKWU010000217.1 GCA_938004015.1 uncultured Oceanobacillus sp.
CCTTGGAAGGCCCGGAAGGCAAACGTTTTTTGACAAGATCCCGGGTGTTTACAGAAGAAGAGATGGAAAAATTATCGTTGCAATCGTGATTTTGCGTCAATATGGTTGGGACAAAACTTTATGACGTTAATGAAATCGGACATATAGAGTTGAAACTCCTCCGGAAATCTATTCACTTTTCGGATGTGCGAATTTTGCTATCATTAAGTCGTTTTGTCCCAACTTTTTAATTCCTTAAAAAGCATCTTTGCCAGTCATAAGCCATTGAAAACAGCTGATCCATCAATTGTAAAATTCCTACTCCTTCACTCCTCCCAGAGTCAATCCTTTGACAAAGTGACGCTGGAAGATGATGAAGATGATAATCATCGGAATCGCTGCAATGGCAGCTCCACTCATTAATAGTTTAAAATCGGCCAAGTTCGCATCTTGCAACGTCTTCAATCCGACCGGCAACGTATAAAGTTCTGCCGTATTCAATACGATAATTGGCCATAGGAAGGAATTCCATACATTCATAAATGTGAAAATTCCAAGTGCAGCAAGGCCCGGTCTTGCTAAGGGAAGTACAACTTTCCAATACGTTTTCCACTCGCTTGCACCGTCTATTTTTGCCGCTTCGATCAATTCATCCGGTATGGAAAACATGAATTGACGCATCAAAAACACGCCAAACACCATCGATAAGTCCGGGAAAATCAATGCCCAATGTGTATCCATCAATCCCAGTTCCCTTACCATGATGAACATCGGAACGAGCGTCACCTGCCCAGGGATCATCATAGTGGAAATAATGAGCCAAAAAATGACATCCCGACCGGGGAACTTTTTCTTCGCAAGGACATATCCGGCCATCGAATCGAATAAGAGAATTCCGATCGTGACGACTACACTGATATACACGCTATTGAAAAACCATGCACCCATGCTGTTCTGTGTAAAAAGCCGCCTGAATCCGGAAAAGGTATCCGTCACGATTTCATCCATGATTTCCCGATGGTAAGCAGCTTGCTCGCTGTCCCCTTCTTTTTCTGCGTTTCTCGCTTTTCTCCAATGCTCGAAGTATTCCGTTATTCCAACCGGATACATTTTCGGAGGCGTTGAATTGACATATGAAACCGGGCGTTCCATGTCTTCATCTTGATAGCTGCTGAGCTGGAGAGACGTACTGAACACCCAATAAAGCGGCAACAGAGAAATGACAGCGGCTATGGTCAATAGTAAATAAACTATGAACTTATTGAATGTGAATCGCTTTATCATGTCGTTTTGCCCCCTAATTATTCCGATTTAATGCTCTGTATTGGAGGACAGATATGACTAAAATAATGAAAAACAGAACGACAGACTGTGCGGCTGCCAATCCAAATTCAAAATCCCTGAACCCGGTTTTATAAATCAAGTGAACCAGTGTTTCCGTCGCATAACCCGGTCCTCCGCCTGTCATCAAAATAATCTGTGTAAATACCTGGAACGATCCGATCGTACTTAGAAGCGTGAGGTAAATCGTCGTCGGTGTGAGCATCGGAATCGTAATCCGAATCCACTTTTGGAAAGCATTTGCACCATCAATCGTCGCGGCTTCATACAACGTGTCGGAAATCGAGCTCATCGCAGCCATGTAAAGAATGATTCCAACACCAAACGGAATCAACATTTGCATCATGATGATGGCCCACAAAGCCGTGCTCGTTTGTCCCAACCAGTTGACCGGCTCGAGGCCGAACCAACCGATCACATAGTTGAACAATCCAAATTCATAGTTATACATCCAACGCCAAACCATCGCAATAATCACCATCGATGTCACCGTCGGCAAATAAAAGGCGGCTCGGAAAAAGTTTTGTGCCATCCTGCCAAGTGAATGGATAAGTGTCGCTGCGATCAACGCTGTAATCACATTAAACGGAACAGTAACCGCCGTATAAATCGTCGTGTTGAGCAATGCTTGTCTGAATGCGGCACTCGCAAATACCTCTTTATAGTTTTCCAGCCAAATCCACGTATTCGATTCCGTCACTCGATATTCTTGAAAAGATAAAACAAACGCCCAAACGACTGGTATAGCAACAAACAGTGTGAAAAATATCAATTTCGGGAGTAAAAAGAGGTATGCTGCGTAATTTTTTCGTATTGATTTACCTGTTCGCTTCAGCCACTCGCTCGTATTCTTCCCCCTCGATACTTCCAACGTTCTCCCTCCCTGTCTTTTCTCCCCTGGATATGTATAGAAACTCTGGCAGGTGGTCCAACTTGACCAAAATCTGCCAGACGACTTCACTTACTCCAGCAATGCCTCCACTTCCGGTTTTGCTGTGGCCATCGCTTCTTCTGCCGTTTTCTCTCCGTTGAAAACAAGTTGCAACTCGCGCTGGATAATTTCATCGATCTTTTTCCACTCCGGATGACGTGGCAACATCACAACATGCTCTGACATTTCTTGGGCACGTGCCATTTCAGGGTTGTCTGCAAAAGGATCCATTTCCGCTGCGCTGATGCGTGCCGGGAAGATTCCGTATTCCTGTGACATGAGGAACTGTTCATCCGTATCGGAAATATACTTCATGAACTCCGCAACAACGTCTTTTTTAGCTTCACTTTCTTGCTGGAACATGGTCCATCCACCAACACCACCGATAGTGACCGGTTCTCCGGTAAAACCCGTCGGATATTCAGCAACCATGAAGTTCGTCGGGTAGTCTGTCTGAGCAGAAGTAATCGCCCATGTAGCCCATGGCTCCATAGCGACCGTACGCTGTTCTTCACTTGCCCATGCCTGGAATGTACCACCGACATCCGCTCCACCCATGGAAGTCGGAGCCGCATCTTTTTCAAGCTTCAAATCAGCCAATGCTTGAATGGCTTCAATCGCTTCAGGCGAATCAAACGTAAATTCTGTCAAATCATCGCTCAGAGGCTGTCCGCCATTTATATAGAAAAATGGCCATGCTTCATAATAGCCCGGCAGGATATAGGTAGAGAATCCATAAACATCGATTTCTCCATCCCCATCTCGATCAAATGTCAAACTTTCTGCAGCATCGACAAATTCTTCCCATGTCCATTGGCCGTTCTCCGGCGGATCGACACCAGCCTCTTCAAACAAATCCAAGTTGAGAAGCATGGCATGAACTGTTAAGGAGTTTGGAATTCCATAAAGTTTGCCATCATACGTATACGCTTCCAATGCATTATCATAGAAGTCAGCCAATTCTTCTTCTGTAAAATAATCATCAAGTGGTTCAATCACTCCTTGCTCAATATGGTCGATACTTACCGCACTACCGCTGATATCAACAGGTGCGATATCCGGCCATGATCCCCCGGCGATATTGACTCCAAGTTTATCCGGCAATTCAGCCCAAGGCACTTGAACCAATTCAATTTCCACGCCCGGATGTTCAGCTTCAAATTCTTCAATTTTCTCTTCAATCCAGAAATATTTATTTCCTTCTCCATCTTCACCAGAAGTATCTCCTGCTTGTGCCCAGCGCGGGCCATCCCAAATCGTGATCGTTCCTGTCCATTCGCCATCTTCACCATTAGCGCCATCTTCATCATCACTACAAGCAGCCAATACGACAGCCAGCACCAAGGTGAGCAACAGAAATCCATAACCTTTCAGTTTCTGTCCCATTATTTCAACTCCCTTAAAATTATTAAACTATATGAAGACAATCGTTAATCTATTCCCTTTTCAAGAACCCCAGGCCACTTTCCCCATCATCACTTTACGAGATGCCCCGGTAGCCGATGGCAAGTTATTCGTTCTCTTTTTCAAAAATTGGTAACCTAGCAAAGCAAAAACCATTGCTTCTTTTGCATCGGCGGACATACCGACGTCATCCGTTTTGTGAACCCTTACATTTTCCGGTAAACCCCTTTTGATTTCTTGCATGAGAGTCGGATTATTGCTTCCACCTCCACTCACTAAGACTTCCCTTATCTTTCCGGACTCCACATGACGATTAATCTCATTCGCTAATGTCACTGCTGTCAATGCCGTCACTGTCCGTATTCGATCATAAGGATTCAATGACCGCTTGGCTGCCTCCTCCCAAAGTTCTCTAGCATAAGCTTCACCGAAAAGCTCTCTTCCGGTCGACTTTGGAGGATGCTCTTTATAGTACGGTTCTTTCAACAATTGATCCAACCAATTAGAATCGACTTCCCCTTCAGCTGCTAATTTTCCATCCTTGTCATACGACAGCTTTTCGTTTGTCATGCGATTTGCAAAGTAGTCGATAATCATGTTTCCCGGTCCCGTGTCATAGGCAATCACCTCTTCTTCCTTGCAATTTGCAGGGAGTACCGTAATATTGCATATTCCACCAATATTGACGAGAATCCTACCGAATGTTTTTTCACGGAAGAGCAAATAATCGGCATATGGGACGAGTGGCGCCCCTTGACCGCCTGCCGCCATATCCCTTGTGCGAAAATCTCCAACTGTCGTAATGCCTGTCTCTTCTGCAATCACGCTGATGTCTCCAATTTGCAACGTGGAAGCTACCGCATGTCCACCAATATTCAAAACGTCAGGTTGATGAAAAATAGTCTGTCCGTGTGAACTGATGAAAGATATCTCTTCATGGCGTAAACCCGACTGTTGGATCGCTTGATTCGCGGCTTCCCCATATCGTTTCCCGAGGAGCATATTCATACTGGAAACCATTTGAATACTTGCAGTTTCCGGGTTGCATAATGACAGAATTTCTTTTTTGACTTCCGAATCATAAGAAAATGAAGCAAAATGCACCAGTTCAAGCTGAATGCCTTCAATATTTTCAGTTATCTTTACTACAGCTGCATCAATTCCATCGAGGGAGGTGCCTGACATGAGCCCTACCGCATAGCAGGAATCGGTTTCTGCATGCATAAACAACAACCTTTCCATTTTTGTTCTTTCAACATTCGCTCCGCCTCGTGATGACGGGTGAAATATTCAATCGAATAGAATCTACTTATCTAACATTTTCATATGTTTTCTTTCCTTCTCATTTTATTCTAAAAGCAGAAAATACCGACTTCATATTTTTTTCTGAAATAATAGTGAAATCACTTTTATTATACAACATTACTCAAAAAACGAAATACAAATTCACTTTTTTTCGAAAATATTATACTAAAATTTCACTCTAGTTGCTGATAGTTATAAAAATGGTCGAGACAACAAAACATGATGTACTATCGTCCCTGCCTATAATGATCAAGGGTTGGAAATGCTGCTTTTCCAACCCTTGATGTTCCCTTCTTAAGTCTGTAAAAAGTCAAAAATATGAACGAATGAGATTATGCAATCTCGGTCTTAATCTCAAAATATGCGGTTTTCTTCCAAAATGCACTCGATTGGTCAATACAATCACATGGAGGTTGATCGTTGGATCAAACCACATACTCGTTCCTGTGAAACCGGTATGTCCAAATGATTCAGCGGAGAAGAAGTCACCACAAGAAGACCATGCAGGACTTTTGAGTGCCCAGCCAAGCCCCCGATACTGTTCGTCGAAAGCGGTGAAATTTTTTCTTGAAAACTTGATTCCTGATTCTGAAAGAATTCGTTTTCCTTTATAGACTCCACCATTTTCTATCATACTGGCAAAGTTTTTCAAATCATCGACCGTTGAAAACAACCCGGCGTGACCACTGATTCCAGCCATGGATTCAGTATTTTCATCATGAACAACACCCAATTTATAGTCATTGATTTTTTCATCAAATTCTGTTGCCGCATACCGTTCATTTGGAAAATGAGGATTAAAACCGGTTTCAAACATTTCCAACGGATCAAACAATTCCTTCTGCAAAAAGGCGTCATAGTTTTCGCCTGCCACATGTTCAACTACCTTATAAAGGGTAATGAAGCCGAGGTCACTATAAATGACTTTCGTTCCAGGTCGAGATTCCAGTTCCTGCTCATAAATGCTCCTCAAGATTTCTTCCGTCGACAAACCATCTTTATAATATGGTTGATGTGAAGGAAGACCGGAAGTATGTGTCAACAAATGACGTAAGGTAATGGAATCCTTTCCTTTTTGCGAAAACTCGGGGAGAAAAAATGTAACCGGGTCGTCTAATCGGATTTCTCCTTCATCCATCAACTTTAAAATGGCCGGTAATGTTGCAACCACTTTCGTCAAAGAAGCCAGATCGAAAACGGTGTCCAGTTTCATCGGTGTTTTTTCAGGAAATACCGTGCGGAACCCGACCGCTTCCTCTACTATTGTCTCCCCCTGATGAGAGACGCTTAAAACAGCTCCTGGAATGTGTTCTTCCTCGATTTCTCTTTTAAGAAAATCCAGTATTTTTTCCCTCATAACGAAACAACCTTTCTACAGATGTTTTTCAAAAGAGTAATAGCTTTTGCAAATCTGATACCCGAGCTTTTTATAAAAATCAACAAGCCCAGTCCAATCAATCACAATCGATTCAACACCTCTTTTCCGCAAATGCTGGATCGCCGCTTCAACAATGAACAACCCGTATCCTGACTTGCGCTCTTTCGCATCGATTCCGAGCGGACCAACTCCACCTAATTCACCTTCGTAAAGCGGCGACCAATATACATTTTGTGCGATGACAGGAGATTCAGAATCATTGATCCGACAAAAACCGATGATTTTTCCATTCTTCTTCAAAACGACAAATTCTCGACCCGAACCGCCAAGCTGAAAATATTTAATTGCCTCGTATTCCCAGCGCCCTGGAAAAGCATGGTGTAAAAATTCCAGCAACTGTTCTTTTTCTTCAGGCTGAAGAATAGAAACTTCCACACCTTCTTTCTTCGGAATAGATATATCGTTTTCCTTTTTATAATGCCGATCTAAATCAAACTCTTCCCCGACCCTGATATAACCACGTTTTTCAAACCATGCAGCGGTTTCCTTATATGGCGTCGGTATCCCCGGAAAGTAATGCCATGTATCCTTCCCGAGCCTAATACAATTGACACCGCTTTCAATTAATTTGGACTCAGCTAACGAGAGCAACTTCGTCCCAATTCCCTGTTTACGGTATGCTGAATCCACTAGCAATACTTGTATCCAACCTGTTAAAGGATCGATGCCCACATCAACAGAATCATTCCACTTCTTAGCAACAATAAAACCGACAACCTTATCCTTATCATCGATTACAATTTGCGAGCCCTCTTTGAAAACATTGACGTCCTGAAAACTATTCTGCTCAAAAAGAACTTCCCGCATTGGAAATTCTTCCCCTAATTCTCGATTCCAAAGCGCAACCAAATCTTGCAACCATTTGCGGTTCCATTCGACATATCGCATCGATTTTACTCCTTTGTCCTTCATTTTTAATATAACTTTACCTTAAATGATGGAAAATGTAAAATTATATTTTATATATTTTAAATATTTAAGTTATTAAATTTTAATTCCATGCCGTAGTACCGACAACACGTTAAAAAACGTAAACCTTTTGCAAAATTAAGAAAACCGCATGAAGATCACCCGGATTTCATGCAGTTTTTTTAATTTATGTTTCATGACTTTCACTTTTTAAAAATCCGAAAGTCATCCGGTATATCTATCGCTTCCTCGATTAATGCTGCAACAACTGCTCCGCCAACAGGCTCCATTTTCGGTTTGATGAAAACTGTATCAATTCCATGGGAAGCAAAGTAATCATTCAGTTTATCTTGAAACATGTCCAAACGATTGAATAAACCGCCAGTAAATACAATTGGAATGTTCCGGAATGGATGAGAAAATAATTTATGAATTAAACAGGTTATCGCTTCCGCAATGTATAAAGCATTTTCATCAATGATTTTCTTGGCAGTTTCGTCTCCTTGCTCTCCAGCACTTATGACTTCTTTACTCAATGCAGCAATGACTCCCTTGGAATTGTTGGATTGGTAGATGGATGGAATGATGGATGGAAGGTGATCCGTGTCAAAATGGGTAAGAATCAAATCCGTCAACATCGTTTTTTCTTCCAGTCCGTCATGAGCCCTGAATGCTTTTTCCAGCGCTTGGCTTCCGATAGAGTATCCGCTCCCTTTTTCTCCAAGTAAATATCCCCAACCACCGACTCGATCGGAATCACCTTTTTCATTTAATCCAAAGGTGATGGAACCCGTACCACCAATTTGGACAATGCCCGGTTTCCCCAAGGTTCCAGAATATAAAGCGATAATCGCATCATTCGTTACCGTAACATTCATGGAATCCGGCAATAAATTCCTCAACAATTCCTCCATATTCCCTCTCGTTGTCGGATGGTCTACTCCCGACATTCCCGCATAAACATGCCCAATATGTTGAAAGTCGTCTTTCATTTCTGCAGAAAGAAGATCAAACAACCGTTTAAACTCACTTATCAAGGCTTCTTTTGTTACACTATTCGGATTAGAAGCGCCGACTGTCGCCTCCGCAACTATTTCTCCCGTAGATGTCGCAATGACACCTTTTGTTTTTGTACCGCCACCATCAATGCCTAATACATACATCTTGTCATCCCCCATAAACAAATAGTAGAAAATAAACTGGATAGGGAGTCCATCCTTTTTCTGCGTTTGAACAATTACTGACGCATCGGCTTGTCAGATGACTTTCATTTGGTTTTTCTCAAAAAATCCACGGCTTCTCTTGTCGCATCCAAACGTTTCAGCGTTTTATCATACTGGTGGGATGCGACACACATGAAGAGGATGTCAATCACATGCAGCTGGGCGATTCGGGATGAGGTCGCCCCACTGCGGAAGGTTGGTTCAGTCGTTGCAGAAGTGTATAAATTGATCTCGGCTTGTTTCGTCACCTTATAGTTTCCATATTTCGTAAGGCTGATTGTTTTGGCTTTCTTTTTATTGGCCAACTCTAAAATTTTGGCGACTTCGGTTGTTTCTCCGGAAAAGGAGATGCCGACGACAACATCCTGCTCATTCACATTCGCCACTTGAGTTGCCGCCATATGCATGTCCGAGAAAGCATAGGCAGACTTATTGATCCGCAAAAACTTTTGCTGGGCATCTTGAGCAATGATATTGGACGCCCCTACTCCGATAAAGTGAATGCTTCTTGCTTTCTTCAATGCTTCAACCGCTTTATTCACTTCTTCGACGACCAGCAATTCTGAAGTTTCACGGATCGTCTGAATACTGTTGTTTGTCGTTTTTTCCATAACCGACAATGTATCTTCGTTTGGTTTGATATCACGGTAACCTGCGACATTTTTCTTTTGCAGATCACCAGCTATACGGAGTTTCAAATCCTGTAATCCTTTTAAATTCAACGATTTACAAAGGCGAATCACCGCTGCGCCACTTGTTGAACTTCTTTTTCCCAGTTCTGCAGCGGTCAATGAAATGGCTTTTTGTGGGTGCTCCAAAATATATTGAGCGATCTTTTTCTCAGAAGGCGGGAGCGTCGGCAACATTTCTCTTAATATCACAAGCCCTCCATTTGTCGACATGCTATCAACCCATTTCTAGATATCTTTTTTCATGACGTGGAACGTACGAGTAATTTCAAAACCTGTTTTCTTATATAAGTAGCCAGCGGATGTTTTCTCACCAGTCCAGAGGAACCATGCTCCATGTAAGCTCTCTGCTTTCATTTGCTGTAAACATAGATTCAACAAAATTTTCCCTAGCTTTTTCCCTTGTTGTTCAGGATCTACGCCAAATGGCCCAAAGCGATCCGGAATTCCTTCGTACCCACCATAAATGCAAAAACCGACAATTTTCTTTCCTTGTTTGGCAACGAGGATTCTTTCAAGCGGCATTCCTTGTAAAATACCTTCTCTTATCGCCCTGCCCCAGTCGGGATTGAATACCTCATTTGCAAAGGTGATCAAGTCATATAAATCGCCATCCTCTGCCAATGAGAATGTGTATCCCTCTTCCTCACGCTGTTTGACCAATTCTTTTATTTCATCGGAAAGTTTGAAGTCGACGAGATTACGGTCCATGGCAATTGGAGAGTACAGTTTATCGAAACCTTGATCAAGCAAAAATCGATATCCTTCCGGGTAAGCTTCTTCGTCGATTCCAGGCAAAATATAGTTCGGTGCATAGGAAGCGAAAAAGACATGTTTCCTTCCGTTTTCTTTCAAGAAGTGGATGGCATCCTCCATCAACCGGGAAGCGACGCCTTTTCTTCTGTACACTTCATCAACGAAAAAGAAGACGATCCACCCGTTATCCGGTTCCAAATCTGTTCCGTACATTGGCAGTAACCTGCGCACAGCATAAACGACACCGACTAATTTATCCCCATCATAAGCAACCCTAAGGCCCTCTGGATCGAAATTACTATCCAATAACACTAAATTACGAAAACGGTCAGGGGTAATAGGGTCTTTCCACATCACCTCATTCCACAACTTTACAATGTTTTTTTCGTCTCCGGACTGATAGTATCTATATGTAATCATAATCGATTTCCTCCTCCATTAGCTAGTCTAATTGCTTCACGTACAAAGCCATCCGCCTCTTGGATATACTTTTTCGCTTCTTCAAATGTCACGTCAGCTTTGATCATCACGATGGCAGGCTTTACTTCATAATTCGTTTTCTCCAACACTACCTTTGCCTTTTCTACGGATACTTCAGTAATTGTGGATACGATGTTTTTCGCCCGTTCTTTTAGTTTTTGATTGCTTACTTTCAAATCAACCATCAAATTCTCATAAACTTTCCCCATCTTGATCATGGAAGCTGTTGTAATCATATTTAATATCATTTTTTGTGCAGTAGCAGCTTTCATTCGGGTGGAACCGGTCAACACTTCCGGCCCAGTGGCAACTTCAATGTTTATTTGAGCATATTGACTTATGACTGAATTTTTGTTGTTTGCAAGACTGACCGTAACAGCCCCAACCTCTTGTGCGTATTTTAATGCACCAATGACATAGGGAGTTCTGCCACTCGCGGCAATTCCAACGACCACATCCAATGCGGTGAGATTACGCTCTTTCAGGTCAGATGCACCTAAAGCTTCATCATCCTCCGCCCCTTCCACCGCTTCCACGAAAGCTCCCGTTCCACCTGCTATGACCGCTTGCACAACAGTAGGTGGTGTACTGAAAGTCGGAGGACATTCCACGGCATCCTGTATGCCGATTCGGCCGCTCGTACCGGCTCCGACATAAAACAATTTCCCCCCACGTTTCAATCGATCCTGTACGATGTCCACGACTTCTTCAACTTCGGGAAGAACCTCCCGAACCTTTTGTGCAACCGTCATATCCTCAGTATTGATTGTTTTCAAAATATCCATTGTTGACATCGTATCGATTGCCATTGAATTTGGATTTCTCATTTCCGTCATTAAAGTCGATATTTTTTTCATATTCACCCGTCCTATTTGTAAATAAGATATGGTTCTTTCAGCTGCTGAAAAGATGCTAATTTTTCTTCACAAGCTTCAAGGAACGCCTTTGCATTCCCTGCCCAAATTTGTTTTTTCAATTGTTTCGTACCAGCCAAAAGATCAAAGAAATACTTTCCATTTTCGTTACGGATAAATTCAAATTCATCAGGATAAAGTTCTGCAACTGTTTCAATCAGAATGATACCCGCTTCTAAAGCATGAAGCTCATGGCGATTTTCTATGTGCAATTGAACCCCGCCACAAACTTGATTGACATGTTTTTGATAGAAAGGAATGAACGATGTCGGTCGAGCCAATACACCAGCGATGTTTTTTCGGTTGAATGCTTTCGCCAATTCCATCCCATCGATAAAAGGAGCTCCAACCAATTCAAATGGTCTTGTCGTACCTCTTCCTTCTGAAAGATTCGTTCCCTCTATCAAACAAGTTCCTGAGTACAAAATGCTCATATCCATGTTGGTTGTATTCGGTGATGGAGGAACCCAAAATAACCCGGTTTCATCAAAATACATGCTCCTCTCCCACCCTTGCATGGGTACAACCGTCAGTTCACAGTCATAACCGAACTCATGTTTATAGAGATAAGCAAGTTCTCCAACCGTCATCCCGTGACGATTCGGAATCGGCAACAAACCAACAAATGATCGGACATCTTCTTCCACCAGATTCCCTTCCATTTTATTTCCTGAAACCGGATTCGGACGGTCCAGTACAACAAAATGCTTCCCCTGTTCTTTGCACGCTTCCATGACATAAGCCATCGTATAGATGAACGTATAATATCTGGAGCCGATATCCTGCAAATCAAAAACGAGGACATCAACCGGTTCCAACATTTCTTTTGTTGGCTTTCTTGTTTCCCCATATAGACTGTAGACCGGTAATCCCGTATAAGGATCTTTCATTGATTCTACTTTTTCCCCTTCTCTCGCATCCCCGCGGATTCCGTGTTCCGGAGCATATAATGCGGTCAAGTGGATGTCATCATGCTCAAAAAATAAATCAATGGAAGGGATCAACCGTTCATTGACACCTGTTATATTTGTGATAAGACCAATTCTTTTCCCTTTGAAACGTTGATACTCTTTTTCCAAAAATACATCGAGGCCTAATTTCATGATTCAACACTCACTTTAATCTCATATCTAGGAAATACCCTCATGGCAATCCACATCAGTACAAAGCTCAACAAACTTCCACTGACAAAAATCAACAGAACCGGCAGCATACTGATAAATACATACATCAGATAACTTCCAACAATCATCATGATTGTGTTTAACGGTTTCCCTAAAACAATAACGAATGCTTTTTTTATATACTCGAATGTTTTAAATTCATAATGTACGTACATCGGAAAAATATACAAAATGACTGCGAAGAAAATAAACATTCCGAAGATGATAAAAAAGGCTAAGACTGAGAATAAAAATTTTCCGGATTGTTGGAAGAACCTCAAATCGATATATAAAACAATACCTAGGATTGTTAAAACATACCCGATGATGTTCATCTGAATGAAACTTTTCTTATAATTTTTCCAAAACGTTTGAAACACAGGGATGTCGGTATCACCCAACACCCATTTTCGAGTGACGGAGAACATTGCTGCTGTGGATGGGAAAATTCCAAAGACAACGAGGCCCGCTAACGAAAAAGCAATCCACAGCAGATTAAGGTACATAAATTTCATGATCCAGTTTGCAATGCCATATACCCTCCAAACAATCGCTTCAAATCCCATGCTTATCATCTCATTTCTGACATTTTTGTAAGGAGAGACAGCCTGGATATCCAGGCTGCTCGCTTAATGATGCTGAATTATTGAGCATCAGCCCAACGATCATATGCCGCTTGATAGATTTCAACGACTCTATCGATATTCAGGCTTTCCAACGTTTCAACAAATTCATCCCACTTTTCATCAATCGATTCTCCGCCAGTGATGAATCTCGCTTCCATTTGTTCAAAATAAGAATCAAGATCCGGTTTAATCGCATTCAATTCTTGCTGTTCTTCAACAGTCAAATATACTTGTGGGTAAGGCATTTTTGCATATGGAAGCAATTCTTCTTCCGCCCATTCATAAATTTCTAAAATAGCCGGGTTTCCGCCTTCCTTTTCGTAAAACTCAGTCGTCAGAACCATTGGAACGTTTGTACCAACACCCGGTGCGTGTTTAGCATTTGTTTCTGTAGTACTTAAACCTTCTTCAGCCAGCAACACCCATTGGCCATCTTCATTCCATTCATATGTTTCGCCTTCAATTCCTAGACGAGAGAGCAAGGTTCCTTCCTCCGTATATAAGTAATCCAACCACCGGATGGTTGCTTCCGGATGTTCGTTTTCGGAAGTGATTGCAGCTCTTCCTAAATAATATTCACTATATTCAATGACTTGCAGTTCATCGTTCACGGAACTTGTCATTGGAGGCAACATTGGATAATTCAATGCCTCTTGTGGATCCTCAAAACCGACCATTACGATCGGCCATGTTGTAAAAATGCCTGTCCGTTCTCCTTTTGCAACAAATTGCTCCCATGTGTGTGAGAACATTTCATTGTCAAGTAGTTGTTCTTCATATAATCGATTGAGAAACTTCAAATACTCTTTAAATTCATCTTGAACATAAGCATATTTCACTTCTCCATTTTCTTCATAGATACCATCATCTTGGACAATGCCAAAGTTTGGAAGTAAACTGATTCGTAAATCAGCTGCTGAATTGGCTGTCAATGGGATGACATCTCCGACATTACCTGGGTCTTCTTCTTTGAAAGCTTTCAGCAATTCATAAAACTCCTCCATTGTGGAAGGTCGATCCATCCCTAACTCTTCCAACCAAGGACCATTCATCCATAAAATCGGTGTTTTGGATGTTGGAGCTTGATCTATTGCAGGTAATGCATAAATATGTCCATCCGGAGTCGTAATCGACGCCTTCAGTTCCGGATCTTCATCCAAAAGCCTTTGGATATTCGGAGCATATTCTTCAATCAAATCTTCCAATGGAATCAACAGCCCTTGAGATCCATAGTCCACTACTTCACCATCTGTCAATTCAGCTCCATAGAAAAGATCTGGTAAGTCTAAACTCGCAAATGCCAATTGTTTATTTTGTGTGAAATCCTCTGATGTAGATGTTCGATACGTAAAATTAATGTTCGTCAATTCTTCCATCTCTTGGAAAAAGCCCATTTCTCCCCAATCTGGTTGGATTGGCGAACGTTGTCCCATAATTTCTAATGTAATGGGTTCATCCACAATCGGAAACCCTTCCGCATTAAAATTATCATCCGGTTCACTCGTTGACTCTGCTTCACTATCATCGTCGTTGGAACATGCTCCAACGACAACAGCTGTTAAGAACAGTATCAAAAAGATAAACAAACGTTTCCTCATTTTGTATATCCCCTTTCTTATTTATGGAATGAAACTTTTATTGAAAAGAAAGCCGGAAGATGAATTTCCACCTCCCTGCCTTGTTTAAGGGTAGGCCATTATTCTTTCAGTGAACCAATCAGTACACCTTTGATAAAGAAGCGTTGCAAAAACGGATACACAATAAGCAAGGGCGCAGCGGAAATAATCATAACCGCATATTTGACAATATCCGCAATTCTGGCATGTTGGCTTAATGCTTCAGCCGTACCAGCTTGTTGCATCAACTCTGTCGTCAGCTGTTGTTGTACGAGTATTTCTCTTAAAAATAACTGAAGAGGATAAAGTTCTCTATCCTGTAAATAAATTAAAGCATTGAAGTATTGGTTCCAATGGCCGACTCCATAGAACAATGCCATCACAGCGATAATCGGTGCAGATAACGGAATCACAATTTGGAAAAATGTCCTTATCTGGGAAGCGCCATCAATTTCCGCCGCTTCTTCCAAACCTTTAGGAATACTGACTTTAAAGAAGGTCATTGTCACAATGATATTCCACATTGCAGCAGCATTTGGGAGAACCATCGCCCAAACAGTGTTGATCAAGCCTAGATCCCGCACCAACAGATAAGTAGGGATTAGCCCGCCCTCAAAGAACATCGTAAAAACGAGTAATGCCATGATCAGTTTTCTGCCGACCAAATCGCTTCTCGATAGTGCGTATGCCATAGGCAAAGTTACTGCCAAGTTGATGAACGTACCTAATAATGTATAAAAAATCGTATTGCGGTATCCCAACCAAATTTCACTATTTTGGAAAACACGTTCAAATCCTTCAAATGTAATGCCTTTTGGAAATAACCACATCTCTCCGGAATTTACATATTGCGGATCACTGATGGATGCACTGATAATGTAAATCAGCGGATAAGATATGATGACGATGAAAAACCAGACCAATATTTTGTTGCAAATGTCAAATATCCTGTCAGATCTTGACTCTTTTATTCCCATGTTGGATACTCCTTTACCATAAGCTTGTACCCGTTCTTCTCGCTAAGCGGTTGAAAATGATCAAGATGATGAAGTTTATGACCGAGTTGAATAATCCTACTGCTGTCGAATAACTATATTGACCATGTAGTAAACCTGTTTCATAGACATAAGTCTGAATAACTTGTGATGAAGACAAGTTCAATTCATTTTGCATCAGTAGGATCTTTTCAAAACCAATCGACATCAAATTTCCCATATTCAGAATGAGTAAAATGATGATTGTCGGCATAATGCTCGGTATATTCACATGCCATATCCGCTGAAGCCTGGTGGCACCATCCACTTTTGCCGCCTCATGCAACTGAGGATCGACACCCGCAAGTGCCGCCAAATAAATGATTGCGCCCCACCCGAGGTTTTGCCATTCATTCGACCAGACAAATATGGTCTTAAACCATGCGGGTTCCGTCATGAAATTGATTGGTTCGAATCCTAAAAACTGAAGAAAGTTATTGACAATACCTGTTGAAGGATTCAGGAACGCTATAATCATCCCGACAAAAACAACCACAGAAATAAAGTGAGGTGCATAGGTTATCGTTTGCGCCGTCTTTTTGAACTTTCCGTCTCTCAATTCATTTAATGACAATGCTACGATGATTGAAATCGGGAACAAGGCTAACGCATATAAATTGATTGTTAACGTATTTTTTATCAAATCCCAAAAATAATAGGAATTGAAGAATCGGGTGAAGTGTTCAAACCCAACCCACTCACTGCCGAAAATTCCATCAACCGCCCGGAAATTTTTAAAAGCAATTTGTAGACCGTACATTGGATAATACTTGAATACAAGAAAGTATATTAAGCCCGGAGCCAAAAGCAGATATAATTGCCAGTTTATTTTAATTTTTCTCCAGTTAAAACGTTTCTTCTTCTGAGGCGGTTGATTTGGAACAGTAATTTGTTCAGCCACTTTCATACAACCCCTTTTCATCTAGAGTTGACGTAAACAATATTACGTTTATAAAGTTAGGGTCACTGGTGATTTTCCACTAACCTCCACCTTCCCGAAAACTGCTCCTGCAGCTACGCTGAGAGCCGGATAGGTGAATTCATAAGTATTGATATATGCCTTGACGAACGGGATATATTGGATATCGTACGGACTTCTCATAGCAATCACTGCATAAGGCCGATTCAAATCGTGAATTTTCTCAACCAATCCGATTTGTTTATCCCCAGGACGTATAGTGAGTGTTCCAATAACAAGAAAATCATATTTTTCAGCCTTGTCGATGATCTTTTCCATCTCTTCATTTGAAATAGAATTCGTGATGTAATGTACATCCGTATTAGAATGATATTGCTTGATTGCTTCTTCCAATGAAAGTTCTGCATATCTTTTATCTTCAACTTGCATCGTCGTTCCGTTATCGGGACAGATGACGAGGATGCGTTGTTTCTCATCCAAGTCGACAGGTATAACGCTTTCATTTTTGACTATCGTCACGCTCTCCCTATAAACGTCATGAGCTGTTTTCTTATGAAGATCACTGCCCACCAACGCAGATACTTTCTCATGATTCATGGATGTGGCATCTTTCCAACTTAAGTATTTTTGTTTCAACTTGGCAATCCGCTGATTGGCAGCATCAATGACCGCTTCATCCATTTCTCCATTTTCAATTGCCCTGGATATTTCCCGAATGACGCCGAGTTGCTTCTCCTTTGTATGAGAGACCATGACTAAATCGACACCAGCTTTAACTGCTTCAACTCCACCGCGCTCAGTGCCGACACCGTTCGCGATTGCATTCATCTCCATGCAGTCTGTCGTGACTACGCCGTCAAATCCAAGTTCGTTTCTCAATAAACCAGTCATCACTTTATGAGATAAAGTTGCCGGAACGCCTTTGTCCGGTTCTATCGCCGGAAAATAGACATGTGCAGACATGACTGTATCCGCTCCTGCTTCGATGCACTTCTTGAACGGAAGCAATTCGATATTTTCCAGACGGTCTTTCGAATGGGAAATGACTGGTAAATCCAAATGAGAGTCGACAGCTGTATCTCCATGACCTGGAAAATGCTTTAACGTTGTAATGACTCCCGCATCTTGCATCCCTTTCATCATTTGTCTGCCAAATTCAGAAACCTTCTGGGGTGATTCTCCAAAAGATCGAACACCAATGACCGGATTATTCGGATTATTGTTCACATCAAGTACCGGTGCGAGATTCCAATTAATGCCTAAGGCCTTTAATTCTTTTCCTGTCGCCAACCCGACTTTATAAGCATTTCCGGGATGATCTGTGGCACCTAATGCCATCGCTCCCGGAAAAATGGTAGCACCTTCCCCTAATCTGCGAACGACCCCATTCTCCTGATCGACGCAGATAAGTAACGGGTATTCATAGCCTGCCGCTTTAGCCTCTTTTTGTAAATCAGTTGTCAAAGCCGCTATTTCATCGGGAGTGCCTATGTTTCTCCCAAATAAGATGATTCCCCCGATGTGATAGTTGTGAATCATTTCTTTCACATAGGTTGGAACTGTCTTGCCAGAGAAGCCGATGACTAGTAATCTGCCAATCTTTTTTTCCAAATTATGATCGTTCAAATGCTTCACCCTCTTTCCCATAAACTCTTACAGTTCATATCCTGGGATGCCATTTCCTCTGCGGATATTTCCTCCGACAGGGAATTTCAATGTTTGGGCATATTTTACGCGGCTGACAGCTCCTCTGATCGTACCTAACGCCTTGTAATAATCGTAGTACCGGAAAGACGATGAATTCATGACAAACCAATATTGTGAAATGGCTTCCAAGTAAGTGTTAAACTCCTCGGACACATCGACGAATATATCTGGTTCATAGCCTTCCATGTCTTCCCAATTTTCACTATGGTAAAAAGGATAAAAATGTGGTGACAAACCATCCAAATCAAATCCCGGCAAACCTGCTTTCAGTTGAGCCGCCTCTACAATCCTTGGACATGCTGCATGGTCAGGATGAATACTGTTCACCCAATGTGTAATGACTACGGTCGGCTTCAACTCCCGCATGATCGTTGCAATGCGTGTTACGATTTCATCATTAACCGGAAGTTCTGCATCTTTGTAATCCAAAGTGATGCTTTTACCGCCTAAAACTTCCGCTGCTTTTTCTGCTTCTTCGATTTTCTGTTTGCGGTAGTCTTCAACAGAAACATCCGGTGGATTTCCTTTTTCCCCTGCCGTAAGATGCAGGAAAGTCACGTCCCAGCCCGCTTTTGCATATTTATGTGCGATTGCCCCTGCTTGGAGTTCGACATCTCCACAATGTGCGCCGACTAACACTAAATGATTTTTACCCATTGCTACATCTCTCCTTTGAACTTCAAATCTCGATTGGCAACGTTTTCAACAAAACCTAAAAACAATAGTATCTTCCTACTATTCGCCATATTTAAAAAGAATAAGCTTGTTTTCTAGTAATATACCATAAATTATAGGAAAATGAAATATTAATTTTATATTTTTTAAAATAAATGTAATTTAATTTCACTTTATCGTTTTTTACGTCAAATTACCAGCAGTTACGATTCGTTTGTAAATGTTACGCCCTAAACTGGCATCTTTCGGCATGGGATAAGGACCTTCAAAATACAACCTTTCTTCTTCCAGTTCTTCTATTTTAGGAATCTTTCCATCCAGCCATTCCTTTAGCCGGTATACGGCAGTATCCAGCCGTGCAATCAACCCTCCATAACGGATATCCAATACTTCCCAACCGAACGGCTTGTACATTTTCAACCAAAGGATACGATGCTTTTGTCTTAAATCGTTCACCATCGCCTTCAAATTGGACATTTGATCGGTCAGCTCTTTCAACATTTCTTTATCAGAAGCATCATAGGCTTGCTTCAGTTGAATCCCGAGTTCCGCTTTCACACCGAGCACTTCTGCCAATTTTCCGTAAAAGACAAACAAATCTTCCCATTCTTGACCTGGATCATCCATGTCATTAATCAGCCTTGCCAATGATTGATAGTGGTCATTCAAATGAAGCCCCTTGACATTTTCATCGTATAGGCCAATTAATACATCCTGCCAGAGCAAGAACTTGGATGGATTCGATCCGTGAAGATTATGTTTCGAGACACCTGGTGTTTCGTCAAATTGATTAAGCAACATGAAATCATCAAAATTTCCGCCTGTACAGAAATGGAACCGCTCTTTCACTTGCTTCCAAGATACGGTTTCATGGTAAGTGTGTTCGGCGAAACACTGCAGAACAGGTAAAGCGGTTGTCAACGGTGTTTCTGCACCATTGTCTCCCCACATCGTGGCAAAGATTTCCTCAACCCCTTCCTCCTTACAGGCAGTCAGTGCAGCTTCCGTTGTCGCTATGGCTTTTCCATAATTCGGGGCAATCCCATTCCATGTCCAAACTCCTCCTGCAAAAACGGGCATTGAACCTAATGCTTTATGCTTCCGGATGAAGGTTCGATAAAATTCGATATCCGTATGGTAATAATCCCAGTATACGAGCTGTATATCAGGAATCGATTCCTTCACGTTTCGCGGAATCTCCGACTCTAAATCGTAGTAAGCTCCGGTCTTTGAACCTAAACGGAAGTACATATCACTCCAAATCATCGGTTTCAGTCCAAGTGACTCGGTAATGGCGACAACTTGATTCAGATGACGATTCATAATGGAAAAACGTTCTTCGTAACCGTTTTTCTCCAAATATTTACCTAACCCGAGCTGGAATGCCTCATCCATTCCAATATGGATTTGTTTCGTTTGAAAAGGCCTGGATGCCGCTTTAATGATTCTTTCCAAAAATTCATATGTCTCTGGATGACCGACCAATAAAATATCTGCAGTATCTCGAATGTTTCGGGCGTAATTCCATTTAAGCGCCTCAGTCAAGTGGGCAAGGGTTTGAATGCATGGAATCATTTCAATCCCCAGTAATCTTGCATATTGATCACAATCTCTCAATTCTTCTTCGGTATACCTTCCGCGCATATAGCCGAAATAGGGATATTCTTCCACTTCATACGTGTCCTCTGTGTAGACCATCAGAACATTCAACCCCATCAACGCCATCTTCCGCAACATGTTTTTTATGCTATCGACGGTCATTACAGCATTCCTGGAAGCGTCCATCATAGCACCACTCATTTTAAATTGTGCATTTTCAATGAGATGGAATTCTTTTTCCTGTTTGACACGCTGCATCCATAGACCGAGTGCACGGAAAAAATGCACTTTCTCACTATAGACAATTTCTCCTTTGCCACCCTTGTTCTTTACGTGTAATTCCCTGCCTGGCTTTTTAATGATATGAATTGGATAGCCGTCATCACTTTGTGTCATTCCTAATTCTTCCGCCAGAATGTCCAATCCGTCTGCAATTTCTCTCGTATGACCACTGAAATTCAATTTCATTCCGTTCACCCCGCTTCTTATTGAAATCTTTCATTCATCATTTGTAAGCGCTATCTTAAATCTTTATATTATTGTCAAATATAGCATAAATTTCCCAAAAATAAAATGTAGTTTTAATAATTCTTATATTTTATGTAAGTAAATTTTAGTTTCAACCAAAAACGCTCGGACAAAATAACGATTACAAAAATCATTTTGTCCGAGCGTCATCCTGTTCCTAAATGAAATGAG
>CALKWU010000218.1 GCA_938004015.1 uncultured Oceanobacillus sp.
TACCCGACAACTATCCGCTTGCGTAAGGGAAACTTTTCCTGCGCAAGTTTTTTTATTGTTTTAAACGACATTCCTCCGATAATTTATTTAAAATGAGATGGAAGTCTTGTGTGCAAATGCTTGTCAACATTTGCATCACCGCCTGATTTTTAGTCCATTATAATTATTTTCACAGAAAAGAATAGACAAATCATTTTGTTATGGCTAAGATAGCGTTGATTCAATTCAACGGAGGGATTTCGATGAGAAAGGGAATGATGCTCATTGCCGTTTTATTTTTCATGGCAATCATAGCATCCGCATGTGGAGGAAGTGATGAGGGAGAAGCGCCGGAAGAAGTTGCGGCGGAAGACGATGAAACGGTAGTCGAGGAAGATGAGGAGGAAGAGGAAGAAGAGATTGAGGAGGAGCAAGAAGAAGAGGAAGAACTTGTAGAGGATACGGCTTCTGAAAGTGATTTCGCTGATTTGATCGCTTTTATGGAAGAAGAAACGCAAGGGACGGCAACCGTTCTGTATGAAAATGATAATCCGCAAACCCATGAAATGGAAGGGGTCACGGTCACTTTGGAAGCATACACTTTAGTGGAATTGTTGGATTTCCATCGTGATTACAGTATCCCATTCGATGATCAGAACAACGGTGCTGTCGTCATTGCCCAATATCGAATCATGAATGATACAGACCAAGATGTCCACTATATGACCACTTTTGATATGGACTACGTTGGTGCAGAAAAATATTTAGGGAACCATCAATACTTATTGCCGGAAGAAGTGCAGCTTCCGAACATATTGGCACCTTCCAATGAATACTTATTGGAGGCCGGACAGGAAATCGTCGGTTACTATGCTTATCCGATAGGGGAAGATCGTCTCGCTGACATTATGGAATTGGGAAGTGTCGATGTACAAATTTCAACACCTCGCACTGATTACGATGATTATGGTTCGACAATCGGCTCTGAAGGCCGTTTCACCTTACCTCTCGATCCAGACAGTGAAGCGGAGGAAGAAGAACGGGCAGCTCAAGGATTCTATGAAGATCGTGTCACCGCAGACAATATGGGTGAAAAAACAATGCTTGAACAAGAAGAAAATATTGGCGAAACGAAAGAAATCGGGGATTCTACGATCACACTGGAGGGTTACCAGTTCACGCATTTCGTCCCGAACGAAGAGGAAGCACCACGTTTCCAAGATGACGAATACGTCTTGCTCACCGTCAAGTTCATCATCGATAACGGTCATGATGAAGATGTTTCCAAGAGTTCCGTCTCCTCGACCTTATATTTGAATGATGGAAAATTATGGACGTTGAATGAAGGAATGTTGCTCTTGTATAGCTATAGTGACGTCATACCTGCAGGAGAGAGCGGTGAAATATTGCAAGTCTTCCTCTTAGATAAAGAAGAATACGAAAAGGTTTGGAAAGATAAGTCCTTCGAAATGGAAATCGGCCCACTCCGCAACATCGATGCTGAAGATCTGTCCAAAGGGGAAAGAGTGGAGTTCAAATTAAAATAAAAAACCAAGGAACATCCACATCCTGCAACAAGCTATGCGCTTGGGCAGGATGTTTTTTCTTTTTGGAAACATGGTACAATGGGAAGAAAAAAGAGGGAACACGCAAAATGAAAAACGAAATCCATGTTCGTAAAGCGACTGATCAAGATGCCGTCAAGCTGGCGAAATTGCTGGAGGAAGTTGATCGAACATCCGAATATATGCTTTGGGAAGCGGGAGAAAGGAAAATCACGGCGGAAAAACAATCCCGCTTCATTGCTGAAGTCAATCAATCGGACAATTCAACCATCCTTGTGGCTGAACAAGATGAAGCGCTCGTCGGTTATTTGTTTGCTATTGGAGGGCGGGCAAAGCGGAATAAACACTCCGCCTATCTCGTCATCGGAATTTCACAAAACCACCGTGGCAAGGGGATTGGCACAAAGTTATTCGAAGCGTTGGAACGTTGGGCGGAAAATCACCATATCCGCCGTCTGGAACTGACCGTCGTCATCGAAAACGACGCTGCCATCCGGTTATACAAGAAGTTCGGCTTTGAAATCGAAGGGACAAAAAGAAATTCTCTGTACATCAAAGGGAAATTCATGGACGAATACTACATGAGCAAATGGATCGGAGAAGAACAAAAATGAGGAATGTCTACGCATTTGAATCAGAAAAGGATTTTAAAAAATATGAAGACGTGATTCAGAGATTTTCCAAAAAGCTTGAGAAATATCGAACAATACTCGAAGAACAATTCCAGTTGAAGGATCTTCCTAAAGGAATCATTTGGACATCAGCGGAGCTCGCAACTGCATTTTTCTCCGATGTGCCACTTCCAGCCTATACAAATGAAAATTTTATTTATTTTTCACCAGACCTTGATCATTGGAAAAATCTTTTTCTCAAACAATTGAAAGGTCGAAAACATCCCCGAGTGGAAGAGTTTTACAAAACGATGTCGGAAAACCATCTGTTCAGTATCTTAGCCCACGAGTTGACCCACCATTCCGATTTGTTTTTGGATGATTTTGCTGATGAGCGGGAAGATGGCATTTGGTTTGAGGAAGGGATGTGTGACTATTTGAGTAGAAAACACACATTGACGGAAGCTTAATTTGCCGCAATCACCCATACGGAACGGGAACTGGTGGAATTATTCAAAAAGGATGATGGCGCCCATCCATTGGAGAGATTTGGCAGTGGTTCCTATAAAGGAAAATTGTCGAGTATCATGTTCGATTACTATCGGAGTTTTCTCACTGTGGAATATTTAGTGGAGACCGTTGCCAAAGGAGATGTTTTCGTCGTATTCGAGGAGTATCATCAATGGGATCGGGAAGGACGGAAGGTGCCGCTCACGGAATTTTTCAACGTTGATGAATTATTCGGTTGAAAATTTCTGCCGGATTGTGAGCGCTTTTCTGTATTTCCTAAAGGGCATTCCCTTATACTAGAAGTTAACTAGGGAAAGAAGTGTGTAAGGAGGTTGTCCATTGGATAAAAAAATGGTGGAAACGCCAAAGAAAAAACCGATTGAACTCAAGCCGCTCGAAGGTTTTGATTTTCAGGATGCGGATGGATTTGTATGCGATGTGGAAACAGGTATCTGTGGTCCCGTGAAAAAAGAAAAGGAGACAAAAGAATGAAAATAACGATTTGGTCGGATTTCATGTGCCCGTTTTGTTATATCGGAGAAGCCCATTTGGAACAAGCATTGGAAGAATTCGAACATAAAGATCAAGTGGAAGTGGAATACAAAAGCTTCCTTCTGTCGCCCGATGCCGCCCATGATCCGGAAAAAGATTATTACGAAACCTTTGCGGAGATGAAAGGGATCAGCGTAGACCAAGCGAGGGGCATGTTCGAAAATGTCGTCAATATGGCAAAAAATGCAGGCCTCGTCATCGATTACGACACGGCGAAGTTTTCCAGTACCATCCCTGCACACCACGCTTTTCAGTATGCGAAGGAACAAGGAAAAGGCAATGAATTTTTTAGAAGATTTTATAAAGCACATTTTGCGGAAGGCGAGCTTTTAAGTGATCTTGAAACGATCGGACGTCTAGCAGAAGAAGTGGGAATCGATAAGAATGCAGCCCTTGGAAGCACGCAAAATGAAACATATACGCAAAAAATCAACCGGGATCTCCAAGAAGCAAGTCAAATTGGTGTCCAAGGGGTTCCGTTTTACGTATTCAATAATAAATATGCCGTTTCCGGTGCCCAGCCTGTCGCCCAGTTCAAACAAGTCCTTGAACAAGTTTGGCAAGAAGAGAACGGAGAAAATTGATGGATTGCTCAATCGGATTTGCCGATTGGGCTTTTTTTGACATAAAATCACCACCGCTCCAAATAATAAGAATGCTCACGAATAACCGAAAATGATGAAGGAAGTGGTGGTCCAATGAATGGGTATGAACAGGATGGAATGCATGATGCGATGGCAGGTAAGTTTTTGCCGATGTACTCGATAGCAAATGGCATCGGTATCGAGGTTCTTCCGAATTTGTACTGTTATACTGATCAGATTGTGAATATTGTGTTCGTCGGGGATCATACGGAAGATTTTGTGTTGGTCGACACCGGGATGCCAGGGTCTTCCGAGAAAATATTGGAAGTCGTTGAAGAGCGTTTTGGAACTGGCGCCAAGCCAAAAGCGATCATTTTGACCCATGGGCATTTCGATCATGTCGGTGCGGTCGTCGAACTCGTCCGGAAATGGGACGTTCCGGTTTATGCCCATGAGCAGGAATTGCCATTTTTAACGGGAAACCAAAGCTATCCGACACCGGATGCAACGGTGGAAGGCGGGTTGGTCGCCAAAATGTCCCCAATATTCCCTACAGAACCTGTCGACTTGGGAAGTCATGTTAAAGCACTGCCCTTGGATGGTGCGATTCCCCATCTACCTGATTGGAAATGGCTCCATACACCAGGCCATTCCCCGGGACATATCTCTTTATTCCGCGAAAACGACAAGGCCTTGATTGCAGGGGATGCTTTTGTCACCGTGAGGCAGGAGTCTCTTTACAAAGTTCTCACTCAAGAATTGGAAATCAACGGGCCGCCACGTTATTTGACGACCGATTGGCAAGCGGCTTGGGAGTCGGTGGAAAAATTGGCGGCACTCGCTCCGACGGTTGCCGTGACCGGGCACGGGATGCCGATCGCCGGGAGAGAACTACGCGAAGGACTATCTTTATTGGCAAAGGACTTCGACCGATTAGCGATACCTGAACATGGGCGGTATGTGGACGGGAGCCATTAACTGCGATTTGCCATTGACATGATAAAAATCTTTTCCCTATAAGGGGCATACACGAAAAGTCGGTGTATGCCCATTTGAGTTTGTCTGGACCAGCCCTTGACGCAAATTTGAAGGGAAGTGGTAAGGATGGGTGTCGAACAAACGGAACGGTTGGTGCGTGATCATGAAAACGTGTTAGTTTGTCCGATTTGTCTTGGTGATTTGCAAGTGAAGGATTTAAAGAGCATCATTTGTCCGAATCGCCATACACTTGATTTTGCGAAACAAGGCTATGTGATCTGTTGAATCGCCACGTGAAAAGTAATTATACGAAAGACTTGTTGAAAGGGGGACACGTAAAATGGGTCAAAAAGGGACAGTCCCTTTTCGACCCTTGCATTCACTTCTTTCCTTCCGCTTCCCATTTCGCCACTTCTTCGCGGACGATGGGAGCGACTTCTTTTCCTAACAATTCGATCGACTTCATGACATCTTCGTGAGGCATCGAACCGACCGGAACGTGAAGCATGAATCGGGTGACGCCGACATGTTTGCGTAAGAAAATGATTTTTTCCGCGACGGTTTCCGGATCGCCTACATATAAAGCACCTTCCAATTTCCTGGCATTGTCGAAAGTTTCCCGGGTATAAGGCGGCCAACCTCTTTCTCTGCCAAGGACGTTCATCGCATAAGCAGTGGAGGGATAAAATTTTTCCGCAGCAATCTCCGTCGTTTCTGCGACGAACCCGTGGGAATGGGATGCGACTGTCAGTTTATCCGGATCATGTCCGTTTTCTTTCACCGCCCGACGATACAATTCCACGAGCGGTGCAAATTGTAATGGACTTCCGCCGATAATGGCGAGCACGAGCGGTAAGCCTAAAATCCCTGCCCGGGCGACAGATTCCGGTGTTCCGCCACTGGCGATCCAGACCGGTAATGGATCTTGCACCGGGCGCGGATATACTCCCCGATTATGGATGGACGGCCGGTGTTTACCTTCCCAATTGACGATTTCCGAACGTTGCAGCTCCAATAAAAGATCCAATTTTTCTTCAAACAGTTCATCATAATCTTTCAAGTCATAACCGAACAACGGAAAGGATTCAATGAATGAACCGCGGCCCGCCATAATTTCCGCCCGACCGTTCGAAATCGCATCGACCGTTGCAAATTGTTGGTACACCCTGACCGGATCATCAGATGATAAGACACTCACCGCACTAGTGAGTCGGATATTTTTCGTCCGGGAAGCGGCTGCGGCAAGAATGACCGCCGGAGCGGAAGCGGCATAATCTCTCCGATGGTGTTCGCCGACCCCAAATACGTCCAAGCCGACTTCATCTGCAAGCACGATTTCTTCCACCACATTCCGTATCCGTTCCGCATGACTGAGTGTTTCCCCTGTATGCACATCCGGAGTGGTTTCGACAAAAGTAGTGATCCCTATTTCCATCATGATTTCCTCCAATAGATTTTTAATCAACTTTAAATCATTGACCTCTATTTTGAAAGTGAAAAGCACTATGTGGCAATGCAATCAGAGTCATCCCCATTATATTTCCCATATATTCACGTTGTTTATATTCAAATTGACAATAAATTGTTAAATAACTGTTTGCAATTCTATTGCATTCGCTTTATATCAGATATAGAATAAGGAATAGGTATAAAGAATTAATTTGCCATTTATGTGTTAGCCCTAAAGTCGTGTGACATTTAAAACAGAATGATGAATCGGCAGGTTGGGTCGGCTTCGAAAAGAGAGACACCTTTGAAACTGTCCGGAAGAAAAACCCCCTGGATAGACTCGGAATTTATCATGTCATCCCGATTTTCGATATTTCGTCCAACCGCATCATCGGTTATGAACTGCTGCCCCGTTCAACGGATGTGAAAAATCCGGAAGCGGGTATTTGAATCGTAAATGAAAAACAAAAGTGGTGAGGATATGAACAATGAATTTAAGACTGGTACAGGTGAAGAGGTACTGGACTTAGTGTGGAAGAACGCAACGGATGCCATATTCACAATAGGACATGATGGTGCAATACGTGATGCAAATCCAAGTTTCACCGATATGCTGGGGTATGACGTGGATGATTTGTACGGAATCGGTTTTCCATCATTTCTATATGAAGAAAGTATGGAAGAATACGGACTTTTTCTTGAAAAATTGAAATCCGGCAAACATTTTCCGTATTTGCCGACCAAACTGAAAGACAAACAGGGGGAAGTGCTCCATGTATTGGCTTCGTATCGTTCTGTCAACAACGAAGACATATTGGCGGTGGGAATGTATAAAGATTTCACCGAACAGATAGTCATTCAACAAAAATTGGAAGAAAGTGAGCGGCTGTACCGGATGCTTGTCGAGCATCTTCCGGATACGGTCGTTAAGTTGCACGATGATAAAATCGAGTACATCAATACTTCCGGTCTCCACTTTTTTGGTGTAAAGCAAGTAGAAGAAGTCCTCGGCCACTCGCTTTGGAACTTTGTGATGGGTGAAGAAAAAGAGAAAGTCCAACAGGCTTGCGTATCGATTTATGAACGGAAAAATTGGGAAACTCCCCTCGAGTTGGAAGCTCGGTTCACTGTACGGAACGGTAATACTTATGACACGGAAATAACAATCATTCCAATTGGTTCGAAAACCAAACCGGATCTTCAACTCGTCATCCGTGATGTTTCGGATAGGAAAAAATATGAATCCCAATTGGAGTACTTGGCTTTCCATGATCCGTTGACCGGCCTGAAAAACAGAAGGCTTTTCTATCATCTTGTGTCAGATAAACTGAAGAAGGCGAAGCGACAAAATGAAAAAATGGCGATCCTCTATATTGATTTGGATGATTTCAAGGAAATCAATGATTGTTATGGTCATGAAGCCGGTGATTTGTTATTGCAGAGTTTTGCGAAGCGTTTGCAAGTGTCGGTGCGTGAAAAGGATATCGTCAGTCGAGTCGGTGGTGACGAGTTCATCGTGTTGCTTCAAGGAATCACAGACGAGAACCAAGTGGAAAAAATTACGAAGAGGATACATCATGCCTTCCAGAAACCATACCGGATCAAGGGAAAAAACATCCAAATCACGTCAAGTATCGGTGTTTCTGTGTTCCCTGAGGATGGCACCAAAGGGAGGACATTGATATATCACGCCGACCAAGCCCTATATGAAGCGAAATTGGTGAAAAATAAGTACATGTTTTATCGGTGATGCTGTTAAAACCGGGATGGAAACAAGGTCGTTTTCATCCCGGTTTGCGTTTAATGGCCTTTATCATTCTGTTTTACTTCGAGGCACTACAAACAACACGGTCAGGAAAGAAAGTAAGACAAACAATGATTTTTGAAAATACCGACGGCCGCTCCTGCAATGATGGAAATCGAAGCGCATGCCATCGCATAAACGGTTGGGGAATTGTAATCGCGAATGCATTTTCATAGGAACTCGCCATTTTGGGAAAGATTCGGGATGGACAGAAGAAGGAACATCATCGATTGACAAATATACACCATGGGGTATATGATTGTCCTAGAGATTTCCACTCGCATGTTAAGTGGAAGTTTTAATGAAAGGAGGCATTATGATGGAATACGACAAAGCGATGATGAACCGTTTAAAACGGGTTGAAGGCCAAATAAAAGGGATTTTGAAAATGATGGAAGAAAATAAAGATTGCCGTGACGTTGTGACCCAGCTGTCGGCAGTACGGACGGCAATCGATCGGACGATGGGGCTCGTGGTGAGCAAAAACTTGGAACAATGTGTCCGGGAAAATATTGAAAAAGGCGAGAGCACGGAAGACCTCGTCAAAGAAGCTGTTGATTTGTTAGTGAAAAGTAGATAAATCATCTTTATTTTTTTATGTAAGATAATACCTATAGGGGTATAATTCAAAATCATTGAGAAAGGGGAGCGCAATGCGTAAAAAAGTGTTGATCATCGGCGGTGTTGCTGGAGGTGCATCGACCGCTGCAAGAATAAGACGTTTGGATGAACAGGCTGAAATCGTCATGTTCGAAAAAGGACCACATGTGTCTTTCTCCAATTGTTCACTGCCATACTATTTAAGCGGCATTGTCGAGACGAGCGATGAACTCGTCCTACTTTCTCCGGAAATGTTCAAAAAAAGATACAATATCGAAGCTCGAGTGAACCATGAAGTCATCAAAATCAATCGGAATGAAAAATCGGTGACAGTTAAAAATCTATTGGACGATGAAACATATGAGGAGGAATATGACAAGCTCGTCATATCCACGGGGGCCGAGCCTATCCGTCCGAACATCGAAGGGGTGGACCAAGACCATGTGTTCACCATCCGCAATGTCGGGGATATCGAAAATCTCCATACCTATCTCCGACAACAAGCAGTGGAACATGTGGCGGTTGTCGGCGGTGGTTTTATCGGCGTGGAAGTCGCGGAGAATTTACAATTAGCCGGTTATGACGTTTCGTTGGTGGAGTTCGCTAAGCAAATTATGATGCCTTTTGATTTTGACATGGCACAAATCTTGCACAAGGAAATGCTAAATCATGGGGTCAACTTGATTGTGGATGACGGTCTTGCCAAAATTCGGGAGGATGCCATTGAAACGAATTCAGGAAGAAAAATTACAGCCGAAGCAGTCGTATTGGCGATCGGCGTCAGACCGGAGACGACTCTAGCGGAAGAAGCGGGACTTGACATCGGCGAAACCGGCGGCATTCGCGTCGATGCCAATTACAGGACGAGCGATCCGGATATTTATGCGGTTGGGGATGCGATAGAAGTGTATCATCGTTTGACCCATAAACCGACGAGACTTGCACTCGCCGGGCCGGCACAAAAACAAGCACGGGCAGCTGCTGACCATATGTATGGCATCCCGAATCGGAATAGAGGGGTTATCGGATCTTCTTCCATCAAACTGTTCGACCTCTATGCCGCTTCGACGGGGCTGAATGCACGTACGGCCGAACAAGCGGGCATAAACTATGATTCCGTCTATGTGATGCCGAGTGATAAAGTCGGTTTGATGCCGGATAGTCATCCGCTTCATTTCAAACTCGTCTATGAAGTGCCGACAGGGAAAATTTTAGGTGCGCAAGCAATTGGGAAAGGAAATGTCGATAAACGGGTGGATGTCATTGCTGCCATGATTTCCATGGACGCCACATTGGAAGATTTGAAGGATTTGGAATTATCCTATTCACCAATGCTCGGCACGGCAAAAGATGTCGTGAACCAAGCCGCTCTCGTGGCGCTGAATCAACTTCATGGCAGATATAAAGAAGTGAAGGTTTCCGAAGTGCGGGCTTTAGTCGAACAGAACGCCTTTATCATCGACGCCCGGGAAAAGAAGGAATATGGAGCGGGGCACCTGAAAAATGCGGTGAACATTCCGTTGAGTGAATTCCGTGAGCGTTTGGATGAAATTCCGAAAGATAAGCCTGTATACATCCATTGTCGTTCCGGACAAAGAAGTTACAACATGGTCATGGCGCTGGAAAATTTAGGTTATCGGAACGTCTACAACATTTCCGGTTCCTATCTGGGAATTTGTCTTTATGAATATTTCCAGGACGTGACGACCGGTCGGGAAAAGATTGTGACGGAATATAATTTCAACTGATTCAGTGCAAGGTCCGTTAAAAGGTACACTACCTATTTCCATCAACTTCCTGTCTATCTTTCCGGAATTATGGCAATATAATGATAGATTGAGATTCAAAAGAAAACGGGCAGTTGAGTGTTTCTTCTGTCCAAATAGATAGGGAGGAAGCGTCATGAACATTTCGATTGCTGACGACATTTCGGAAATCATCCCTCACGCAGCTTTAGGCGTGATCAGCTACTCGGTTGAAGTGGAAAAAAGTTCCGGAAAACTCATCGATCACTTCCGGCAAACGGTGGATGGAATTGCTCAGAAGTATGAACTTCAAGAGATCGCCGCCATTCCGAATATCCAAGCGACAAGAGAAGCGTATAAAGCGTTAGGGAAGTCCCCGTCCCAATACAGGAATGCAGCCGAAGCGATGTTGCGTCGGGTCGTGAAAGGAAACGGTTTGTATGAGATCAATAATGTCGTCGACTTGCAAAACTTGATTTCCATCCGCTCCGGGTATACAATCGGTTCTTATGATCAAGCGAAACTTACTGGAGATATCACATTGCAAAAAACAGAAGCGGAAATGCGCTATGTAGGAATCGGGGACAGGGAAGTGAATATCGGCAATATGCCTGTATTATTCGATGAACAAGGACCATTCGGAAATCCGACGGCAGACAGCGAACGGGCAATGATTACAGAAGGAAAACGCAATGTCATCAGTATCCTTTATTCATTCCACCCGGATCGGGAGCAGTTGCAGAAATGGCTCGACGAATATGAACTGGAACTGAACCGTTTGACCAACGCCGAACATGTTGAAACAAAAATCATCGATGGGAAAATGGGATGAAAAGTCATGAACTTATCGGGTTATGACGTAAAAATTGCCGAATCGAAGGACGCAACAAAAGTTTTAGCTCTTTTGAAAGACGTGGCAAATTGGTTGAAACATAAAGGTTTGAAACAATGGGAATCAGTTTTGCATGGAAAAGATGATGCAGACATCATCGCCGCCATTGAACACCGAGAAACGTACATGGTGAAAAAAGATGATCTTCTCGTTGCGACTTTCACGCTCTATCCGTACGCAACCAGTTGGGATGAATGGCTTTGGCAAGATGCCAAGCAGGCGGTTTACCTTCATAAATTGGCCATCATCCCGGCTGAAGCAGGAAAAGGGTTGGGGAAACAGATTCTCCATTGGGTGGAAAATGAATTGCGGAACAAGGGTGGGGGAACCATCCGTTTGGACTGTGTGGCGGAAAATGAAAAATTGAACCATTTTTATAGGGAAAACGGATATCGAAAAATGGGAATTCGACACGGATTCTCCCTCTATGAAAAACAATTGATTGGAAAATAGACCGGAAAGCAAAGGTATTTTTGATTTTTTATAAAAAATCCTTTATTTCCGGTCTGTTTTTTTGGCATAATAGAAAGAAAATGTGGAGAGAACGTAACATCCATATTTGTTTGTTCATGCAGCGACGAGGAGGAAAAGAAAGTGGGAGAAAGAGTAGTCATCGCCTTGGGCGGGAATGCGATTTTACAACGGAATCAACAGGCAACCTTTGAAAATCAACTGGAGAATGTCAAAAAGAGTGCAGCCATCATCGCCCGAATCGTAAATAAAGGGCATACGGTCGTCGTCACCCATGGAAACGGCCCGCAAGTCGGTAATATTTTGCGGCAAAATGAGGAAGCGAAACATGTTGTTCCTCCAATGCCGCTTGATGTGTGTAACGCGGAATCCCAAGGGTTCATCGGATATATGCTGGAGAAATCATTGAGGAATGAATTGATCAAGTTGAATAATGACACTCCGGTTGCTGTTACGTTGACACAAACGGAAGTGTCTGCGGAAGACCCCGATTTCCAAAACCCATCCAAGCCTGTCGGCATCTTTTATACAGAAGAAGAAGCAAAAAAACTTGCTGAAGAAAAAGGTTGGATTGTGAAAGAGGATGCAGGGAGGGGCTGGAGACGAGTCGTTCCTTCACCGAAACCAAAGTCGATCATCGGTTCGGATGTGATCCGACAGATGATGGAATGTGGAATCATCGTCATCGCCAGTGGCGGTGGGGGAATACCGGTCGTCAAAAAAATGGACGGTACATATAAAGGGATAGAAGCGGTCGTTGATAAAGACCGGAGCGGTTTCAAATTGGCGGAAGAAGTCGAGGCAAGTATGTTCATGATCCTCACCGATGTGGAACATGCTTTTGTCCATTACGGAACACCGGAGCAAAAGGCGTTACGGGAAGTGACCGTGGAAGAAGCGGAAAATTATCAAGCAGAAGGTCATTTTTCCGCCGGTAGTATGGGGCCGAAAATGGAAGCCGCCATCAACTTTGCGAAAATTGGCGGGAAAGCCATCATTTGTTCCCTTGATAAAGCCGATTTGGCGATGGAAGGAAAATCCGGTACCCATATTATCGGTTAAAGCAAATTTGTTTCGTCAGCTTGTTAAATGGAAATAGTATCATTCCGTGAGACTTTCTATGACGTATTGTGTATTTTTAACGGATTCATATGCTTGAATCGTTGAAATTTGATCAGACTGTATCAAAAAAGGAAAAATTTTAGAATAAATAAATTGATTTTGCTTTATTTTTCTTGAAAAGTGCGTTAAAATTTACTTATATTCATACGCTGGATATGGAGGAGTCTGTCACCAAAGGGAAAAGTGTGCCCTTATCAGACTCCTTTTTGTTTTAAATTGACGATGAAAGGGGCGTTGCAAAACATATAAACTTCAATTAGGTGGATTGGGAGAATGACGTTTTTCGTATAAAAATCGTAATATTTTGGAATCATCTAACAAACCGGCTTAACTAGGAATCAAACGTCCAGTTACAGTAAAAATATTGCAATTGTTTATTTTCTATCATACAGAAAAGGAGGATTTCAGTTGACTTTCTTACATTGGGCTACCATTTCTCCCTTTTTGCTAGCGATACTCGTTCCATTTTTATATAAATATTTCCGGAAAATCCATACTGGTTGGTTCGTCCTCATCCTCCCGATAGTTCTCTTTATTTATTTCATACGTTATCTGCCGATCACAAGCAATGGTGGAACGGTAAGCAAGAGTGCGCCTTGGGTGCCTTCATTGGGGATTCATTTTGATTTGTACGTTGACGGCCTTAGTCTGTTGTTCGCCCTTCTCATCACAGGAATAGGGATGCTGGTCGTTTTATATTCCATCTATTATTTGTCGGATAAAGGAGAAAAGCTGAATAATTTTTACGTTTACCTCCTCCTGTTTATGGGGGCGATGCTCGGTGTTGTCCTCTCCGACAACTTGATTGTTTTGTATGTGTTTTGGGAGATGACGAGTATTTCTTCCGCATTGCTGATCAGCTACTGGTTCCATCGTGAAAAGTCGATTTACGGTGCACAAAAGTCGATGTTCATTACTGTGTTTGGTGGACTGAGTATGCTGGGAGGATTCTCCCTCATTTATGTAATGACAGGAACATTCAGTATAAGAGAAATCATTGCAAATGTCGATCTAGTTACCGGAAGTGTTTATTTCATTCCGGCAATGATTTTAGTATTGCTCGGTGCTTTTACGAAGTCAGCGCAATTCCCATTCCATATTTGGTTGCCAGATGCAATGGAAGCGCCTACACCGGTCAGTGCCTACCTGCATTCAGCAACCATGGTGAAAGCAGGGATTTATCTTGTGGCCCGGGTGACGCCGATTTTTGGCGGAGGTCCAGAATGGTTTTGGATCATCACGCTTGCAGGACTTACCACATTGATTTGGGGTTCTGTTCAAGCGGTAAGACAAAAAGACTTAAAAGCCATTTTGGCGTTTTCGACCGTCAGTCAGTTGGGAATGATCATGAGTCTGTTAGGTGCCGGTTCCGCCGCTTATTATTTCAATGATGGGGATAATTTGTTGTATACAACAGCGATTCTTGCTGCTGTCTTCCATTTGATCAACCATGCGACCTTTAAAGGCGGCTTGTTTATGGCAGCGGGAATTGTCGATCATCAAACAGGCACACGGGATATTCGCAACCTCGGTGGACTGATGACTTTTATGCCGATTACTGGGACCATTTCCTTGATTGGTCTTGCGGCTATGGCAGGAATACCGCCGTTGAACGGCTTTCTGTCCAAGGAATTGTTTTTTACAGGAATGCTGAATGCCTCTGATTACGGCATTTTCAATCTGGATACGTGGGGTCTCCTCTTACCAGCAATCGCTTGGATTGCAAGTGTTTTCACATTCTTGTATTGTACGATTTTATTTTTCAAAACGTTCAGAGGGAAATTCCAACCGGAAAAACTTAAAGTCGACAAAGTACGAGAAGCATCTTTTGGGATGCTCTTAGGTCCAATTGTTTTAATTACCCTTGTCGTACTCTTTGGTCTATTCCCGAATATACTCGCTTATAACGTCATCGAACCTGCAATGCAAGCGATTTTGCCAGGCATTTTAGATGCCGGCGAATTATTCGCAGTACATATTGCCCATTGGCATGGATTCGGTACGGAATTATGGATGACCTTAGGCGTGTTTGCTGCCGGAACATTGCTGTATCTGACGATGAACATATGGTCACAGTCAGGTTTTTACCGTAGTGAAAGAGATATATTCAATTATCTATACGACAATGGATATGATGGGCTGATTAAAGGTTCACAATTGATCACACGAGCACAGATTACGGGAAGATTAAGGGATTACTTCATTTACATGTGTGTATTCATCGTATTATTGATTTTCTACACGATGTTCCGCTATGACGGTTTTGCTTTACAAACGTCCAATTTATCACCGATTGAACCTCATATGTGGCTCGTCATTATTGCTTTTGTACTGGCCATTGTTGCCATACCGTTCATCAACAATCGGATGACAGCTGTCATCTTGGCAGGAGTCGCTGGATACCTTGTCGCTTTAATGTTTGCGATTTTCCGCGCTCCGGATTTAGCGTTGACTCAGTTGATGATAGAAACAATATCAGTCATCTTGTTTATGCTTGTTTTTGTTCATTTACCGAAATTGAAAAAAGACGATACGAAACCTTCTATTAAAATCACGAATCTCATCGTTTCCATTGGAGTCGGCCTCATGATCACATTAGTGTCGATCAGTGCGTTTGCCTTCGGAAGTGAGATCGGTTTCCCATCGATCAAAGAGTACTTTATCGAAAACTCCAAAGAATTGGCAGGCGGTTACAACATCGTCAACGTCATTCTTGTCGACTTCCGTGGTCTGGATACGATGCTGGAGATTCTTGTGCTTGCCATTGCAGCACTCGGTGTCATCTCGCTCATCAAACTTCGTCTAAAGGAGGGTGAAGACGTATGAAGAAAAGTAAACCAAATAACATGATGCTGCAAACAGCGATGCGGTTTATCACAATCATTGTCTTTGCTTTTTCCTTTTATTTATTCTTTGCTGGGCATAATGCGCCTGGCGGAGGATTTATCGGTGGATTGATGACCGCCAGTGCTATCTTGGTTTTGTATCTAGTATTTCATCGGAAAGAAATGTTGAAAGCAATCCCGATTAATTTTACAACAGTTATAGGAATTGGGTTACTGTTTGCAGTAGGAACTGGTATTGTCAGCATGCTGTTTGATTTTCCATTTCTGACCCATTTCTTTGATGAGTTCCATATTCCATTTTTTGGTGATGTGGAATTGACAACCGCTTTATCCTTTGATTTAGGGGTGTATTTGGTTGTCGTCGGAGCTGCGATGTCTATCATTTTAGTGATTTCGGGGGATAAAAAATAATGGAAATACTGATGTCGATTGTCATTGGAATCGTTTTTGCAGTAAGCGTCTATTTATTGTTGTCGAAAAATTTGATTCGTGTCATCCTCGGAACATTGACGATATCTCACGGCGTACACTTGCTGTTGATTACGATGTCTGAACTGCAACGTGGTGCTCCGCCGCTTTTGGATCTCGGGGAGGAAAGCTTCACAGATCCTTTGCCGCAAGCGCTGGTTCTCACTGCCATTGTCATTTCATTTGGAGTGACATCCATGTTGCTTGTGATGGGATATCGGACATATAAAGCACACGAGACGGAAGATTTGGATAAGTTAAGGGGTTCTGCCGATGAGTAATCTAATCATTCTACCAATCATCATTCCATTTATCGCTGGAGCTATCCTGACCATTTTTGCCAAACGGCACAAGCTTCAACGTTTCATCAGTGGTTTTACAATGTTGGCGTTACTGATATTTACGGTTTATTTGGCAGTGCTCGTCTATCAAAATGGGATGATTGTGCTGGAGGCCGGAAATTGGCCGGCGCCATTCGCCATTGTTCTCGTCGCTGATAATTTTGCGATGTTGATGTTACTGCTCACCGCAATCATTTCCACTGCTTGCTTGTTTTTTGCCTTTAAAACAATTACACCGAAGCGGGAAAAATTCTATTTTTATCCTTTTTACTTTTTCTTATTGGTTGGGGTAAATGGTGCATTTTTGACAGGGGATATTTTTAACCTGTTTGTCTTTTTCGAAGTGTTGTTATTGGCTTCTTATGGTTTGATTGTTCATGGTGGAACATCATATCAGTTACGTGAATCATTCAAATATGTCATCATCAATGTGTTCACCTCGGCGTTATTTGTAGTTGCCGTCGCTTGGCTCTATTCCGTGACAGGAACGTTGAACATGGCGCATCTATCCGAAAGGGTCGCCGAACTCGAGCAGACCGGTGTGGTTAACACGATTGCGATGATGTTTTTTGTCGTATTTGCGACAAAAGGTGCGTTGTTTCCGCTTTATTTCTGGTTGCCTAAATCTTATTTTGGGCCGCCGGCAGCGATTGCTGCTTTATTCGGTGGTTTGCTAACCAAAGTAGGAATCTATGCAATCATCCGGGTTTTCACTTTGATTTTTTATCACGATATTGGATACACCCATAAAATCATCATCACAGTAGCAGCCGGGTTTACCATGCTTCTCGGCGTGTTAGGTGCGGTATCACAGTTTGATTTCAAACGGATTTTATCGTACCACATCATCAGTCAGGTTGGTTATATGGTTATGGGGTTGGGGATTTTCACTCCGCTTGCTGTAGCTGGAGCGATATTTTATATCGCCCATCACATGATTGTGAAGACGGCATTGTTCCTATTTGAAGGTGCTGCAAAGCGTGTAACGGGACAGAGCGATTTGCGGCAAATGGGTGGATTGCTGAAAACCCATCCGTGGCTGGCTTGGCTATTCTTTATTGCTGCCATATCACTTGCTGGAATCCCGCCGTTCAGTGGGTTCTTCAGTAAGTTCCCGATCATTTTGGCTGGTTTCCAAGAAGGACAGTATATTATAGCTGGAGTAGCATTGTTGGTCGGTTTATTGACGCTTTTCTCCATGATGAAAATTTTTGGCTTTGCCTTTTGGGGAGAACAGAAGCATACCGAGGAACAAGCGAAGATCAAGATCGGCAAAGTGCTTCTGCCGATTGCACCACTTGTTGCATTGACGATTATCCTTGGTTTGGCTGCTGAACCGATTTTTCAATATTCATTAGCGATTGCAGAGGAAATAATGGAACCTTCCATCTATATTGACTCTGTGCTGAAGGAGTAGGTATGATGGCGATAAAAATTTTAACCTATCTATTTGTTGCTGTAATATGGATGTTTCTACAAAATAGTTTTACACCAGCCAGTTTTGTTTTCGGCTTTCTCATTGGGATTTTGATTTTATTTATTTTACGCCGTTTCCTCAAATTCGATTTTCCGATACGGAAGTTGAATCTATGGGCTATTTTCAAGTTATTTATCCTATTCTGTGTGGAACTTACAAAAGCGAATATCGATATGGTGAAAGTCGTGTTAAAACCAAAGCTTGACCATCAACCGGGAATTGTCGCTGTGAGGACGAGATTGGAAACGAGATTGGAAATATCTTTACTCGCAGCACTTATCTCACTCACACCTGGAACGGTTTCCATGGATTTTTCAGAAGATAATAAGACGATTTATATCCATTCCATTCATGTTCCTGACAAGGATGAAATGATTGCCGATATCCGTAATAGCTTTGAAAAGGCGATTATGGAGGTGACGAAATGATGTTTACGTATATTGTATACACAGTTCTTGTCGTCATAATGATTTCTTTGATTCTCTTTTTAGTCCGGATTTTCATCGGTCCTACAATCAGTGACCGGATTATGGGCTTGGATGCGTTCGGAGTGACGTTGGTCGGTTTTATTGGGGTGGTCATGATCCTTCAAGATACGATCGCTTATTCCGATGTCGTTCTTGTGTTGAGTATCCTCTCGTTCGTCGGCACGATTGCGATGACGAAATTCATTGAAAGGGGTGCTGTATTTGACGACGATTGAAATCATCACGAGCTTTTTCCTGCTGGTCGGCACGTTTTTCGTATTTTTGAGTGCGATAGGGGTTATCCGTTTGAAAGATGTGTATTCGCGGGTGCATTCAGCGGGAAAAAGTTCCACCTTTGGTATGATCTCCCTGATGATTGCGACGTTCATTTATTTCATACCTGAGGGAATTATCAATGTGAAGATTCTGCTGGCGATTTTATTCGTTTTCATGACAGCACCTCTAGGGGCATTAATGCTTAACCGTTCCGCTTATCGGAATGGAGTGCCACTAGAAAAAAATACAATCCGCGATGATTTGCAAGAAAAGTATAAAGATGAAAAACTGGAATCGACTGAATGAGTTTCAAGTATGGAATGTGTCAAACCATCATTTATCATGGCAGGTAAAAATCCCGTTTTGGACAAGTCCAATACGGGATTTTTTTAGAGTTGTTTTTTGGAGTTCTTCAGTTTTGCCAGCTGTTCAGCAAGTGCGGTGTTTTTGAAACCATCGTCTTGTTTTTTCAAATATTTGTTGATATCACGCTTTGACACACGGGATTTTTGTTCCTCTTGTTTCCGCTTCTTGTAACTGGATAATTTTTCCCGATGACCGCAAGAACAGACGAAGATTTGTCCATCGCCTTCACCACGCAGTTCCATCCGCTTATGGCAATTCGGACAGCGTGCATTCGTACGTCGGGAGATGTTTTTCTTATAACCGCAAGATCTGTCTTGGCAAACGAGCATCCGACCGTGTTTGTTGTTCACTTCCAACATCAATTTTCCACAATCCGGACATTTCGTGCCTGTAATATTATCATGCTTGAACTTGGCATCACTTGATTTGATTTCCCTGACAATTTCTTTCGTATACTGTTTGATTTCCGCGATGAATTTATTTTTCTTCAGCTTTCCTTCTTCGATCAGCTTCAATTTTTGTTCCCACTCGGCAGTAAGGGCCGGCGACCGCAAGTCCTCCGGTGCAAGATCCAACAGTTGTTTGCCTTTTGGCGTGAGATGGATGTACTTGCCTTTCAACTCCATATATTGATTTGCGAAAAGCTTATCAATGATATCCGCACGAGTTGCAACCGTTCCGATTCCGCCGGTTTTTTGCAACGTACGGGCAAGATGCTTTTCGTCACTGCTCATGTACCGCACCGGATTTTCCATCGCTTGCAACAAGGCACCTTCCGTAAAGCGTTCCGGTGGTTTTGTTTCGCCGGTCGTCAAATCGAGGGTCACGTTGGAAAACGCATCACCTTGATTGATGTTAGGCAAAGGTTGTTCATCGGTATCCTCTTCGTCAAATTGGCGATCATAAAGCACTTTCCACCCTTGATGCAACACGTTTCTTCCTGTCGCTGTGAACTGTTCTCCGGAAATGGTTCCGTGGATGGTTATCTGTTCGTACTCATAAGGATCCATCAGGACGCTCAAGAACCGTTTGACGACCAAGTCATAGATTTTACGTTCTCTCGGGTCCAAGTCGGCCAAATGAACAGGTTGTTCAGTCGGGATAATCGCATGGTGGTCACTTACTTTCGCATTGTCGACAACGGATTTCGGCAATTTTTTAATTCCTTTTCTTAAGATCACTTGGGCTTGGCGGGCATACTGATCTACACCACATGCCTCCAACCGTTCTTTTAAAGTCGGGACGATATCCGTTGTAATGACCCGGGAATCGGTTCGCGGATAAGTCAACACTTTATGATGTTCATAGAGTCGTTGCATCAAAGATAAAGTCTGTTTTCCGGAAAAACCGAATAAGCGGTTGGCATCACGCTGTAATTCGGTCAAATCGTACAGTTGTGGTGCAAACTTTTTCTTCGATTTTCTTTCCACCCGATTGATGACGAGCGGTTTTCCTCTCAATGAATCGAGAAGTCGTTCGGCTTTTTCTTTGGAAAACGTCCTTGTATTGTTTTTTGCATCATGCCACGTATAGATGACTCCTCCAGGCACTTTTGCTTGGATGCCATAGTAAGTTTGCGGTTTGAATTCCCGTATTTCTTTTTCTCGTGCAGCGACCATTCCTAATGTTGGTGTTTGGACACGGCCGCTGGATAGTTGGGCATTGAATTTCGTCGTCAGTGCCCGGGTTGCATTGAGTCCGACATACCAATCCGCCTCCGAACGGGCGACGGCGGAAGCATACAAATTATTGTAGTTAGCTCCCGGTTGAAGTTTTTTGAATCCATCACGGATCGCTTTGTCGGTGACGGATGAAATCCAAAGTCGTTTAATCGGTTTGTTGATACGGACTTTCTCGATAATCCAGCGGGCGACGAGTTCCCCTTCCCGACCGGCGTCAGTCGCAATGACAATGTCAGAGACATCTTTACGCTGCAATTGTTGCTTGACCGCGTTGAATTGCTTGCTGGTTTTCCGGATGACGACCAATTTCAATTGTTGCGGCAACATCGGGAGGTCTTCCAATCTCCATGTTTTATATTTATCATCATAGGCTTCCGGGTCGGCCAAGGTGACCAAATGTCCAAGTGCCCAAGTGACGATATATTTGGAACCTTCAAGATAACCGTTCCCTTTTTTATTGCACTTAAGCACCCGGGCGATATCACGGGCGACGGAAGGTTTCTCTGCTAACACAACAGTTTTCGACATAATTAAAAATTCCTTTCTTCATATCAATCTCTTCCCTACTTTAACATACTGCACAGAT
>CALKWU010000219.1 GCA_938004015.1 uncultured Oceanobacillus sp.
CCTGATCCATTTGTATCATCTGAAAACCAATAGAAAATTGAACCAATTGACTATATACATGTAGATGGGTGACGGGTATAATATATCAAAAAGATATATATCAAATAGATATACAGGAGGACACAACTTTGAGACGTTCAGATACGGTATACGCCATCATGGGAGTCATCACGACAGGATGCCGCACCGGTTATGAAATCAAACAGATGATTGATCAAAGCTTAGTCCATTTTTGGAAGATCAGTTACGGGCAAATTTATCCGATTTTAAGGCAGTTGGAGGAAGGAGGGTTGGCAACCGTCAAGGAAACAGGCCAAGAAGGTAAGCCGGATAAAAAAGAGTACCACCTGACTGAAAAAGGGATGGAAGAACTGAAAACATGGTTGGAACAGCCGATTCAAGACATTCCGACCGAACGGAATGAAATTTTATTGAAAGTCTTTTTCAGCAGGCATCAAAGCAAAGAACAATCGATCCGGCTTTTGGAAGATTATAAGGAAAAACTGACGGAACGGTACAACATCTATTGTTTGATCGAGAATGAAATCAGTGACAAGCACCGCAAAGAACCTGATTTACAGTATTGGCTGTTTACACTTGATTATGGAAAAAGAATGACATCTGCCGCCATCGATTGGTGCACAGAAACAATCGATAAATTGCAGGATTGAGGAGGAGTTTCTATGGCGAAAGTGTTTGAAGGAAAATTCACGACACGGAATGATGAGGAAGTTGTCGTGTTCATCATCGGGATGCGGATCAATAAACGGTGGAAAATCCGAAAATGGGGACAAGTATTTCTAGCGATGCCGCCGATGATCCGTGAGTTGCATGAAAATAAAGAGGAGCTCGGATTCCTCTCGATGGAAAGTTATTTCGGCTTGCGGACGGCACTGATCATCCAGTATTGGAAATCGGTCGATCATCTTCAAGCCTACGCAAAAGCAGGAAAACATTTGGCCGCATGGCAAGATTTCAACCGGAAAATCGGAAACAATGACGCCGTTGGAATTTTTCATGAAACGTACCGGATTGCACCGGGAGACTACGAATCGGTTTACCGCAATATGCCGAAATTCGGATTAGGAAAAGCTCTGGAACATATCCCAGTCGACAAACATTTGAATTCGGCTGAAAAACGCTTTCTTGCCGGCAAAAGGAAACTGAAAAAAGCATAGAACGGGACGATAAGGGCGACTATTATACTGTTTTCCTAGCATCCACATGATTGGGTGCTTTTTTCTATTCTTCGACGGTTCACTGTTGACCCGTTATCATGTAGGTACACGATAAGGAAAACGCTTTCATTTTGCTACCATTTCCAGTATGCTAATGGTAGAAGCGCTTTGTCCGGCATATGCGGTTATCGGCCGTCTCGGACTTTGCATAATTTAGTAGTAAAGCGGGTTTGTAAGCCTCACAAACTACGGAAGGGGAGAAATGCGATGGTGAAGAAATACAAAAAGTTCGAAACAGCTGTGATCCATGAAGGTTATGACACAAAAGACATGTTGGGGAGCTTGTCCGTGCCCCTGTATCAGACTTCAACCTATGTGTTCGATTCAGCGGAGCAAGGGGAACGACGCTTCCAAGGGGAAGAGGAAGGTTATATTTACTCCCGTTTAGGAAATCCGACCGTCCGTGTGTTGGAAGAACGGATTGCCCGGTTGGAAAACGGGGAAAGCGGCCTTGCCTTCGGTTCCGGAATGGCTGCCGTATCCGCCGTTTTGTTGTCATTGACAAAGGCGAATGATCACGTCTTATGCTCTGTCGGTTTGTATGGCTGCACCTTTGGTTTGTTGATGATGATGAAAGAAAAATATAATATCACGTCCGATTTTTCTTTACTCGATTCCGAAGAAGAAATCCGCTCGAAAATCAAACCGGAAACCGCATTGATTTATGTGGAAACCCCAATTAACCCGACGATGAAATTAATCGATTTGGAACTCGTGGTGAAAGTGGCGAAAGAATATGATATTCCAGTCGTCGTGGACAATACGTTTTCAACGCCTTATTTGCAACGTCCACTCGATATCGGCTGTGATGTCGTCCTTCATAGTGCGACAAAATATATCGGCGGCCACGGAGATGTCATTGCCGGTCTTATCGTCGGTAAGGAAGAATTCATCCATTCCATGGCGATGACCGTCCAGAAAGACATCGGTGGCATCATGTCCCCATTTGATGCCTGGTTGTTGCTCCGTGGTTTGAAAACGCTGCCAATAAGAATGGATCGCCATTGTGATAATGCGATGAGAATATATGAAAAACTTAGAGACCATCCTAACGTCGGGAAAATATATTTTCCGGGCGACCCGGATTCACCGGATCATGCTATTGCGAAAAAACAAATGGAGCGAAGCGGTGGCATGATTTCCTTTGAAGTGAAAGGAAGCAAAGAGGATGCCCAAGCATTCATGAACCGTCTGCAGTTCATTAAAATCGCCGTCAGCTTAGGTGATGCCGAAACACTGATTGAACATCCGGCCACGATGACTCATGCGGTCGTTCCGGAAGAATCCCGCATGGAGATGGGGATCACCGACCAACTGATTCGGCTTTCCGTCGGCCTCGAGGCATGGGAAGACATTTGGGATGACTTGGAACAAGCACTGGATCAAATGTGAAAGCCTACATCTTATTCCTTTTCCGGGAATAAGATGTTTTTTCTTGTTTCTTGAAACCTTTACTAAACACAGGAATCCCAAGTAATTCCTCTACTCCTCATCCAAATCGGTTGTAATTCAATTTACAGGTGGAATGTGCTATAGTATGTGG
>CALKWU010000220.1 GCA_938004015.1 uncultured Oceanobacillus sp.
AAAATCGCCACGACGACAGACAGAATGAGACCGAGTGTAAGCCCGAGGGAGATCAGACGTACAAAGATGAACGAACGGGTTTCTTCCACATGAAAAGCCTCATTGGAAGATTGGATGAACGCATTGATGCCATTCGATGCCGACCATAGTGAGCCGATGATGCCGACAGTGAGCAAACCACCCCTCGGAGTTTCAATGAGCCGGATGATGTTTTCTTCCAATAAAGACACGATTTCTTGCGGCATAACCGTTGCGAACATTCCTAACGCATCATCTGGTGTCATGTCGAAATATGGAATGATGGCAAACCCGACGATCAGTAATGGGAAAATCGAAAGCAGGAAATAATAAGCTAAGGAAGCTGCCAATAAAGTCAGATTGTCTTCTTTGAATTTTCCCGCTAATATTTTCGCAAACTGTTTCATGCTGTCCATGTAGAAACCCTCCAGTATAGGTGCTGTATCATTCCTATACCCTCGATTTTTGCAAATCACTCTAAATCTGTGTTGGTTTTTGAAATCGTTAAAGTTTTATTTACGGAATCTAGTGGTATAATATGGCTATAAAGGTATGAAACCGTATTTTGTTGCGGAGGGGAATACATATGGGCCTGGTTTACATTAGTATTTTGCTGATTGCCACTGCATTTTTGATTGTCACCGTCTATATCTGTTACGTCATGAAGCGGGTACGTAATCATATGGGAACACTCAGTTCGACATTAAACGAAGTCGAAAAACATTTGCAAACAGTCACTCCTCGACTTGCAACGACGCTTGAAGAAGCCGGCCGATTCGTCGATGATGCAACGGAAAAAGCGAAAGCGACTGATAGTGTTTTCGACTCGGTCGAACTATTGGGTGAATCACTGCAAACGACGAATACAGCACTTCAAAACAGCATCAGCTTAAGCAACTTGACCGATGAAGAATTGGATCGACAAATGGAACCATTCATCGAGAGCATCCGATGGAGTGAAGTTGCCGTAAAGTTATACGGAAAATGGAAAAACGATGATTCAAAACAAAATGAATTTGTAGCGACAGGGAGAGAGGGATAAGGAATGACACTTGTTGGAGTTGGTGTATTATTAATCGGAATAGCCGTTCTCATCTTGGCGATTTTCTTAAGCCATGTATTGAATAATTTCGCCGGAATCCTCGGGGGCGTTGATCAAACGGTGCAGAAACTTCCGGAACAGCTTGATGATTTGATGGAAGAAACGACGAATTTGATTCGGGAGAGCAATCATACGTTAGCCGATGTCAATGAAAAAATGGCGCAGCTTAGCCCGTTGTTTTATATTGTCGGGGATGTCGGCAATGCGACAAGAAAATTCACTGCATCACTTGCTGATATGACAGAAGCGATGAAGGAAAACAGTGAAGCGGCCAAAGGAGTCGCCGACAAAAATAAAGTTGGCGGTTTATACGGCACCTTTGCGGTCGGCTATTACTGGTGGAAGAAACGCCAAGAAATGAAGAACAATCCGGATCAAGCGGATTCCTGAAATGGAAACGAATAACTGG
>CALKWU010000221.1 GCA_938004015.1 uncultured Oceanobacillus sp.
AACTTGAATCCATTTTAGAACATTTTATAGTATTTTAAAAGAATTTTAACTTAAACCAAAAAAACAATAATGGATAAAGCCGGTGCAAACAGCGATTGTGAATGAAAAACGCCCTCCTTTTCGTACTTGATGGCATTTTACTCCATTAAAAGACGAAAAGAAGGACGGCATCCTATCTTAATATTCTTTTGAACTTTTTCCGCTTAGAACAACCAAAGGGAGACTAAGGAGATTATTCGTACAAAATTTTGAACTCAAATTCATAATGATTCAAAAAAAACCTCGCAACCAATCGGTATAAAGGTGTTCTAAAGTAACGGCCCCGGCAGGACTCGAACCTGCGACGCACAGTTTAGGAGACTGACGCTCTATCCCCTGAGCTACGGAGCCATATCGATTAACATTATTATTATACAAAACTTTTCGGAAAAAACAAGTGGAACATCATGAAGAAGGGGAGGGGACAAGGTTATGTCACATCTTTCCCCATCCTCATCGTTGGAAAGCTTTTGCCAAATCAAGGGACCGATTCCGGGCACTATGAATGCACGCTTTAATGATCGTTTCGAATTCATTTTCTTCAAGAGTTTGCAACCCCGCTTCTGTCGTACCGCCTTGACTCGTAATATTTTTCCGCAAAACTTCCGCCGGATGACCGGATAATTCCAACATTTTGCCGGCACCGATAATCGTCTGTGTAATAAGTGCATCAGCGGTTTCTGAATCCATTCCCGCTTCAAGGGCCGCTTTTTTCATCGCTTCGACAAAATAATAGATGAAAGCCGGGCCGCTTCCGGAAACAGCAGTGACGGTGTGCATATCTTCTTCCGCAATGATTTTCGTCAAGCCGATCGTCTGAAACAACTTTTCAGCATAAGCGAGTTCTTCATCACGAACGTATTTACCGCCGGCAATTGCTGTCGCTGAATAACCGATTTGCGCAGATGTGTTCGGCATCGTGCGAATCACCGGAACTGGTTTGGCGATCATTCCTTCGATCGTCTCCGTCATGATGCCGGCAAGCACGGAAATGACCAGTTGATTTTCTTTAATATGTGAACCGATTTCCTCCATGGATTCTTTCAAATCTTTCGGCTTCATCGCTAAAATGATCACATCCGCACAGTCGATCAGTTTTTCCTTATCATAGGACGTTTGGACACCATATGTTTCTTTCATATAAGCCAAGCGGTTCTCATCTTGTTTATTCGTCACATGGATTTGCCGTCGATCCACTATTTCCGCATGCAACATTCCGGCAATGATCGCTTCCGCCATGGAACCTGAGCCGACAAAAACTATGTTTTCCCGCATGAACACCACTCCTTTTCCAGATATATATTAAAAAAAGCTGATTCCATCCTTGAAAATAAGGACGGAATCAGCTTTCCGCGGTACCACCTAATTTGGCAGAAATATGCCCACTCTTTATTGTTAACGCAGTTTCCTGCGGTTAGTTTTTCGCTAACGACTCCGAGGTAGGTTCATACAAGCTTGTTCGGAGGGACCTCTCAGCCGGTGAATCCCATTTTCTGTCGGACAGTTCTTGTACTACTAGCCTGTTCATCGCCTTGTTATATTGTTTTTTGTTCATATTAGAACGAAACGCAAACTTTGTCAAGCGCATATTTAGAAATGGGTCAATACGGGACAGTCCCGTTTTGACCCAAAGCGGGCTATTAGCCGAAATAAAAAAACGCTTATAGGGCTTTAAGCGTTTTGTTGGATTTAAGTTTTATAAAATGGAGGAGGTAGAGGGATTTGAACCCCCGCGCGGTTTGACCCGCCTCTCGGTTTTCAAGACCGACCCCTTCAGCCAGACTTGGGTATACCTCCGTAGTGCAAGATATAATATACCATAATTATTTTATTTTTGTCAACGATTATTTTTACTTTTTGAATTGACCGACCGGATCGAAACATCCGGCCGGTCTTTCTCCAACTTAGCGGATGACTTCCACACCGCCCATATACGGGACGAGCACTTTCGGAATGACGACGGAACCGTCTTCTTGTTGATTGTTTTCCAAGATCGCCGCCACCGTCCGCCCGATCGCAAGACCGGAACCGTTCAATGTATGCACATATTCCGGCTTGGCATTCGGTTCACGACGGAAACGGATGCCGGCACGCCTCGCTTGGAAATCTTCAAAGTTGGAACAAGAAGAAATTTCCCGATACGTGTTCTGACTTGGAATCCATACTTCCAAATCATATTTTTTCGCGGCTGTAAACCCTAAGTCAGCCGTACACATGCTCATCACCCGGTATGGCAGTTCCAGTTCTTGCAGGATTTTTTCCGCATGTCCCGTCAATTCTTCCAATGTTTCATAAGAATCTTCCGGCTTCACGAATTGGACCAACTCGACTTTATTGAATTGGTGCTGGCGGATCAAACCTCTCGTGTCACGACCGGCAGAACCGGCTTCAGAACGGAAACAAGCACTGTAAGCTACATATTTTTTCGGTAAATCCAACATGATTTCATCCCGATGGTAGTTCGTCACCGGCACTTCTGCGGTTGGAATCATGAAGTAATCCCATTCTTCCAGTTTGAACGCATCTTCTTCAAACTTCGGCAATTGCCCTGTACCGATCATGCTCATGCGGTTGACGATATATGGCGGAAGCATTTCCGTATATCCATGATGGTCAGCATGGTAATCCATCATGAAGTTCAAAAGAGCCCTCTCCAGTCGTGCGCCGAGTCCAGTGTAAAAGACGAAGCGGCTTCCCGTCACTTTCGCTGCACGTTCCCAATCCAATATGTTCAAGTTTTTTGCGATATCCCAATGGGGTTGGATTTCAAAATCGAACTCCGGAGGTTCTCCCCACGTCCGATGCACGACGTTATCATCTTCATCTTCACCAATCGGTACGCTTTCATGGGGAATGTTCGGAATGGAGTACAAGATTTGTTTCAATTTCTCTTCTACTTCTTTCAACTCTTTATCCAGTTCGGCAATTTTCTTCCCGACTTCGCGCATTTCTTGAATGGCGGGCTCCGCATCTTTCTTTTCACGTTTCAATTTCGCAATTTCTTCCGTTGCAGCATTTCTTTTCGCTTTCAAGCTTTCCGTTTCACTGATGAGCTTTCTCCGTTTTTCATCGAGTTCGCCGAACATTTCAAATTCCGACAAATCTTCTCCCCGGTATTTCAATTTTTCTTTGACTTCTTCATAATTGTTCCGTAAAAACTTCATGTCCAACATTTGCTTTTCCTCCTTTTTTAAAAATCATTGTAAAAACCAAAAAACTCCCATCCCTGATAGAGGGACGAGAGTTGAATTCCCGCGTTGCCACCCTTGTTGAAGAAAAAATTTCTTCCGGCTCCAAATTGCATGTAACGGTGCAACAGACCGGGTTTATTTACTCTAGCGACCGCTATTTCGATAAACCAGTTCAAGGATGGATTCACAAGTTTTCTCCATCGATTTCCACCAACCATCGACTCTCTGAAGAAGAACAACTTGCTACTAGTTCCTGTCACGACTTTTCACTTATCGATTTGCCTTTATCATAGCCGATATATTTTAAAAATGCAAGTGAAGATCAGAACAAGCCTTTGATCCAATCAACCGCTGTCGTGAAGATGTTTGTAAAGAAGTCGCCGACTGCTCCAAAGGTCAGCATGAACCAGTTCGCTTTTTCGACTGCTTCATCGCTCACCAAGTCCACAGTGATCGCTTCTTGGTCGAAAATATACCCGAAATCATTTTCTCCTTCATAGACGAGGGTTGCGGTACCGATTTTTTCACCTTTTTCAATCGGTGCAACAAGTTCGCCATCTTCATTCATTTTCTCTTCACTAATATTGTATTCCAAACTGTATAATTCCGCTTCACCGGACTTGATCGGCAAGGAAATGGCTTCATTGATAGAAACACTCACTTCATTTTCTTTTCCTTTGGCGACAGGAAGTGTTTCTTGATCTTCTAATTGATAACCGGCTGGAAAAATTTCTTCCGTACTAAAATTATTGAAGCCGTAATCAAGCAATTTTGCGGTTTCTCTGAACCGTTCTTCTTTGGAATCGGTCTTCATCACCACAGTGATAAGCCTTTTCCCATCTCTTTCAGCCGTACCAGTGAACGTATAACCGGCGAGATCCGTATTCCCGGTTTTTAAACCGTCCATTCCTTCATAATGGAATTGTTGCAAAAATGTCGCTTCATGGGGCAACATCCAGTTCAAATTTTCCACTGTATGCCCATCGAATTCCACTTCTGTTTGACTTGAGATTTCAAGGGCATGGGGGAAATCATTGACTAAATGATAGGCCAACTGGGCAGACGATCTTGCCGACAATAAATTACTAGCGTTCGGGTCTGTCCCTTCTGGAGCATCATCGCCTAACGTATCATTATCAAGACCTGTACTATTGACGAATTTATATTCGGAAAGGCCTAATTCTTCTGCTTTCTCGTTCATCATTCTCACAAATTCGCTTTCCGAACCGGCAATCAACTCTGCAAGGGCGATTGTCGTCGCATTATCGGAGAAAACCGCCATTGCGTTATACAAATCTTTCACGGAATAATCTACATTTTGCCTCAATCCGACTCCGGAAAAGAGGGCATTTGCAGAAATCCGATAAGCATAATCACTTATTTGAGTCGTTGTATCCCAATCAATCGTTCCTTCTTCAATTGCTTCAAGGACGAGGTATTCGGTCATCATTTTCGTCATACTTGCTGGAGGAAGGGCAACATCCGGGTTTTTTGCATAGAGGACTTTTCCGGTCTCTGCATCTACTAAAATAGCAGATTCCGCATTCAAATCGAGGGAATCCTCTGCATGGACAGCTAACGGTTGTATCATAAATGAAGTGATCAACAATACGAATGCCAGTATCCCTGATACACCTTTTCTGGAAACTTGAATCAACTTACTTACCTCCAACATATTTCGAGATTTTTTATTTTAACACCTAGATATTTTATCATATTTCCACATAAAAAAGTAGAAGGAACGTCCATCTTCCATATTGAAAATTTTTTCCAACATCTTTGCTCTTTAAATTTCCATCATTTTTCTATCTATAAAAATTTCATCCCAAAACGGAAAAACATCTACTTCCCATCGATGGCGTTGATGGAAAATAGATGTTTTATTCAAACAAAAGCAGTTATTGTACCGAATAGTTTGGCGCTTCCTTCGTAATTTGGACATCATGCGGATGGCTTTCGCGCAAGCCCGCATTTGTAATGCGGATAAACTGACCATTGATCCGCAAATCTTCAATGGTTGCAGCTCCACAATATCCCATTCCGGAACGTAAACCGCCAACGAGTTGGTGGTACGTGTCGGCGAGTGCTCCTTTATAAGGAACCCGGCCTTCAATGCCTTCCGGAACAAGTTTTTTTGTTTCCTCGGTTGCATCTTGGAAATAACGATCTTTAGAACCGGCTTGCATCGCAGCGAGCGAGCCCATACCGCGATACACTTTATATTTTCTTCCTTGGAAGATTTCCGTTTCGCCTGGGCTTTCGGAAGTTCCGGCGAACAAACTGCCAAGCATGACTGCGTGGGCACCTGCTGCAATTGCTTTCACGATGTCTCCGGAATATTTGATTCCACCATCGGCAATAATCGGTACGCCGTATTCCTGAGCCGCTTTTGCACAATCATAAATCGCTGTAATTTGTGGGACACCGACACCAGCAACGACTCTAGTCGTACATATCGAGCCAGGACCAATTCCAACTTTAACAACGGATGCACCTGCTTCAATGAGAGCGACAGTCGCTTCAGCTGTTGCCACGTTCCCTGCAATAATATCAAGGTCAGGGTATGCAGCACGGACTTTTTTCACTTGGTTGATGACACCTTCTGAATGACCATGGGCCGTATCGATGACGATTGCGTCAACACCGGCTTCCACCAGTTTTTCGATCCGGTTCATCGCATCGCCCGTTACACCAACTGCAGCTGCAACGAGTAATCTTCCTTGGGAATCTTTTGCAGAATGAGGATACTCGATGACCTTTTCAATATCTTTAATCGTGATCAAACCTTTAAGAATATTATTTGCATCAACAAGCGGGAGTTTTTCGATTTTATGTTTTTGCAGTATTTTCTCGGCTTCTTCCAGTGTCGTGCCGACAGGAGCCGTGACGAGGTTTTCACTTGTCATCACTTCGGATATTTGAATCGAATAGTCCTGGATGAAGCGCAAATCACGGTTTGTCAAAATACCGACGAGTTTTTGTTCTTCGATGTCATTGACGATCGGTACGCCGGATATCCGGAATTTGCTCATCAAATGTTCGGCATCATACACTTGGTGTTCCGGTGTCAGGAAAAATGGATTGGTGATGACGCCGCTTTCCGACCGTTTCACCCGATCCACCATTTCCGCCTGTTCTTCAATGGACATGTTTTTATGGATGACACCTAAACCTCCTTGGCGTGCCATCGCAATCGCCATTTCCGCTTCCGTCACTGTATCCATCCCGGCACTGATGAAAGGGGTATTCAACTTCAACCGATCCGACAGTTTCGTTTCCAAACTCACATCTCTCGGCAATACATTCGACTCGGCAGGAATGAGCAATACATCATCAAATGTCAAACCTTCTTTCCCGAATTTATCTTCGCGCATGTTCGCAGCCTCCTATATTTTGATAGACCATTATACCGGATGTACTGTTATTTTTATTTACTTTACGCCAAATGAAGCCTTTTTTCAACCAGTTTGGATGTAATGGAAAAAATAAGAAGATTCCTGCCATTCATAAAAAATCGGAGGAGAGGAACGTATTTCACCACTTGTTATTTTTATATTTCCGGTAATAATTGATTTGTCGTAACAACATATAAATTTTCCGTTTGATGCTTTTATCGTTTTGGTAAAAAAGCGGGTTGCCCCATTTTTTTTCTTTGATCAGTCTTTTCACTTCTTCTTTCACTTTTTCATCTTGAACAAAATTCCTCAACACGATACGCGGTACAACGGTGAATAAATACTCTTCATCCAAATAGGTGAGGGGCTTGTCCTTTCCGTAAATCACATCATCCACGATGTAAGTCGCCATATTATGCCCTAGGGCTGTCACATAATAGCTGGATCGGCCTTGACGGATATTCACTTCAAAAATTTTGAATTTACCGTCCCGTTGGTCATATTTCATATCAAAATTCGCAAAACCGACGTAGCCGATTTGTTCCAAGAAATGTTGCAGTTTTTCCATCATTTCTTGATTGTAGCGGGTTAGGACAGCTGTGTAGTTTCCGATGGCTGTTGGCGTATGTTCTTGAAGGATGACTTGCCCGAATGTCACCAATTGTGGCTTGCTTTCCGAATTCAAATAAAGGACGGAATCCCACATATAAGTGTCATCTCCCGGAATATAATCCTGGATGACGAGTTCATCATCATAGCCACTATCTTTGATCTTTTGGATCACTTCGTTCGTTTCTTCCAAAGAATTAACCCGATACACCTTTTTTTGGCCGGGAAAGGGATGGTTATAATATTCAACTCCATTGCTTGGTTTGATGATGACTGGATACATCATTTCTTCCCGGAATGGTTCGTCGTCCTTACAATCGTAAAAATACGTCGTCGGTGTTTCAATTCCGTATTCTCGACAGAGCCGATAAAAATTTGCCTTCTTCTGTAACTTGTTCATTAAATCTTCCGAGATGTAATTGAAATGATAATACTGTTTCAGTTCATGTTGATTTTCTATAATAAGACGCACGTAAGCATCGTTTGTGCCGACGAGCACTAATTTTTTCCCACGCTCTTTCAGTTCTTCCGCAAGTTCCTTTAAAATAGGGACAAATCTCTCTTTCTCAGATAAATCCGGATGGATATCAATGCGTTCCGGAATCGTGCTGAAACTCGTAAAGCCCATTTCCTGTTTTCCGACAAGGATGGGATGGATTCCATAAGCTTCATGAAACGAGATCGCCATCGTATATGCATTGATATCCGTTCCGACGATGACTGGAATAAATGGATGCTTATTCATAGTTCCTCCTGCTTTACAATGTAATTAGTCTAGGTTCATTATATATCATCTTCAATCAATCCAAAATTACTTCTTCGATAAACACTTCCGAATTAGATTCTGTCACGATGATTTCGCTGTTATCATGTAATTTGACGAATAATTTAAGCGTATGCTGATCCATATCGCAAAAAACGATTTCTCCTGTTTTTCCATTTGATAAGTGCACCGTATTTCCGACTGTCCGTTTCGTCAAACTCTCCACGAATTTTTGGACGATCGTCATATCAAGCCGCGAATATTGCTCTTGGAGTATTTCATCCAGCACTTTAAACACCGGTTGTTTCTTTTTGTAAAACCGTTCACTCGTCATCGCATGATACGTATCACTTATTGCGATGATTCTCGCATAAGAGTTGATTTTATCCTTCGACAATCCAAGGGGATAGCCGCTTCCGTCCAGCCGTTCATGATGCTGCAGGACGGCTATTTTCGCCTGTTGGGACAGTCCGGTCACGTCTCCCACCATGCGGTACGAATAGGTCGGATGGTTTTTGATATCCGCAAGTTGATCTTCTGTCAGAGGTCCTCCTTTTGTAAGGATTTCCGGGTCGACTTTCGACATGCCGGCATCCGCCAAATACCCGGCAAGACCGATCTGTATCCATTCTCCTTTCCGGTATCCTAATTCTTTCCCCAAATATGCAGAAAGGAGGCTTACTGCAACACCATGATGATAAATGTAATCTTCCGCTGTCCCTAGTTGATAGATGGTGAAAATATCCATATCCATCTCATCGACCCGTTCCAAAAGAGGAATGACCGACTTGCGGATTTTTGGCATATCCAAAGGGACACCATTTCTCCAATCGTCAAAAAAGCCTTTATAATCTTTCATTGCTTGCAAATAATGTTCCGGTATGGAACGATTTTCTTCGGGTTCCAAATAAATTTCCATTTGATGCTCGCTCTTTTTTTCGTTAGGCTCCAGCTTTCTTTTTGGCAAAAAAGTTTTCCCATCATGAAGTTTCGTGGAAACATCTACAGAATCGATTAAAAATTTGTCTAAAACAGTAATCAATTCCTCCGTCAAAATCGTTCCTTCTTCCATGATCGGACGTCCAGACTTCCCTTTCACATCTTCCAACAGTATGCAACCTTCGATTAATTGGGATGGATGCACCCGCATATGTACCCCTCCGTTATGTAAATGTGAAAAGTGACTCAGACCAATGGGAAGCCACTAGACATGAGTCACTTTGACACCTCATCATTCCTCTATATTCTCATCAGTTTCCTTCTCAT
>CALKWU010000222.1 GCA_938004015.1 uncultured Oceanobacillus sp.
GAAACGGTCATCGAACCGTCGTCTTTTTTCGTCAATTTCGCCTGGACGACAAATCGGCCTTTTTCTTTATCGAGTTTATAGTCACAAGTGGATAGGGTGAGGATATGGTCGTCCGGGCCGACTTCTACGCCCGTTTCATATAAGGCATGATCTTCAATCTCTTGAAGCAGTTGTTCAAACTCTTCATCATTAGCAAAGTCCGTCTTTATATAATTGAAATCGGTCGTGGTATTATAAACGGCGAAAATTTCCGCCTCATAACTTTCATACAACGTATCAAAGGTGAACGTTTTATGCTCCTCGTAAAAGTCGGGATCCTCGAATTTCGTGAGACCTTCGAACATCGAACCGTCTTTCGTCCGGTGCCCATACAATATCGTATTCCGTCCGAGGGATTCCACATCATTGCGGAAGTCCATGAAAATACTGCCGAGGATGTTATATTCTTTATAAAAATCCCGTCGTAAATAATCCGTGTTGTTTTCAGCTTGCAAAACCGGATAGTCGATTTTCGTGCCGTCCACCGTAATCCAACCGACCAGCTCATCATTTTCATTGAGCAAAATATCAAAGCCGGAGCGGACTTTCAATTCATCCCCGTCGGTATCCGCAACTTCCGTGACGCCTCCTCCTTCGTAAAAGGTTTGCTGGAGGTCATCCATCGTCTGTTTGTTGTTGTGATAATCGAGGAAGGTCGTAATAAGTCCATGTGCCGCATACACGAAAACCCCGAGGCACACGAGCGTGAAACCGACCGATAAAAGACGTTTCAATTTGTTTTTCATTGAGCTTCACCCCATCCATTTGTTAAATCCCAATCGGAACGATATACATGCCCAGTTCCGGATCTTTTTTCACGACGACGTTCACACCATACAGTTCCCGCATCAATTCTTCGTCGACGATTTTTTCCGGTTCGCCGTGTTTGATGATACGACCATTTTTCAAAGCGATGATTTCATGGCTGTACTGGATTGCTTGGTTGATGTCATGTAAAACCATGACAATCGTCAAACCCTCTTCCTCACAGAGTTGTTTCACGAGTTCCAAGATCTCATATTGGTAAAAAATATCCAAATTCGATGTCGGCTCATCCAAAAATAAATACGGCGTATCTTGCGCAAGTGCCATCGCTATCCAGACCCGTTGTTGTTGCCCTCCTGATAAAGTGTCCATCGGGTCATTTCTTTTTTCGAAAAGCCCGGTTTTTTTCAATGCCCATTTCACTTTTTCTTCGTCTTTCTCACTATGTTGACTGAATGGCGCCTTATGGGGCAAACGGCCATAATACACTAATTTTTCCACCGTCATATCCCGTGGTGCACTATTTTTCTAGTGCACCACTCCAAGTTTTTTCGCCAGCTCTTTCGGTTTATATTGGTTGATCGCTTTTCCATCCAAAATAACACTACCCTTTAGCGGTGCCAAGTTATTTGTGATGACACCGAGAAGTGTTGATTTTCCGGAACCATTCGGGCCAAGGATCGTCGTGATTTTTCCGATGGCAATTTCCGTATCGATCCCATGCAAGCGGGTCACTTTGTCTTGATAGGCAAATGTAATATCTTTAATTTCCATAGATGCGATCACTCTTTCTCAATAAGAAGATGAGGAATGGTCCCCCGATGACCGCCATGATGATGGATGCCGGTACTTCGATCGGATGCAACATCGTCCGACCTAACGTATCTGCAGTCAAAATTAGGACTGCGCCAGCAAGCATCGAAAACGGGATAAGGTATTTATGGTCATTCCCAACAAGTATCCGACCGATATGTGGAATAATCAGTCCGACGAAAGCGAACATACCAGCAATGGCAGTCGCAATCGATGCAAGCAGCACCGCAATGATGGAAATGACGAAACGGGCACGGTTCACGTTGAAACCCAAGTTGCGGAGCGTTTTATCTTGGAGCCCCAAATGGTTGCACCAAGCAAAAACAAGCATGCTCAACACGAGGCCGATGGAACCGTACAACACGATGATTTCCACATCATTCCACGTTTTCATCGTCAAAGTTGAAGTCGTGACGGAAATCCCTGACATCATGCTACTTGCATTCATGGAGCTTAAAAGCTGGCTTAAGCCCGTAAATACTGCATTGATCGCCACACCGATGAGAATCATCCGGAGCGGGTCAAGTCCCGATTTCCATGCGAACATGTAAACGAGTAAAAAGGCCAACGCTCCACCGATAAAGGAAAATAACGGCGCATAGAAAAACAATGTCGGGAAAAACGTAATCATAATGATTGAAAAAAAGCCAGCTCCCGAAGACACCCCGATGATTCCCGGTTCAGCGAGCGGGTTCCGTAACACAGCTTGCAAAAGCACACCGGATACGG
>CALKWU010000223.1 GCA_938004015.1 uncultured Oceanobacillus sp.
TTCCATTTATTTGCCTAATCTTAGCTAACTTTCAATACCTTTTATTGTATGAAAGGATTGTCATCACTATACCTTGAATGATTCGCCATTATCTCACCCTTGAGTAAACAGAGAACATTTTAGTTCCAACACGACGTATATGGACTTTAACACAATTAAAGCCATCTAACACAACGAAAATTCGGTCATTATTACATATTATTGTTTCTTTGATTCTACTATAATACTACTTAAACAAATGCTTGGGAGTGGTCTAATGCTTTCTGGAAACATCCTTGCAAAACTGCAAGAAATAGTTGGACCCGAAAATGTCTCAATCAATCAAACCGATTTGTTGGCACATTCATATGATGCTACTCCTACTTTCCAATCTTTACCCGATGCAGTGGTGAAACCGAAAAATGCTGAGGAAATATCTGAAATATTAAAAATATGCAATGAACATAAAATCCCTGTGATCCCAAGAGGTTCCGGAACGAATTTAAGCGCAGGAACAACTCCCGTTTACGGGGGCATCGTGATTTTATTTACAAGGATGAATAAAATTCTTGAGATAGATTTGCAAAATTTGACGATGACCGTTCAACCGGGTGTATATACAAAAACCATTTACGAAGAGGCGGATAAGTTTAATCTTTTTTATCCCCCTGACCCAGGGTCGATGCATATCTCACAAATCGGCGGCAATATCAGTGAAAACTCCGGAGGATTGAGAGGTTTAAAATACGGTGTGACGAAAGACTATGTCCTTGGGCTGGAAGTGGTTCTGCCAAATGGCGACATCATTCATACAGGAGGAAAACTGGCAAAAGATGTCGCAGGATATAATCTAACCGACCTTTTCGTAGGTTCTGAAGGGACGTTGGGAATCATTACAAAAGCGATCTTAAGGCTTATACCAAAACCCGAAAAAAAGAAAACGATGCTAGCATTGTTCCACCATATGAATGATGCGGCTAAAGCCGTTTCTGCCATTATTGAAAACAGAATCATACCGGTGACCATGGAATTCCTTGACCAACCGACGGTCAAAGTCGTAGAAGATTATGCCAAAATCGGATTGCCGACGAATGCAAAAGCTATTCTCATCATTGAGCAAGATGGCTCGCCGGAGCAAGTGGAACGTGATATTGTGAAAATCTCCAACCTTTGTCGAGAAAATGGCGCCTTTGAACTGAAAATCGCGAAAACCGATCAAGAGGCTGAAACGTTGCTGACTGCAAGAAGGTCCGCTTTGACCGCTTTATCTCGTTTGAAGCCGACGACCATTTTGGAAGATGCCACCGTGCCCCGTTCAGAAATCGCCAATATGGTGAACGCCATCAATGAAATCGCCGAAAAATATGACTTGACCATTTGTACATTCGGCCATGCTGGTGATGGGAACTTGCATCCGACTTGCTTAACCGATGCAAGAGACGAGGAAGAAATGGCCCGTGTGGAAAAAGCTTTTGAAGAAATTTTCCACAAAGCCATCGAGTTGGGAGGAACCATTACAGGCGAGCACGGCGTAGGAAAAATGAAACTCCCTTATTTACATTTGAAAGTCGGCGAAGAAGGAATCAATGTAATGCGGCAAATTAAAAAAGCACTAGATCCAAACTTGATCATGAACCCAGGAAAAATTTTAGAATTCCCCGAAATTGAGGTGCTTAAATAATGAATCCAACAGAAAGTAAGCGCATACAACAGGCATTCAAAGAATTGATCGACTATGATGAGTTGATGAATTGCACCCGGTGCGGGTTTTGTTTGCCTAGTTGTCCGACTTATGCACATACAAATGATGAAGTCCACTCCCCACGAGGCAGAATCGCGTTGATGAAGGGTGTCATCGATGGATTCAGTGAACCGGATGACAATCTCAAACGTGCATTGGATATGTGCCTCGGTTGCCGCGGCTGTGAACCGGCTTGCCCATCAGGTGTGCAATTCGGCAAATTGTTGGAACAATCTCGTGAAGCCATCTATCAAAACAAAAAAGAATCTATTTTCGTGCGGCAGACGAAGAAATTCATTTTTCGTAGATTATTTCCGAATAAACTTCGCTTAATCCATGCAACAAGTCTAATCGGCCTTTATCAACGTACATCGATTCGGAAAATCGCATATAAAACGAAAGCCATTCGTCTGTTGCCATCCAGTCTTCGAGAAATGGAAAAAGCTTTGCCCGTCATGCCAACAAAAAAAGAAATGTTGAAGCGGCCAACACATGTAAAAACGAAAGAAAAACCAAAAGCAAGAGTCGCATTTTTTTCCGGCTGTTTAATGGACACTGTCTTTATGAAGACAAATGACGCCACCCTTAAATTATTACAATATGCCGGATGCGAGGTCACCATCCCGCAAAACCAGAACTGCTGTGGCGCACTTCATGGGCATAGCGGACAAATGCAACAGGCGAAAGAACTCGCCAAACAAAACATCATCGCCTTTGAAAAGTTGAATGTCGATTACATTATCACCAATGCCGGTGGTTGCGGTGCTTATTTATACGATTACATGCACTTGTTCAAAGACGACTATGAATGGAAGGAAAGAGCGGCAAAGTTTTCGAGTCAAATAAAAGATGTTACATCCATTTTATATGAATTGAAATTCCACCAAGGTCATTTGGCCCTTCCCCCACAAATGATTACGTATCAAGATTCATGTCACTTAAGAAACGGGCAACAGACTTACGAAGAACCTAGAAAACTGTTGCAAGCCATTGAAGGCGTCCAATACGTGGAAATGCCTCAAGCAAACAGTTGCTGTGGTTCCGCGGGAATTTATAATATCATCGAACATGACATGTCGATGAAAATCCTCGAAGCAAAGATGGAAAACGTAAAACGCACCGGAGCAAAAACGGTCGTCACATCAAATCCCGGATGTTTACTGCAAATGAACATGGGCATCAAAAGAGAAGGATTGGAAAACGAGTTGCGCACCGTTCATATCGTCGATTTACTGATTGAAGCATATGAATACGCGCATAGAAGAAAAAAGGCCATCGATTCACAAACATGAAAAAACACAATTTATAAATGTAAAAGCTGCTCACGTTAAGAACCTTTCAACAATGAGCAGCCTTTCTATTTTTTATTCATTTCCTGTCAACATCGCCACGCCCACTTGATTTTGTTTGTCAAAAATCCGTGCAACCATGGCTCCAATCGTTAAATTGACAATCATGTTCGCTACAGCGGGAACGGCAGCGATCGCACTGATATGGTCGCTCGCCAGCGTAGCAGATAATGCCGTGTTGCAAATGCCAGTATGAAATGTGATGGCGATGACATAATCAAACTTTACTTTCATCGTTTTTGCGACAAAATATCCGATGAACATAGGGGCGACAACTTGCAAAATCACAGCTAGGAAAATCAAAGGCAAATACTGCAAATTTTCTTGAAGCGTTGATTGAGCTTTTGAAACGACAGAAAAGACGACAAGCAACAAAGCGATTTGAGAAAAGATGGAAGTATAGGGTTTTACGATTGAAACTTGTTTTGGGAATTTCCATTGGACAAACAGCCCTAAAAACAACGGAACAAAGACAATGAACATGATGTTTGCAAACAATCCGACGGCATTGACATCAATCACCTTTCCGATTGTAAATGACGCAATGGAAGGTGTCATGAGCGGCGAAACAATCGTATCCAACGTTGCCATCGTAATGCTTAACGCAACTTCTCCGCCCGCTATGAATGTATATAAGTTTGCCGCTGTCCCACTTGGTACGATTCCAGATAAAATCACGCCTGCGGCAAGTTCGGGACTGTTTTTAAAAAATATAAAAGCGATCATGAAGGAAAATCCGACTGTAATCGTCCATTTAAGAAAAAAGCCGATGAATGCGTATTTCGGATTTTTTATGACGGACAAAATTTGTTCTGTCGATAATGTTATTCCCATGAAAAAGAAGATCAATCCTAAAAACAGCCCTGTTAAATCTTGTAAACGCATAAAGTAATGAGGCCATGCGTAGGCAATGAATGAACAGACGACGATGAATACGGCTAAGTATTTTGTGACGATCGACATGACTGTATGAACGAACTTCAATGTTTGCTCTCCTTATTCTTTTAATGACAAACAGAATCGAATCCCTTTTTTGGACGGGATTCGATGTTGAGACTTCTCCTCTTATATTATACACGTTCAAAAATATATGCTTGCTCTTTTATTTCCCGCAGTTTAACTTTGTCACCAATTTCAACTTTGTGTTCTAAATGCACCGTCACTTTTAAGCGGTCCGTCAATTGAACCAACGCTACATGATAAGGCGCCTTATCTTGCCATTCGATCGGCGGTACATGAATGGTCGTATAGCTGAATACTTCCCCTTCATCAGGGGCTTCAAATTCCTTGATCTGACGTCCACCACATTTCGGACAAAACGCCGGATTCGTAATCGTTTCAAATTTACATGTTTCACACTGATATGCTTTCATCACTAGCCCAACCTTTCTAAAATATGAACCGTTGAATAGGCTCCTGTTCCACCTAGATTTTGCGCCAAACCAATTCTTGCACCTTCCACTTGATTCGGCGCAATGCCGCGCAATTGTTGAACAATTTGATAAATTTGCGCGATTCCCGTTGCGCCAATGGGATGTCCCCTTGACAGCAATCCTCCGCTTGTATTGATCGGCACATCTCCATCAGGTTTTGTGCGGCCTTCCGCCACAGCTTCAAATCCTTTGCCCCTTTCAAAGAATCCCAACGATTCGGATGCGACGATTTCAGTGATGGAAAAACAGTCGTGAATTTCGACAACATCGATATCCTCCGGACCGAGACCGGCTTTTTCGAACGCTAACTCACCTGATCTTTTCACGGCATTCAAAGTGAGCAAGTCCTCGATATTTTGCATTTGCGTTGGTCCAGAGGCTTGGGCGCTTGCCAAAATTCGGATATCCGTTTCATGCTTCGTTAATACGACGGCCGCTGCTCCATCTGTGGTCGGTGAACAATCAAACAATCCTAATGGTTCCGTGATCATTTTCGCATTCATGATTTCGTCCAAATCGGCCGGCTCTCGAAACTGCGCCAAAGGATTATTTACCGCATTTTCCCGGTTTTTCAACGCAATCATGGCCAAATGTTCTTTCGTAGCACCCGTTTCATGCATATATCGATTGGCTACGACGCCGAAAAATCCCGGAAACGTGAGACCTGCATATTTTTCATTCGACTGATTATCCATCCCCGTATTTAATAGACTCGTAATCTCGGCAGTCGGTATTTGCTTCATTTTCTCGCCGCCAACCGCCAAAACCGTTTCATATTCGCCGCTTAAAATCCCCAAATACGCTTGACGAAAGGCGATACCACCAGAAGCGCATGCACCTTCCACTTTGGCGGAAGGTACATCGCCCAAACCCAATTCATTGGCAACCAGTGCACCTAGGATTTCTTGTTTATAGGCGATCCCACCCATATAGTTGCCGACAAAAATTGCATCGACTCTTGGATTCCCCGCATCTTCAAGCGCTTTGGATGCCGCTTCGACGAGCAGATCTTTCAATGTTCGATCCTGCAATTTGCCGAACCGCGTCATCCCTATACCGCTTACATAAATATCCATCATCTCACCCCTTGCGCATAAAGTTTAACAAGCTCTTTCTTCAAAATTTTTCCGTATGCATTTTTCGGCAATCGATCTGTGATGATCACTTCTCTTGGCTTTTTATAACTTGCCAAGTGGTTTTTCGATAATTCAATCAGTTCCTCTTCTTTCACTTCTACCGTTCCATTCGGCACGACGTATGCAACGACCGACTCGCCCCACTTTTCATCAGGCACGCCAACGACAGCCACTTCTTTTACACCTTTATGCTTGCTTAACACCTCTTCCACTTCACGTGGATAAATATTGGCCCCTCCCGAAATAATGACTTCCTTGATTCGGTCGACAATATACAAGTAACCATTTTCATCGACATATCCCAAATCTCCTGTACGCAACCATCCATCTACAATCGTCTCTTTTGTCGCTTTTTCATTTTTCCAATATCCTTTCATCACCAAGGAGCCTTTGCAAACGATCTCGCCTATTTCACGTGGAGGCAATTCATTCATTTCCGAATCGACAATTTTCATATCGACAAATGGGGAAGGCTTCCCACACGATTCAACCCGTTCAAGCTGTTCATCTCGCAACATCGTTGTAATCGCCATAGGGGCTTCTGCTTGGCCGTACATTTGCACAAATTTTGTCCCCAACAATTCGATGGCCTTCCTAAATTTGCTTGCAGCAATGGCCGAACCTGCCATCACAATGGATTTCATTTTTTCCAATTTTTTCGGATCGAAATTCGGATGTTGGATCATCAAATTGATCATCGTCGGTACTAAAAAGATGACAGTGACGCCGTCTTTTTCGATATCATCGATAAATTCTTCCGGATCGAATTTGTTATAAATGATTTGGGTATTTCCATTCAGCCATGACAAGTGGCTTAAAAAATTGCTGCCATGCGATAATGGCGCCACATGGCCGATGACATCGTCTTTTGTGACATCGGTCACCAAACTGATTGCCAGTGTAGCGGATGCAATATTCCGATGTGTCAGTACGACCCCTTTCGGTTTCCCGGTAGTTCCTGATGTGTACATGATGACGAATTCATCATCTTCATCCACTTCTTCCACATATTCCTCGCCCAAATGGTTTTCAATGATTTCTTCATACAGTTCACCGACAAATAATGTAGGAACTTGGACATCAATCGGTGAAATGAGTTCTTTTTCTCCTATCAAATAGGCCACTTCGGCATCATGAATCATATATTCATGTTCTTCCGGATGCAGCCGAAAGTTTAACGGCACTTTGATAAACCCGCCAAAGGCAGCCACTAAATCGAGTTCGATATGTTCTAATCTATTGGATAAAAGGACTGCGATGCGATCACCTTTTTTCAAGCCTTGTTTTTTCAAAAAAGAAGTGAGCGCCATTGCGCGATAATATAATTCTTTGTAGGTGATCGAACGATCTTTATAAATGACCGCCGTTTTATTCGGATACGTTTTCACCGTTTTTTTCACTTGCAATCCTACCGTTTCCATCATCCATCCTCCCGCTGGTTGAAATGAAAAATTGGAATGCCATAATTCGAATCAGGCTTTCTTTGCAATTCGATGTTATTGGAATAATGAATCGTAAATTCCAATGTTACGGCGACCTCGTTCTTTCCACGAATGAAATGGCCACCGGATATGTTCCCGTTCACATCGATGAATGCACCATGATAATGGATATCCAAATTGTTTTTGTCATCCAATCCAATAAACCCGTTTCCAGCAATCAATTCGCCTGGTTCATCGCGAATGATCGGTTCAGAATAATAGAGGGTGCCGTCGGGTCGTTGGTCAAATTGATAATAACCTAAGCTGTTCAATGAACCGATGCAATAAAATGTCCCCGACTTAATATCGTAATGCTCACAAACATTCAGAATCCCATCCAACAGGTCCGCACCATTTTTGAGCCGACCCATCACGATGCAAGTTTCTTCATCGATTGCGCATTCGAAAATAGCATTATCAGCCAAAGCACAACCCTCCGTCCACTTTTTTATAGCTTTCCAGTAACAAAGCCAGATTTTGGAAAGGTAAAATAACGTACATCACGGGCAAAATCTTTTGGCACGCCCATACGATTTATCGGTTGCTTCGACAAGTCGTCTTTCCTTCTTTATGTCAGTACGAGCTGAACATAACCATGAGCATAACCATGGCAAGTGATCACGCAAGAACCATATTATTCGCATCCCATTTTGCAAACGAGTTGCTCGCCACTTTTGATGCTACATAAGCCGGTCCCGTTCTTTCGGCAGATTCACTTTCACCATTTGACAATACGCCACCTTTGGTTCCAGAAGCAAAACTGCTATTTATCATCCGGCCATAAGTTCCGCTTTTTAAACATCAAGCAAATTTGGCAAAAACGTCGTTAGAATCGGGACGTAGGTAATGAGCAACAATACAATGATGGATGCAATGACATATGGAATGATGGCCCGTGACATTGATGTCAGGGGAGCACCAGAAATACCACTTGCCACATACAAATTCAACCCAACCGGAGGTGTAAACAATCCGATTGCCAAATTGACAGTCATAAATACTCCGAATACTAACGGATCGATGTCAAAGTATAGAATCACCGGCGCCAAAATAGGGACGAAGATGTAAAACGCAGAAATTGCATCAATGAACGCCCCAGCTATTATTAATATCAAATTGATGAACAACAGAATGATCACCGGATTATCGGAAATGCTCAATAACATTTCCGATGCTTGCTCTGCATACCTTTCAGATGTGATGATATGGGCAAACACCGAAGCAGTCGAAACAATAAACATGACAACAGCCGTTTGCAACCCGGCATCGACTAAAATTCGATACAACGTTTTGAAATTAATTTTCCGATAGATGACAACCCCTACAAATAAACCATAAAATACGGATACCACCGCCGCCTCGGTCGGCGTAAAGAATCCTCCGTAAATCCCCCCTAAAATGATGACCGGAACTAAAATCCCCCATAACGCTTCGACGAAAGCTTTGCCCACTTCCTTCAAGGAAGCACGCTCTTTGCGTTGCTTCGATTTGTTGTCAACATTCTCGCCACTATGTATCTGTTCTTTTTCCATTTTCCTTTCTTGCTGCCATCGCACGTAAAATGTTGCAATGACCAACGCGATTCCGAATAAAATTCCCGGTATTATTCCACCGATAAACAACCCACCAATGGATACGGGCATTTGTTCCCCGGCCACTACGGCAAAAACGATGAAGGCGATACTTGGAGGGATGATAATCCCTATCGCTCCTGTACTTGCCACCAAACTGGCGGAAGTTTCCTTTGAATATCCACTTCTCATCAAAGCGGGAATCAAAATGCCTCCTATTGCCGCAACCGTTGCAGGACCTGAACCGGATATCGCTGCAAAAAATATACCGACGAGCGCCGTGATGAATACGATTCCACCTTTCATATGACCGACCAGTTTGTCAGCAAAATTGATCAATTTGTCGGAAATGCCGGAATATTCCATGATAACTCCGGTAAGGATGAAGAAGGGGATCGCCAACAACGTAAATTTGGAAACGCTTGTATACATGATATCAGCGACAACTTCCAAGCCCGAAACCCCATCCAGTGCCACTAACATGATGATCGAAGCGAGGCCAAGCGAAATTGCAATCGGAAATCCTATCAACACGAGTATGAGGAAAATAGAAACAATCAATAGCGCGCCCATTTATTGTGCCCCCTTCTTTTCGGATAAAGCCTTGAACTGAATGACCATTGCTTCGATTGTACGATATATGCAAAGTATCGTACCTAATGGGATTGCCAGTGAAAAAATCCATTTCGGAAATCTTAATGCTGGCGTGGTCGAACCTAATTGATACTGAAACATGATCATATCGATGGCGAAATAGGTAACTATGATAAAAACGAATACCGATAAAATCCCTATAAATAAAATCAAAAATTTTTTTATAATGGCCGGAGACTTTTCCAAAATGAGTGTGAAGCCGAGGTGTGCCCCTCTGCGCACACCTATCGCGGCTCCCACAAACGTCAATAAGACAAACAAATTGATGGTGATTTCTTCCGTATACGACAAAGAATATTGAATGAAATTTCTAGTAATCACATTCAAAAATGTAATGATGGACATCACTGCAAGCACAACGGCGATGATCAACTCTTCTATTTTAGCAATCATTTTGCTCATGACTCTCACCTGTGACTACTCAGATTGAAACGCATCCAGTAAATCTTTGCCCCAAATGGATTCATACTGGTCATAAACTGGCTGCACTTTCTCTCTGAATTGAGCAAGTTCTTCATCCGTTGGATAGTAAAATTCCAAACCTTGCTCTTCCATTTCGGCAATCTGCTCTTTTTCTTTTTCTCGCGTCAATTCAATTTGATATGCCGCAGCCTCTGCACCTAATCTTCTGAATAGTTCTTGATCTTCAGGACTTAAAGAATCAAACAATTTTTTGTTCATTCCCAAAACAATCGGATCATACGAGTAGTTCCACATCGTAATGTACTTTTGTACCTCATGTAATTTGAATGCATGGATCGCATCGATCGGGTTTTCCTGCCCATCAATGACATTCTGCTGTAAAGACGTAATTACTTCGGAAAAACTCATTGTGGCCGGGTTTGCGCCCAACTCTCTCCATAAATCGGTGTACATCGTAATTCCCGGAATCCGGATCTTCAACCCTTCCACATCTTCAGGTGTTTTTATCGGACGCACATTATTGGTAACTTGTCGGAATCCGTTTTCCCCGAATCCCAAAGGTTCGATGCCGATTTCCCTTAAAATTTCTTTGATTGCCTCTCCGCCCGCACCATTCAATGCTTGATCTGCTTCTTCCAAGTTTTTAAACAGGAACGGGGCACTCACGACACCGAAACGTTCATCAAGAATGGAGTAAATGATGGTTGAGTGGAAAGATAAATCGAGATTGCCTTTCGATAACATTTCAACCGCTTTTCCTTGGTCCCCTCCGGACAACTGTTCATTCGGATACACTTCAATCGTGATGCGGCCATTCGTCTCTTTTTCAATATCATCCGCTAGCTTTTGTGCGGCGATATACCATGTAGACGATTCATTTGTCGTCACTTGCATTTTCAGATTTAGTTTTTCACCATCCGATTCTGTAGACGTTTCTTCGTTATTTGCGTCATCGTTGTTTGAGCTGTCAGAAGCTGTATCCGCATCCCCTCCAGATGAACATGCAGCCAACAGAAGCAATAACAATCCAAGCATCAGAAATGCTTTTAAAATTTTTTTCATGATTTTTAACCCCCTAATTTATTAATTATGAACTGAAAAACTTAAAGACTTTGTGGAAAGAAAGCTTGTTTACTATTAAATATGTTGGTTGGTTCGTATTATGTTTTAAAAATTAAAACTTACAGAATGCACATACATCATTGTTGAGAAAATTTAGTTCAGTGTAAAAAAAAGAAAAATGAACCGGAACCAAACTGAAAGATGAAACACAATCGTTTGGAAAGCGTTTTCATTATAAGGGAAAAAAACTAGATTTTGGGATTTTTCTAGGCACAAACTTGTTTCCCTCGTATTTTAGAACAATATTATCATTATGCTTACAACATTTCTATGTATCTTATACCTAAATTGGATTCGTTTTGCAGGGGGTAAATTGTATTTTCGTCTAATAATGCAATGATGAGTCGTAAAGCTTTAGCTTATTTTTTTCAAGTTCTAAATAAAACTTTAAAGCAATATACAGCATCACGACATGATCCAGCCTATTTAAATCCAAATTGGTTTCTTGTTCGATCTTTTGCAAGCGATAATATAAAGTGTTTTTGTGAATGAACAATGCTTTTGCCGTTTCTTGAATCGACATATGATGTTCCATCCAACATTGCAACGTCTCAATCAACGTCCGATCATGGATGATGGGCAAAATCGTTCGACTTATAAACTGATGTTTGATCTTTTCATCCAAACTATATTGCAACATTTCGAATTTCAATTGTTCCTCAAAGACTACCCTTTTTTCTCTTCTCGCAATCAATACGGCTCGTTCCGCTTGTTGATATGACAAATGCAATTCATCATAATTTGTTTTTTGTCCGACACCAACGTAAACATCTTTTCCTAAAATTGATTGTGAATAGTTGATGAAATTATTGATTTTCCTCTCCAAAACCGGTTGCTCGCAACCTACATCAACAACGATGATTTTTCCTTGCCCCCATCTGACAAACATAGCATCTTGATCCTCATCCCAAAGCCTCTTTAACTGACTCAATTCTTTGTAAGAAATGTGATTTGTCAATTCGACATGAATGCTGATGATTTGTTTGTATTTGGTGATGTCAATATTTAGAAATTTGCTTCGTTCGAAAAGCACATCAATGTCAACATCACCATTCACCCAGTCGAAAACGAAGTGTTCGAGGATGAGCGCTTTCCTTTCTTGCGTCATTTGATCGATCGCCTCTTTAATGAATAACTCGGCCATGCGTTGAACAATCCGGCCATAAGGTTCCACTTCTTTTGGATCGCCGGTGATTCCCACTACACCAATCGGATTTCCTTCGATGATGATCGGAAGCACGATGCCTTTTCTGACTCCTTGCAATCGTTTTGACAGCTGTTCCGTCATGACCATGACCTTTTGACTCTTCATGGAAAGGTAAGCGCCTTCATGATAATTGCCAATTCTGCTTTTATCGGTGCTTGCTACAATGATTCCCACTTCATTCGTGAAAATGACTTCTTCGTTGATTGCATTGGTGATTTCATTCACTAACAACGAAAAAATACTGTCCGTTTTGAATACTTGTTTCAATTTATCCCTCCTAAGAATAGATTAAAGATATTCAGTTTTCATCTGTGTTGCATTAAAGTGATAAAGTATATATTTTTTCTCTATTATATCATTTACTCCGATGTTGGAAATGAACGAATCCAAAATATGTGGAATCATGGAATAATTATTTCACTGTTTTCTTAAAAATAACGCAGAAAAAATAAAAAATGGGAGATGTTCCACTCCCACTTCTGCTCACTCCAAATACTCCAACCTCACAAACAACTTCGAAAACGTCTTACTTCCATAGCCTTC
>CALKWU010000224.1 GCA_938004015.1 uncultured Oceanobacillus sp.
ATCGATGATGAATGATACAACATATTAAGGAATGCCCAATTATCATCGATCAGGGTGACTGGTGAATTTTAAAAATTTCCCTATATACGTTCCACAGGACACGTGGTGGGATCTACTGGATAAATATGATAAACATTTTAGCGAGAAATAGGGATTGTCAATGGAACCGGCCTCTTAAATGTCACTGTTTTTGTAATGAGTCGAAATTTTGAAATTTTTTGACTAGAATCGGGTGAAAAGCCGTTGCAAACGGAAAAACTGTGGACGAAAGAATTCATTTTAGCAACGTTTGTCAATTTTGCACTCGTATTATCCATGTATTCATTGCTCGTGACGTTAGCGCAATATACAATCGAACAATATGATACATCGATGAGCATGGCGGGGCTTGTTTCCAGCATCTTCATCATCGGTGTTTTGATTGGGCGACTTTATGCAGGTTGGCAAGTAAATAAATTCGGTGCAAAATTACTCCTAATAGCAGGGGTTATTGTTTTTATCATCATGACTTCGTTCTTGTTCCTTCCACTGAATATATATGCTTTGATTCTCGTCCGACTATTTCAAGGAATCGGTTTTGGATTGGGGACGAATGCGACTGGGACGATTGTTTCGCAAATCATTCCGAGAACGAGAAGCGGTGAAGGAATCGGGATTTTCAGCATCAGCGTGGTTTTGTCGGCGGCTATCGGTCCGTTGATTGGAACCGCTTTAATGAGGATGTTTGATTACATCGCGATATTTGTATTTTCTTTAATAGTTGGAATTTTTTCTCTGATCATATCATTTTTCATTGTTGCACCAAAATTCAAAAAGGAAAAGCCGTCGAAACAAGGGATGCACTTAAGCAATTTTATCGAATATCGTGTCGTGCCGGTTGCGATCATCGTGTTAATCGGAGGGTTTGCGTATTCGGGGATATTGTCGTTTGTGACGACATATGCAAGTGAGATTCATTTAGCGGAAATCGGTGGATACTACTTTTTGGCATATTCGCTCGTTGTGTTGCTCACGCGGCCGATCAGCGGAAAGTTGATGGATCTTAAAGGGGAAAATATGATCATTTATCCGGCTTTCTTGTTTTATGCACTTGGAATGTTCGTGCTCAGCCAAGCGACGTCGAATTTTTTGTTTATTTTGGCAGCCATCTTGCTCGGGTTAGGTTATGGGAATTTCCAATCGATCACACAAGCGATTGCGATTAAAGTTACACCTAAGGAACGGATGGGGCTGGCAAACTCTACGTATTTCATCTTTTACGATGTCGCTTTAGGAATCGGTCCGTTTTTCCTGGGCTTCGTCATTCCGGTGATCGGGTTCAGGTATATGTATCTATCATTTGTCGGGCTGATTTTGTTGACGGCGGGATTGTATTATTTGTTGTGTGACAGAAGGTTCCGGTTTTCTTTTTTAAAGAATAGGTAAAATTGGTTAACGAAAAAAGTTTAAAGTAATTGGTATTAAAGTGATAAAATGTCATGATGAGAATAGTTTTCTTATGAAGTAGGTGTACTGTATTGCGAGACGTTAGTGATTGGCTATTTCTTGGTCACGGTGAAATGAGTACTTTACCCAAAGAAGACTTGCTATCTCCTGATGGAAAGATTTATGTCATGAAATATCCGCGCCCATTTGATGGAAAACGTGTAAATTGGGAGGATGTTAATGAAGTAGTTGCTTCAGAAATATTAAATATTTTTGGATTTAAACACATCAAATCAGAAATTGCGTTTCGAAATAATAATCGAGGATGTTTAATGGAACATTTTATTGTATCGTACTCCGCAGAACATGGTGATGTTGCTGCTAGTTTGTTAGCAAGTGAATTGGGGACAGATTATAAAAGATTGCAAAATTTCAAGGCTCCTAGCAAAGAATTAACTAAACAGTCATTTTCATTGATGAAAAAATTTTCGTATTTTGAAAAAATAAAATTTGATTACATTTTCATGAACATTTTTGATATTCTGATTGGAAATCAAGACAGACATCCTATGAATTGGCAAATTTTATTTAAAGAAGATAACTTCTTCATGGGTCCATTGTATGATAATGGTGCATCTTTAGGGTGGCAATTATCAGATGGACAGTTGAAGATAATGTTGGAAAATGAACAAAAAATGAATAGTTATTTTTTAAGAACAAAAGTAAAAGCAGGTTTTTTTGAAAATACATCACCACCATTGAAAGCTCTTGACGTCATCGAATATCTTTCGTTGCATTATCAAAATGAGATATTTAAAATTGTAAATAAATTAAAAACGTTTAATTGGGATCAATATAGATTGTTTATAAAACAATTGCCATTAATTTCAGATGTTCGAAAAGAGTTTCTGGTCAGGTTTGTTGAATATCGATTAGAAAAGATTATTGAGATGTTGGAAGGGAAAAGTGATTAAAATGACATTTAAGTCATTGTTGTTGATTTGGCGTTGTGAGCATTTAAAAACTTATTTTCATGT
>CALKWU010000225.1 GCA_938004015.1 uncultured Oceanobacillus sp.
GTCCCCCGCTTTTTTGATATGAGGAAATCCATCTTTTTTCGATAGATACTTTGATTTTCTTCCTCATTGCTTCTAGTATTTTAAGAAATTGCAAGCATATCGATCGAAATCTAACCTTTAATTGCTCCTTCCGTCATCCCTTTTACTATGTGACGTTGAAAAATGGCATAGATGATGATGACTGGGATGACAGCAATTGACAGACCAGCAAAGAGGACTCCCCAAGCACTCGTGTATTGTGCGTTCGTACTAAGTAAATCCATTTGCACCCCCAATGTATTTTTACTTTCGGTATTTATGAGGATCAAGGCGAGAAAATATTCGTTCCAAAATGCGACTGCATTTAGAATGGTCGCTGTAATGATTCCCGATTTCACCAAAGGTGTGACAACTTTAAGTAGAATCCCATAAGGCGACATTCCGTCTATGGCGGCCGCTTCCTCCAGTTCTTTCGGCACGCTCTCCATAAAGCTTGTGATGATGAATATGGTGAACGGAATATGGGAGACTGCATAAACAAGTGACAATGCCCAAAGATTGTCTATCATGTTCAAATGATTCAAGAGAAAAAATAAAGGAATCCAACCGAGAACAGAAGGAATCATCATAGATGCGAGATAGGTGTTGAACAATACTTCACTGCCTTTAAAACGTAATCTCTCCAGTGCATAAGAAGTAGGTATCGCAAAAAATAAACATAAAAAGCTTCCGAGCAATGTTACAAAGATGCTGTTGAAAAATGATTTCCCAATATTGTAATCTGTCCAAGCAGAAACAAAGTTTGTGAAGTTGAACGTTTCCGGAAGGGACCATGGAGAAGAGTAGATTTCTGCATTTGTTTTAAAGGCTCCAATGAACATCCAAACAAGTGGATAAATGACGATGATTGCCCAAATGATCAAAGGAATCCGCACGGCAGATCGTATTAGAAATCTGGCAATATTCACGTTGATTCCCCCTTAAAGCTGGACTTTTTCACGTTTTAATAAAAATTGCAATAGTAAAACCGTTACTAAGGAAAGAATTAAAATACAAATGCCGATGGTCGCTCCGTAACCGAATTGAAAGTTTTCAAAAGCCCGTTTATATAAATAGGAACCCATCACTTCGGTTGCGTTTCCCGGTCCCCCTCTTGTCATCACTTGAACGATGACGAAAGAGCCATTTAATGAGGTGATGACAATATAGATGATTGATGTTTTTATTTGCGGCCAAACCAACGGGACTGTTATTCTCCAGAACTGTTGCCATTCGTTTGCTCCATCGATTTCAGCCGCATCATAATATGTCTTCGGAACATTCATGATTCCTCCCATAAGCAGAAGCATGAACAAGCCAATCCCCGCCCAAATGGCAGGCACGGCGATGCTCGGCAGTGCCCATTCCATCGTCCCTAACCAAGGCCTTGTCCAATTTTCAAGGCCGATAAGTCTTAAAGCTCCATTCACAATACCGAAGTCCGGATCGTAAATAAACTGCCATAAGATTCCGATGACGACAACGGACATGATGTTCGGAAAAAAGAAGACAATACGATAGAAAGGTGCTTCTTTTATTCGTAACTGTGTCAATGCAACGGCAAAGAAAATAGCTAGAACCATAATGCCTATAACCTTTGTGATGACGAAGAAATAGTCATGCCAGATTGCTTTGTAAATGGTTGGATCCCCTAACAGTTGTTTATAGTTGTCAAGGCCGACGAATGTACGATTCGCACTGATTCCAGACCAATCAAAGAAAGACATATAAAGTCCACTTAACATTGGATAGACCGTGAAGATGAGGAACACGATAAAAGTGGGCAATAGGCAAAATGTTAAAAATAAGTATTTTTGAGTTTTCGACTGTACCATCGTGTCACACCTTTCTACGATATTTGTGAAAAGAGAATGTAAGGTGTCGGAACCTTACATTCTCTCGCTCATTGTCTTAATTTTTCCGATGTATCGCGCATTTTTTCAACGAACCCTTCCGCATCGATTCGTCCCATAAGGATTTCGATGATTTGCAGTTTAATTTCCTCCGTGATTTCAATTGCTATTTCTTGGTCTTCACCTTCCGGGGTATAGCGTTTGAAAACTTCGATTGCTCCTGGATTGTTGATCATCTCATTCACGTTTTTCAGGAACTCAGGAACGTTATCGTTACCGGAAAGATCGACATCTTTCAGGTTCATAATGGCTCCGGTCGATTCAGCGAATTTTTGTGCATATTCTTCAGAAAAGATGAATTCCACGAATGCTTTTGCAGCTTCTGGATTTTTTGCTTCACTGGCAATGGCTACAGGACGCAAATCCGGGATGAGTGCCATCGGTTCGCCAGGATTGTTCATCGGTGTAGGGACAAAACCATATTCAAATTTCTCCGGCGTGTCATTTTTCATCTCATTCGGCAACCAGAATCCTACAGGGATATATGCGTTTTGATGCAATAAAAAATTCATTTGTGTTTGGGTATGGTTTCGTGCTGCGAAGCCTGGATCGACAAAGCCTGCTTCCACCATTCTCTCCACTTTTTTCATGACTTCCAACGTTTCTTCCCGTTCCCATGCTTCAACGACCCCATTCGCCAAGTCGTTCAGCAATTCTTCTCCGCCAGCTGCTGCAAAGGCTGGATGAAGCACCCCTCGCTGGAAATATTGTGCATGTTGCCCAGTTGTGATGAACGGATAGATATCAGCATCTTCTTGGATTTTTTCCATGGAATCCATCCAACTTTCAAAATCTGTCGGTTCTTCCCATCCTTCTTCTTCAAACCAGATGCTATCATACCAAACGCCCCATGTATCAAAGACGAGAGGAAGGCTATAGATGGCACCACCTTCCAATTCTTCCGGAGGGGAGATGAAGCTATCCAATAAAGGCGTTCCGTCTTCCATGACTAGATCTTTCACCCAATCACTAATATCCAGTAATTGGCCTTCTTTTATCATTTGCGTTTCATTGGAACCTGCTCCGTCGATATAAACGATATCAGGAGGGTCACTTGATATCCATCGCGGATTCATTTCCGTGTTGATATCGGGCCCAGCATGTTCAATAACGTTGACATTTGGATATTCAGCTTTGAAATCCTCAATCACTTCTTTCCACCATTCGTCACCATAACCGCCGACAAAGTATTGAATTTCAAGATCGCCGGCTATATCTTCATCGGTGATTTCATTTTCTGTATCATCGCTGCCATTAGTGTCGCCTTCTTCTGTAGCCGCATCATCTTCGTTATTTGAACATGCCGTCATGAAAAGTGTGATTGCCACTATCAAGATCAGCCAAATCCCACCATTTGTTTTTCGCAACTTTTTCAATGCATTCACCCCTCTTTTTCTTCATTCTATGCCTGGAAAATTTCATTCATGCATGACTTGTTTCCATGGCCTTTACTTGTAGATGAAGGGTGGACATGCAATTAATATTCTCTGCAAGGAGATCTTGTATAGAAACAGAATTCAATTATAAATAGTACCTTGCATTAAACAGTAGTATGTGATATGATCTGGATCAGGGTACTAATATAAATTCAGTACTGTTCATTAAACAGTAGTGGATGGAGGATATAATATGAACATACAATTCAAAAAAGGAGTATTGGATCTCTGTGTGCTTGCTTTACTGAATAAACAAGATCGATACGGCTATGAGCTCGTTCAAAAAATTTCCGTTCAAATAGAAGTATCGGAAGGTTCCGTCTATCCATTGTTAAGAAGGCTGCGGAAAGAAGGATATCTTTCCACGTATTTGAAGGAATCGACAGAGGGGCCATCCAGGAAATATTATCAGCTCACGGATGAAGGAAGAACCCATCTTAGAAATCTTTACAATGAATGGAAACAATTCACAGCCGGAGTGGAAGAGATCATAAAGGAAGGTGTTCAAGATGAATAAAGAACAATTCTTGAAAATATTGGAAGAGGGTTTGAAAAAGCTCCCGCATGAAGAGCGGGAAGAGATATTGCAAGATTTCCAAGAGCATTTTGCAATTGGATTGGAACAAGGTAAAACTGAAGAAGAAATCGCTGCTTCGCTCGGCTCACCACAACAAATCGCAAAAGAAATGGTTGCAACATCCCATATTGAACATGTTTCTGAAAACCGCTCTATTGGAAATATTATTCGAGCCACTTGGGCAGTCATTGGACTGAGCTTTTTCAACTTAGTCATTGTCCTTGGGCCGTTCTTGGCATTAGTTGGCATTTTGCTTGCCGGCTGGTTGACGGGAATTTCCTTTGTGGCTTCTCCCTTTATTTTCCTGTTCAATGTTTTGTTTTTTCATGGGACATTCATAACATTAGAATTCTTTTTATCCATTACACTATGTGGTGTAGGATTGTTGGCATTAATTGGAATGTATTATGCAACAGTTGCATTGTCGAATCTTTTTGTCCGGTATTTGAAATACAATGTGAACTTAGTCAAAGGAGGACTGAAAAATGAATCATATTAAAAAAATATCAATCATTGCAGTGGTTCTCATCGCAGTTGGCGTCATCGGAACTGCCATTTCTTATCGTTTTACTGACACATCAGCGCAATTTGAAGAAAAAACGATCGATCCGGAAAGTATTTCAACGATCAACATTCATGCCGATAATGCGGATATTGAAGTGAAACCGAATGCTAATGGATCTGAAATACAAGTCGAGCTGGTAAGTTCGAAAAACTGGAAAGGTGATCTTAATGTGGAATTGAACGGTGATGACTTGACGATTGAAACACAAGAAGGGAATAAGTTTTTCAATATCGACATTTTTAACCAAACGCCTAAATTGTATGTGCATCTTCCAGAAAAAGAATTCCAAACCCTTCAAATCCGGAGTGTCAATGGGAGGTTGGATGTGCATCATGTGACTGCAGCCGAACTTCGGGCGGAGACGGATAATGGACGCATCAACCTCAGTGCCGTATCCGCTGATGATGTTTACGTCTCTTCTGTCAATGGAAAAATCAATTTAAATGGAGTGGAAGGGGATATCCAGGGTGAAACAGATAATGGAGCGTTGTACCTTAAAACGACCACCATTCATCGTCAAATCCATATGGAATCGATCAATGGAAAAATAGAAATTGAATCTGATGAAAAACCGACGAATGTTTTATATGACGTCAGAACAACGAATGGCAAAGTAAGGATTTTCGGTTCTTCCGATTGGGACATAAAAGTTGGAGATGGAGATCATCAGATTAAATTAACGACAGTGAATGGAAATATCGAAGTGCATTAAACATGGTTGGATCAAATCATTAATGAAGTGTTGTGAATAAATGGGGTGCGTCGATGAACGCACCTATTTTTTTGTTGACTATTATCGTTATATATAATATTATCATAATTGATAATAATTAAATTGAATTCCATTATCATAACAGGAAAGGATTTAATCACGAACAAACGAAAAGATAAAGGAGACCTTCAGATGAGACTGGAAGGAGAACGGATTTACTTTAGGGAACTTCGCAAATCCGATGCGGAACAGATGTTGGAAACATCAAAAAATGAGGAAATACGCTATATGACAGGCACAAAGCATACACTGACTTTGGATTTGATCAAAGATTACATCGCAAGAGTAA
>CALKWU010000226.1 GCA_938004015.1 uncultured Oceanobacillus sp.
ACGTGGTACAATATAAATAATGGATTGAATTTGAAATTATGGAACGGAGGTATAGGTGTGGATTTGCAAAAGAAAAACGAGCGGCTTGGTGAAATTTTACGTGGCATGGGTCGCGTCATGGTCGCTTTTTCAGGAGGAGTCGACAGTTCCGTCGTTTTGAAACGGGCCCAAGAAGAATTAGGGGACCAAGTGCTTGCTGTTGTTGTCGATTCAGAATTATTCCGTGATTCGGAATTTGCAGCTGCAGTAAAGTTGGCGGAAGACTTAGGTGTCGAAGTGCATCAAACTGAAATCAAAGAACTCGCAGTGCCGGAGATTGTGGCGAACAATCCCGATAGTTGGTATCACAGCAAAAAACTCCTTTACCAACATCTCAATCAATTGGCTGAGGAACTCGATTATCCCTATGTGTTGGACGGGATGATCATGGATGACGAGGAAGATTTCCGTCCGGGATTGAAGGCGCGGACAGAGGAAGGCATCCGCAGTGTACTGCAAGAAGCGAAATTTTACAAAACAGACGTCCGGAAGTTGGCGAAACAACTAGGTTTACCGGTTTGGAATAAAGTGGCGTCCTGCAGTCTTGCATCCCGTTTTCCTTATGGCACGAAGTTGAATGAGGCCATCGTCCAACAAGTGAACGAGGCGGAGCTTTATCTTCATCGCTTAGGATTTGAAATGGTGCGGGTGCGCTATCATGAGAATGTGGCACGGATCGAAGTGGCACCGGAAAAAATCACCGAACTCATTGAGAAGCGGGAAGAAGTCCAAGAAAAATTGAAAGAGCTTGGTTTCGACTATATTTCTGTGGATCTCCAAGGATACCGCACAGGCAGTATGAATGAAGTCATTGAATCCGAACAATTGACAGCGATTTAAAACAATGAGCAGTTTTCTCTTATCCGATGGAAAACTGCTCATCTTGCAATGAAAGGAGCACGATGGATGAGGACGCTTTATATCGATTGTTTTTCCGGCATCAGCGGTGATATGACGATTGGTGCTTTGCTCGATGCCGGCGGGGACTTTTCCCATTTGGAAGCGGAATTGAAAAAACTGCAAATCGATGAAGAATATGAACTGAAAGTGGATCGTGTCAATAAAAATGGAATTACAGCAACGAAATTTGATGTGCTGTTGACTCATGTACATCATGAGGGAGTGGCGCATGCGGAACATAACGATGATCATCATGATGGAGCGGAACATACGCATGCCCACCATCATCATGGGGAAACGGAGCATGCTCATGAGCATGACCATGGGGAACACGCACATAGCGATGATGATCACCACGGACATCATCATCACCGTTCTTACCGGGATATTGTGAAGATGATTCAAGCTTCCGAGCTTTCATCTGATGTGAAAGAGACTTCCATCCGGATTTTCCAAAAAATCGGGGAAGCGGAAGGGAAAATCCATGGCATGCCGCTCGATGACGTTCATTTCCATGAAGTCGGAGCAGTGGATTCGATCATCGACATTGTCGGCACGGCGATTTTATTGGAACAACTCGAAATTGAGAAAGTAAAAGCTGCTCCAGTACCGACCGGGTTCGGGAAAATCCATATCGACCATGGCATTTATCCGGTACCGGCGCCGGCGACGTTGGAAATTTTAAAAGGAATTCCCCTTGCGAAAAGCGATTTGCAGGCGGAATTGACGACGCCGACCGGAGCGGCATTCGTTGCTGTGTTGGCGGATGACATTACGCCTTTTCCCGCGATGAAAGTGGAAAAAATCGGTTACGGGGCTGGTACGAAAACTTTCCCGAAACATCCGAATGTGTTGCGCATTGCCATTGGGGAAGAATGATCGTTACATGCAGAACGGAAAGGGGATGACGGATGGAAGCAAAGCATCCGCCGAATGTGGAACATATTGATGAAGACATGATGAAGGTCGAAGTGAATTTGGATGATACTCCGGGCGAGTGGATGGGCTATGTGATGGACAAACTGTTTGCCGCCGGTGCCAATGACGTCATTTATTCCCCGATATATATGAAGAAAAATCGGCCGGGCATCTTGCTTCAGTTGTTATGTTCCCGGGAAAAATTGGAAACGATGAAGGGGATTTTGTTGGAAGAGACGACGACCCTCGGAATCCGTTACTATCCGATTACAGTGCATCGGATGGAAAGAAGATTCATCCGTGTGGAGACGGAGTGGGGGCCGGTTACGGTAAAACAAGGACTGAAGGACGGCAAAGTTTTCCAAAGTTCACCGGAATATGAGGATTGCAAAAAAATTGCCGAAGCGAATCATATTCCGTTAAAAGAGGTGTATGCTGCAGTTTGGCGGCAATTGGGATAGACATTGAATGTTAGGCAAAAAAATTTCAGATTAAAACCGGCTCAATCCGCTATAGTGATTGACCGGTTTTTTATGAGAAGAAATTTTTTTGACGAAAAGCTTGGGTGGTGCCTACTTGATTCCAATTATGTTCCGGAGAAGTCTGCACCGTTTTAAAGACAAAGCGTTTCCTTTCAGCTTTTATTCTCGGTAATGTTTTCGCCGTTGCTTGGACATTAAGCTTCATGTTCCACATCGAACAAGTAAATTTTTTCATCATAACCGCCTTCTACTTCCAATTTACTTATTCGAATTTGCTCCACTTCCTCAACTGTCGAGCCGTGGATTGGTGCAAGGGCATGGATCACTTCCAACAGGTCTGCAAGTTCTTCCAATGCAGTTTCATCATCGGCGGCCTCTTGATATTCGATGATTTCTTCACTTAATTTTTTCTTCAGCTCCATAATGTAACGATCATGATTCAGAACTTCGACATGGAATTTCGTACCGGCTTTTTCCAACATTTCGGGGATACGATCACGGATCAATTTATTGTAAGTTGTCATCACGGCGTCTCCTTCATTTGCTGAATTTACCTGCCATTTATTATGAAACAAATACGAAAGGTTATACCTGGGACAAAATGGG
>CALKWU010000227.1 GCA_938004015.1 uncultured Oceanobacillus sp.
GAACGGACGAGTCTTCCGAAAATCGGAACATTGATGATGGCAATGGCGAGCAAGGCGTTCTGTAAAGATGGTCCGATGATGGCGACGATTGCAATCGCCAACAGGATACTTGGAAAAGCGAGTAGAATATCAAACATACGGGAAATGAGCATGTCTACCCAACGGCCGAAATATCCGGCAATCACACCTAAAAGCGTTCCAAAGACGAGTGCCCCTGTGACTGCGAAAAACCCGACCATCAAGGATACACGGGCCCCATATACTAATCTTGTGAAAATATCACGACCTAAGTGATCCGCTCCCAACCAATATTCTTCAGAAGGCGGGTGGAGTCGATCGGCAAGGTTCTGTTCATCGTATGGAGTCGAAGTCAACAACGGCGCAAACAGAGCAATCAATATAAAGAAAATAATGATGGAAAACCCAATGATGGCGAATTTATTTCTTCTCAGCTGCCGGAATGCATCTTTCCAAGGGGAAGTCGCGTCCATTTCATCCGTTTCAAACTGTCCTTGAGGCCCTGAAGGATTTGGTACAATCTGCTCTGTACTTTTTTCTTCTAGCTTCATTTGTACCACCCCCTAATACTTGATCCTTGGATCGAGTTTTTTGTATAAAATATCGACCAATAAGTTGATCATGACAAAGATGAATGCAATGACGAGGATGCCGGATTGGATCACCGGATAATCCCGATAGTTGATCGCTTCATACACATAACGCCCGATTCCCGGCCAGCTGAAAATCGTTTCCGTCAAAATCGCTCCGCCTAAGAGGACCCCCGTTTGCAATCCGATGACAGTCAGCACAGGAATCATCGCATTTTTCAACGCATGCTTATAGATGACTAAAAATTGGCCGGAACCTTTTGCCCGGACCGTCCGGATATAATCCGATTGCATCACTTCCAACATGCTCGACCTCGTCATCCGGGCGATGATCGCCATAGGGATAGTGCCTAAAGCGATACTAGGCAAAACCAAATGTTTCAAAACCGTGATCGTCCGGGCAAAGTCCAAATGGATCAACGAATCCAACACATATAAATGGGTGATCGGTGCAATCGGGTCTCGGGAATCTTGTCTTCCATGGGCAGGCAACCAGCCGAGTTCTTGAGCGAAAATCCATTGCTCCATCAACGCCAACCAGAACACCGGCATGGAAACACCGATCAAAGCAAACAACATGGCCAAAAAATCGAACCAGGAATTTTGTTTCCACGCACTGATGATTCCCGCATTCACCCCGACAATGACGGCGAAAAGCATGGCAAAAAACGTCAATTCAAAGGTCGCCGCTATGTAAGGTACAATTTCTTTTGATATTTCAGTATTCGACCGAAGCGATGTGCCTAAATCACCTTGCAATAAATTTAAAATATATTGGCCATATTGGACAAAATAAGGTTCATTCAATCCCATTCTTTCTTCCAGTTGGGCAATCGCATCGGCTGTAGCCGCTTCCCCTAAGATGACTTGCGCCGGATTGCCTGGTATCAGATGAACGATGGAAAATGTGATCAATGTCATTCCAATCAATACCGGAATCAACATCAACAAGCGACGAATGATATATGTTGTCATCTTTTCACCCTCATTCTGTTGAATCTTTCTCTTCTTTACAAAAAGAGGGATAGCAGCATCAACTACTATCCCTTTTTTTCATGATACTGATTGCCAGCATGCGCACTTAATCCACCAAATCTACTTCTGCAAGGGATTCACTCGTCGATGGATGTGGCACATAATCCACCACGCGACTGGATGTCGCCATGACCGGTGTCGAGTGTACGAGCGTCACCATTGGTGAATCTTCGGCGATGATCTCTTGGGCTTGTGCGTATAGTTCAGCCCGCTCATCTTGGTCGACTGCTCGTTTTGCTGCATCCAGCAGTTCATCCACTTCATCATTTTGATAGAATTCACGGTTGCTAGTACCGGCGTTGGATCCGTGCAACAGACTGCTCAAGAAGTAGTCCGGATCTCCATTTGTCCCTGACCAGCCAAGCATATAAAGCTGATGTTCACCTTGAGATGTTTTTTCCAGATACGGAGCCCATTCTTCCCTCACAATGGTTACGTCAATCCCGACTTCCGCCAAGTTATTTTGGACGATTTGAGCCACGGTTTCCGGATCCGGCATGTATGGCCGTGCAACAGGCATTGTCCATAGTTCAAGCTCCATACCATCAGGGAATCCTGCCTCTGCAAGCAATTCACGTGCTTTATCCGGGTCATACTCATAAGGCTCCACATCATCGTTATAACCTAGGTAACCTGGAGGCAGCGGGTTTTTCGCCGTGGTTGCATATCCCGCATACAAAGCATCCGCTATCGCTTGTTTATCGATCGCATAGTTGATCGCTTGGCGGACTTCCTTAATATCGAGCGGTTCTTTTTGCGTATTGAAACCTAAGTAGCCAATGTTGTTTTCAGCTCTTGTGAGAAGCACCAAATCCTCTTCTGTTTCCACCCCGGCAGCATCATCCGGATTCAACCCGTCCATGATGTCGATTTCTCCCGAACGAAGTGCAACCAATCGGGCAGCGTTATCCGGAATCACTTCAAAAATGACCCGATCCAATTTCGGCAATCCTTCAATCCGGTAATCTTCAAATTTTTCAAGCACGATCGAGTCGTCCTTCGTCCAGCTGACGAATTTGAATGGACCGGTTCCTACTGGATTTTCATTGATATTCGGCCCATATTCTTCCAATGCCGCAGGAGATGTGATGGCAAAATAACTCATTCCCATATTTTGCAGGAAGAACCCTAACGGTTGATTCAAAATGAATTCTATTTCATAGTCATTGACGACATTGATTTCTTCAATGACATGCCCCGGATCGCCTTTATAGCCGCCAAACATCGTTCCATACATGGAATACACATAGCCGTCGTCAGTGAATGCATACTCATGTTCCGGATCGGCCCATCTTTCAAAGTTTATTTTCACGGCTTCCGCATTGAAAGGTGTTCCATCATGGAACGTCACTCCTTCTTCCAAGTAAAAGGTGTACTTCAAGCCATCATCGGAAACTTCCCAGTCATGGGCAAGGGCTGGTTTCAAATCAAAAGATTCTTTGTCAAATGTGATCAACCCTTCCAACACTTGCTGGGTCACTCGGGATGATTCTCCGTCCGTTGTGCTTCCAGGATCCAAACTTTCCGAGTCCCCCCCTCTCGCAAAAACCAACACTTTTTCACCGGAAGCAGCTGTTTCTTCCTCTTCCGCTTCCTCTTCTGTCGGCGACTCTTCCGTTTCCGTCGTATCATCTTCTACATCTTCGGGATCGGCGCTGCCGTCTCCACTGCATGCCGCCAGTACGAGCAAAAACGCCAAAAACAAAGCAGCAAGCAAAGTTAAGCGAAATCTCATGTCTTTTACCCCCTTAAGTTTTAACAATATATTTATTTCATTGCTCGCCATGATATAAATGACAAGCAACAAAACGTCCATCACCAGCCGGTTCCAATTCCGGCCTCACTTTGGAACAAATATCCATTGCAAACGGGCATCTCGTGTGGAACGCACAGCCAGCCGGCGGATTTGCCGGGCTTGGCACATCGCCCTCCAAAATGATCCGTTCCTTTTTAATATCCGGATCAGGTTCCGGTACGGCAGAAAGCAAGGCTTGTGTATAAGGATGTTTTGGATCTTCATAAAGATCATCTTTATCTGCCAGCTCCACCATTCTACCCAAATACATGACCCCGACCCGGTCACTGATGTGCTTGACGACACTCAAATCATGGGCAATGAATATGTAGGTCAAATTGAATTCATCCCGCAAATCTCCCATCAAGTTCAAAATTTGTGATTGGACGGATACATCCAATGCGGACACCGGTTCATCACAAATGATCAACTTCGGATTGTTCGCCAATGCTCGGGCAATTCCAATCCGTTGCCTTTGTCCGCCGCTGAATTGGTGCGGGTATCGTGATGCGTGGTATGCACTTAAGCCAACCACTTCCAACAATTCCCTCACCCGTTTTTTCCGTTCCGCTTTCGACTTCATTCCATGCACCAACAACGGTTCACTGATGATTTTTTCCACCGTATGCCGTGGATTCAAAGAGGCATAAGGATCTTGGAATATGATTTGCATATCTCTCCGCAATTTCCTCATGTCTTCGGAAGGAAGTTCAGTAATATCCTGCCCTTCAAACTTGATTTCCCCTTCCGTCGGCTCGATCAGACGTAAAATCGCCTTTCCCATCGTTGATTTGCCGCAGCCGGATTCGCCGACAATCCCTAATATTTCCCCTTCCCGCACGTAGAAAGAAACATCATCCACGGCTTTCACTTCACCGACTGTCTTTCCGAAAATGCCGCCTTGTATCGGATAATATTTTTTCAAACCTTCCACTTCAAGTATTGGTTGTCGCATCCTCTAATCGCTTCCCTTCCCTTTCCGCATGTAAAAAGCAGCGGCTTTCACGGCCTTCCCCCAAATCATACAGTTCCGGATTTTCTTTAAAGCACCGCTCAAAGGCGAATTCACAACGAGGTGCAAAACGGCAACCGACATGATCCTTTTTCGGCCGAAGAACCGTACCTGGAATCGTATAAAGTTTTTCTTCTTTTCCACGGAGTTTCGGCAACGAACGGATCAATCCTTGTGTATAAGGATGTTGTGGATCTTTCAAAATTTCCCGGGTCGTCCCTTGTTCCACCACTTGCCCGGCATACATGACGACCACCCGATCGCAAATATCCGCAACGACCCCCAAATCATGGGTAATCAGTAAAATGCTCGTCTGTTCTTCTTGATTGATTTTTTTCATCAAATCCAAAATTTGCGCTTGAATCGTCACATCGAGCGCCGTTGTAGGCTCGTCTGCAATCAGCAAACTTGGGTCACTCGACATCGCCATCGCAATCATCACCCGTTGCCTCATGCCACCTGACAATTGATGCGGATATTCATTGATGATGTCTTCCGCCCGCGGAATTCCGACGAGCTTCAACATCTCGATTGCCCGTTCATTCGCTGCTTTTTTACTGACTTTTTGATGGATGCGGATCGCTTCCCGCATTTGATTGCCAATCGTGAACACCGGATCTAAAGAGGTCATCGGTTCTTGGAAAATCATCGAAATTTCATTACCACGGATGTTTTTCATGCGTTTTTCCGTCGCTTGCGCAAGATCTTCCCCTTTATAAAGGATCGAGCCGCTGACAATTTTTCCAGGAGGGTCGGGAATCAATTTCAAAACCGACAAGGATGTCACACTTTTCCCGCTGCCGGATTCGCCGACGACACCGACGACCTCTCCCCGATGCACACGGAAGCTCACCTGATCGACTGCGGGAATTTCCCCCTGGTCGGTGAAAAAATGCGTGCTCAACTTCTTTAGTTCTAAAATCACTTCTGACATCAAATCCCCCCTCCAACTAAATCGAATAGTGTCTTTTTAATAAATATACTGAAATTTTCCTAAAATAGCAAGAAAAAGTCAATTGAATTATGAGTCCGTCTTATATATAAATGCCAATATTTTGATTCTTAAATTTAGATTAGTATTTTTATCTTATAATTCTGCCGCTCATACTATAATCAATAAGTCCATACAAAAAACCACGTTATTTTCCTATTCAAAATAACGTGGTTTTTATATGGGTGTTTCCATATCCATGCAAACGTCCAAAGATTAATAAGCCGTCCAGCCACCGTCTGCAGTGATGACTTGTCCATTCACAAAACTAGAATCATCGGATGCCAGAAATAATGCAATGGTCGCTATTTCTTCGGATTTTCCGTTACGTGGATTGTTTTGTGTTCCACTCATGGCACGTTCTGAACCGAATTTGCTCGGGTTGTCCATGGTTGTACCAATGTTCGTCTCTACACCACCAGGGGCAATCGCATTACACCGTATTCCCTCAAGGGCATATTGGAAACCGACATTTTTTGTTAAACCGATGAGAGCATGTTTGGATGCGGTGTATGCTGCTCCTGCACGGGAACCGAACAAGCCACCGACCGATGCATTGTTGATAATAATGCCGCTTTTCTTTTCTAAGAAGATAGGCAGTGCTTTGCGGATTGCCCACATCGGTCCCGTTGTGTTAATAGCCAAAACCTTATCCCATAATTCATTGGTTAGCTCACTGGCAGGCACAAAATTATCCATGATACCGGCATTGTTCACCAATATATCTAGCGTTCCATAAGTTTCAACTGCGGTATCGATCATTTTGTCGACATCTTCTTCGACAGCGACATTGCTGACGACAGGTATTGCTTCACCGCCGGCTTCTTTAATGTCATCTGCTACAGAATTTACATTTTCCTCATTAATATCAGTAACAATTACTTTCGCACCTTCTTTGGCAAAGAGCAAGGCAATCGCTCTTCCCATCCCGGAACCAGCACCGGTGACAACGGCTACTTTATCCTTTAATTTCATTTTGATCCACCTCCATATTATTTTGACATTCTCATCATAACATAAAACACAAGATTGCTCAATGATTCACACGTGATGTGATTTTACATGTTTTCCATATTTAGAAACATGAACATTCATTTAAAAGCAGGATCTTGTTCCATTACAATGCCAAAGCCAAACTCCCTTTAAGTCCAGCCTCCGAACCTAACCCAGGGAGCACCACATAATCTTCCACATGGTGTAGGACTTCCGCTTTTTTAATATAGCCATTCAACAACTCCGTAGAATGGCTTCTTATCCTATCGATCAAGCCCGGATGTTCCATGACGCCGCCACCAAAGATGATTTTTTCAGGAGAATAAGCGAGAAGTGCGTTCACCGCTGCTTGTGCCAAGTAAAAAGCTTCCAAGTCCCACGCTTTTTCTTCCTGGATTTCAACGCCAGGTTTTCCCCAGCGTTCCCGCATTGCCGTTCCAGATGCGAGACCTTCCAAGCAATCGTCGTGATACGGACAACTTCCCCGGAATTCATCATCCGGATGGCGCTTGATGAACATATGGCCCGCTTCCGGATGCAAGAGGCCATGAACGAGCCTTCCTTCCATGACGATGCCGGCTCCGATTCCAGTTCCAACAGTAAAATAAACACAAGAGTCGACGTCTTTAGCCGCTCCCCACTTCCATTCCCCGAAAGCAGCCGCATTGACATCTGTATCAAAAGCAATAGGGAAAGACTTGCCGAAATGTTCTTGAATCGCTTGCCGGAGCGAATAATACTTCCAAGCTGTTTTCGGTGTTTCCAATAGAGACCCGTAATTTTCCTGCGTCGGATCCACTTCAATGGGACCGAACGAGCCGACACCCATCCGGTCGATTTCCTTACCGTCGAAAAAAGCGATCACGTCTTGCATCGTTTCTTCCGGGTTCCGTGTCGGAATCGTCACTTTTTCAAAAATTTCTCCCCGTTCATTGCCGATACCACAAACAAATTTTGTACCTCCCGCCTCAATGGCACCAATCCGCATGACATTTTCCTCCTTATCTTTATGGATGGGATACAATCAATTCGACATTTCCCGACATACGATAACTTTCCAACGTATGGGGTAAAATAAAATGGCTCCCTTTTTCGATAGCGAATGTTTTGTCACCGACAGCAATCTCGCCACTTCCTTCAATGACGCTTACTTGTAAAAAATCTTGGTCCAATTCACGCTCTACTATACCAGCGATATCCCAATGATAAACAGTGAAATACTTTTCCTCGATCAATGTTTGAATCGTCAAATCACCGATTGTTTCCACGAGATGTTCGAAAACTTGCTCACGATGGGGAACGGTAGTCACTTCGATGGACTTTTCGAGATGCAGTTCCCGCTTGTTCCCTGCTGCATCTTTGCGGTCATAATCATAGACACGATACGTAATATCGGAACTTTGCTGGGTTTCCAAAATGACGATCCCTTTTCCAATCGCATGGATCGTACCGCTCGGAACATAAATGAAATCTCCGGCTTGTACGTTTTTATAGTTGAGAAGCCGCTCCCACTCTCCCTGCTTCATCATGCTTTCAAATTCCTCGCGGGTTTCCGCATGATGGCCGAAGACGATTTTCGCTTCCGGTTCCGCCTGCAACACATACCAGCACTCGGTTTTACCATATGGCTCTCCTTCGATTTCTTCGGCAAATGCATCATCCGGATGCACTTGAACGGACAAATCATCATTCGCATCCAAAATTTTGACGAGCAATGGATATGCTTCTTGATCATCCGGCTGTTTATTGAATAATTCACCATGTTCTTCCCAGGCCTCTTTCAATGTTTTTCCGGCTAATGGACCATTTTCAATCACACTTGCCCCATTCGGATGAGCAGAAATCA
>CALKWU010000228.1 GCA_938004015.1 uncultured Oceanobacillus sp.
TCTTCCTCTTCTTCTACTTCTACTTCATCCTCTTCATCCTCATCGCTGTCCTCATTATCGTTCTCTTCATTGTCCTCATCATCTGCATTTTCTTCTTCTTCGTCATCTTTTTCTTCGTCTTGATCTTCTTCGTCATCATTTTTCTTGCTTGTCGCTACAGAAAAGCTGATATATTCTTCTTCTGTTATGACCCGATAACCGTCTGCTTCGATTTGTGCAATCAGTTCTTCCGTCGAGTACTCAGTTTCCCCATCATTTCCACCATCAAAAAAGAAATAGACTGCAAGCAAAATGATTCCGGCAGCGATCAATCCGATAGAAAATGATCGTATCGTATGTTTCATAATGAACTCCTTTACTTAATCAAAATATTTCTTTTTCATCCCGTTCATTGGATGGATTGATGTTTCCCGGCAACAATTCCTCTTCTAGGATTTTAATTTTCTTTTTGATTTGGTATGTATCTTGGATGCTGGTGATGGAAAACTGTTCAAATTGGCTTTCCAACTCTTCTAATCGATCGTTCATGAAATAAGACAGAATGAACAATACAACACCAATGACAAGTATCGTCACTATGGCAATTAGCATTTTATTCCCTCCCTTTAACCACATCTTAGTTATATCATAGAATTGTTTTTCTGGAAACTATAAAAAATTTCCACCGGTTCTTGAAACTTCATTTGTTCTTTGTTATGATTAACTATGTTATAATCGACATGTTTATGGAAATTTTACGGATAGTTTGGAGGGAAAATCATGCGCGAAAACATTACATTGGCTTGTACGGAAACGGGTGATCGTAATTATATCACGACAAAAAACAAACGTACGAACCCTGAGCGTATTGAGCTTATGAAATATAGCCCAAGATTGAGAAAACATACACTACATCGGGAAACGAAATAAACAGAAAATAAAGCTCTTATCCATGGATAAGGGTTTTATTTTTTTATATGGAACAATTTCTATGTTTACTTTAGGAAATCTGCTATGATTTAGGGAAGGAAGGTGAATCCATGACACTCAATCAACAATATCTTATGTATACATTTGCTGATGACCTGGTGAAGAACCACCAGTTCGATTTGTTGTATGTGAATGAGAAAAACAATGAAATTTGGTTGGAAAAGTATGAAAACCGTTCGTCAAAAGTCGTCCGCTTGATCCATAAAGGTTTTGACTGGAAAAACCATTTGAAACAAGATATATCTTTGTTGTTCCAAAGGGTACGGAATGTAAAAAATCTTTTCGGAAAAAACATTGAAGTTTACAACCTTTACTTCACATCTTATCCCCCGGTTGATGCGTGGGAATCGTTGAAAAAACCATTGAATTCCAAAGGGAAGCCGAATGTGCAAATGAAGGTGTATTATTTTGATGCGGAAGATTACATCCATGAAGTGGAACGATTCCAACGGGATTTCCTTTCCGCACCGATTGATTATAACATGGAGCTTCCGGATGAAATGAAAGTGAACGCCATTGAACGCATCAAACATGAACTCTTTTATTTATTGCAACATAAAAAAAATGAAATGAAAGATATATTCAGTTTCGGAAAGCCACTGTTCACTTATGCATTATTAATCATCAACTTATTGATTTTTTTCTATATTGAAATGAATGGCGGTAGTACATCAATTGAAACGCTCATCCAATATGGTGCGAAATACAATCCGGCCATCATCATGGATGGCGAATGGTGGCGGTTGATCAGCTCGATGTTCATCCACATCGGATTTTTGCACCTGGCGATGAACATGCTTGCAATCTATTATTTAGGTAATGCAGTTGAGAAAATTTACGGCAATTCTCGATTTCTCATCATTTACTTTATTTCCGGCCTAGGCGGTTCCTTAGCGAGTTTTGCACTTACGACAAATATCAGTGCCGGGGCATCTGGCGCGATTTTCGGATTGTTCGGTGCATTCCTTTATTTCGGTCTTGTGCATAAACGCTTATTTTTCCAAACGATGGGACCGAGCATCTTATTTATCCTTGCCATTAACTTGGTGCTCGGCTTGACTGTTGAACAAATCGATATGGCAGCCCACATCGGGGGGTTGATTGCAGGTTTCCTTGCCGCTTCTGTCGTCGGTTTGCCGAAAAAGAAACATGTCCCTTCCCAGATGGCCGCTGCATTGCTGACAACGCTTTTAATGCTTGGTGGTTTGTTTTATGGTGTTTCCACCAATGAAAGCAATCAAGTTTATAAATTGATGGAAATACAAGAACATTTGAACAGAAACGATTTTCAAGAAGCGGTCGAAGCGGCGACTGATGCAATGATGTTGGAAGGGGAGATGGAAAGCACCATCTTGTTCCAACGGTCTTATGCTTATATCGAGCTTGGCCGTTTCGATGAAGCGAGGAACGATTTGGAAGAAAGCATCACTTATAATGATGCCCTCCCGGAGGCCTATTACAATCTTGCGTTACTCTATGAAATGGATGGGGAAACCGAAAAAGCGCAAGAAGCGATTGAACAAGCGTTGCGCATGAATCCGGGAAATGACGATTTCCAACGATTGTATGAAGAACTGACAGGTAAACCTCCCTCAAACGACTAACTGAACAGATGGACGATTCTGATGTAACGTGCAGGTGCAAAGACGCTGAGCGTGAAACAGTATTTACGGTCTTGTTGCCCCAGGGATTGGAATCGTCCATATTTTTATTCCGCTTTCCTCCTCTCTTCCTCTTGTAAAGCTTGTAAACTTTTCTTTACAAACCATCTTTTGATATAATATAGAGTGGGTGAAGTCATTGAAAACTGTTTATGACATCCGCATGCTTTTGAAACGATTCGGGACTTTCGTTTATTCCCGAGACCGGATTGGTGACCTTATTTTGATGGAGGCCGAACTTGAAGAACTCCATCGTTTCGGAATGATTACTAATGACGAATATATGAATGGGAAACTCATATTGCAAAAAGAAAAGAACGAATTAGAAAACGGAAGAAAGAAGGCGGGAAAATGAATAAAATTCTCATTGGCATTGATATCGGGGGAACTGCTGTCAAGTTTGGCTTCCTATCCACCGATGGCGAATTGATTCATAAATGGAGCATCCCTACAAATACGGAGAAAAACGGTGCTTTCATCGTTTCGGAAACGTGGAGTTCGTTGGAAGAAAAATTGACAAGCATGAACATACCAGCTGAACAGCTTGTCGGGATTGGTGTCGGTGTGCCGGGATTCATCAGTGATGGAATCATCCATGAAGCAGTGAATCTCGGTTGGAAAAACAAAGATGTGGAAAAAGAATTGACAACCCTTTCGGGGCTACCGACATTCATCGAAAATGATGCGAATGTAGCCGCGTTGGGGGAATATTGGTCAGGTGCCGGGAAAAATGGTCAAGATGTCCTCGTTTTGACGCTCGGAACAGGAGTCGGCGGTGGTGTCATTTCTGATGGGAACATCATTACCGGTACCGCTGGAATGGCTGGCGAGTTCGGACATATTTTGATCGAAGAGAATGGTGCCCCGTGCAATTGTGGGAACCGTGGTTGTTTAGAGACGATCGCTTCTGCCACAGGCATTGTTCGGCTTGCGAAAGAATCGATTGCTTTACATCCAGATTCACCATTAGCAGTTTATGAACGAGAAAATGATCAGTTGGATGCTAGTGACGTGTTCCGTTTCGCAAAAAATGGAGATGACCACGCAAACCAAATCGTCGAACGAGTGGGTGACGTATTAGGACGGACAATCGCGAACTTAGGGGTCATTTTGAACCCGGAACTTGTGTTACTTGGTGGAGGAGTTTCCAAAGCGGGTACGTTCTTGCTCGACCGTGTTGAATCCTATTTTCACCGTTATGCATTGCCTCGGGTGAAAGCGTCTTGCGAAATTAAACTTGCCGGATTAGGGAATGATGCGGGAATCATTGGCGCTGCCTATCTTGTGAAACAAAATATGGAGGATAAATGACACTGGCTTTTCGTATATATATCTAGTAAAATGGTATTCTAGAAAAAATATATTAATTTATTGTTAAGAAAATGAAACTTTTTTAGACTGTATTGCGTCTAATATAACAGTGAGTTGAAATATATCTTAACAATTCGATTGAACAGGGAATGGATGGATACTGTAGATTCATCTCGTCTGTTCTCTTTATCTTTGGGAGGATTCACTATGGAAAAAAGAACAACAAGAATACCACTATACATTCTCGCTTCCTTGTTATTCGGTTTGAAAACATATATCGTATACCGTTTCATGTTCAATATTGAGCTCGAAAACGGGATGCAGGAATTCATCTTATTCATCAATCCATTTGTTTCTGCATTCCTGTTTTTTGCGATTTCCGTTTGGTTCAACAATGCGACAAGACAGATGAAATATTTACGCTACACGGCGTTTATTCTTAGTTTCATTGTTTATGCGAATTTGGTGTTTTACCGCCAATTCACCGATTTCATCACATTGCCGCAATTGTTCATGGGTAGCAATATGGCGGATTTGGGTTCCAGTATTTTGACATTGATCAAGCCCTATGACATATTCTTGTTCGCCGATGTGGCGATCATTTGGTACTTGAGCAAAAAGAAAGAATCCCTCGTTGCCGTCAACTACTTGAAACGTTATAAAGTGTTGGCATTCGCCATGTCATTGCTTCTTCTTGCCGGAAACTTTTTCTTGGCGGAGATGGAACGGCCACAATTGTTCACACGGGCATTTGACCGCGAATATCTTGTGAAAAACATCGGCTTGTTCAACTATCATATTTATGACATCGTCATCCATTCGAAAGCGGAGTCCCAACGTGTGTTTGCGGACGGAAATGAAATTCCTGAAATCCAAGCATACGTTGATGAACATGTGAAAACGGAAGATAAATCGGAGTTGTTTGGCGTCGCTGAAGGGAAAAACATTATTTTCATCAATGCGGAGTCCATCCAAAACTTCGTCATTGGCCGGGAAGTGAACGGTGAAGAAATCACACCGTTTTTGAATCGTTTAGTGGAAGATGAAGACACGTATTATTTCGATAACTTCTTTGAACAGACCGGTCAAGGGAACACATCCGATTCGGAATTTTTGGTTGAAAATTCTTTATATCCATTGTCACGGGGTGCAGTGTTTTTCACCCATGGGGGCAATGAATACCATGCACTTCCGGAAATATTGAAGAAGGAAGGTTATTTCTCAGCGGTATTCCATGCGAACAACAAAAGTTTTTGGAACCGTGACGGGATGTACCGCAGTTTGGAAATTGACCATTTCTTCAGTGAAGAGGCTTATGAAGTCACCGAGGAAAATTCCGTCGGTTGGGGTTTGAAAGACAAAGCGTTCTTTGAACAATCCATTAAATATTTGCAAGCGTTGGAAGAACCTTACTACGCAAAATTCATTACGCTGACGAACCATTTCCCATTCGAATTGGATGAAGAGGACAAGTCCATCGAACCATACGATTCCAATTCGAATACGTTGAATAATTATTTTCCAGCGGTGCGTTATGCGGATGAAGCGATGGAAGAGTTTTTCGAACATTTGAAGCGAGCGGGAATCTATGAAGACTCCATCATCATCATCATGGGGGATCATATCGGAATCAGTGCAAACCATAACCGTGCGATGAGCATGTATTTGGAAAAAGAGGAAATTACACCTTATGACCAAGTCCAATTGTTGAAAGTGCCTCTTTTCATCCATATACCGGGTCATGGAGAAGGGGAAGTCATATCTACCGTTTCCGGCCAAATCGATATGAAACCGACGATTCTCAGCCTTCTCGGAATTGAACATACAAAAGATATCTATTTTGGAAATGATTTGTTCGCAGAAGATCGAAAAGGTTATATCGCTTTGAGAAATGGTGATTTTATTAGTGAGGATTATCTGTACACAGTCGGTATGTGTTATGATGTCCACACCGGTGAGCCGATTGAAAGTGAAGAAGTAACCGAGGATGGGGAAGAAAATCAAGAAGCTGTCTCACCTTGTGATGACATCAAAGAAAAAGTGGAATTGGAATTGAACTATTCCGATGATATCATCTATGGTGATTTGTTCCGCTTCGTCGATTTTGAAGATTAAAAAACAGGTAAAGGATCGGACGGGATCCTTTACCTGTTTTTTTAATGGGGCAATCAATGGGAATTGATCGTCCATCAATCACATCTTTATTTATTTGTCTACAGCTTTGATAGTTCGGAAATAATCGTTGCAATCGAGAAGAATCCAAAAGCTAATGCCGTTACAATTGAATACACTAGTGCAAAATAGTTTTTGATTTTTAATTGACGGATGACGGAAACAACCGCAAGTAATGCGACTAGCAAGAAAATGATTCCCAAAACAATATGGCTCATGAAAATTCACCCTCCTTAAGTCTGTACTCCTTTGAAATTGCTAGCAATAAGGATTTCTTTATATTATTATGTAAATGCTCTATAATTCATTGTAATGTATATTAATTATTTTGTCGAGGACTATCCAAGTCGAAACATTCAATTTTCACAACTCAGACAAGAATCGTTTGCACTTATGAAAAGGGGAGAAAATGGAATGGAAGTCAATATCATGTCTGTGGGACTCATTGGCACAAATTGTTACATCCTTTCTAAACATGATGAAGCGCTCATAATCGATCCGGGCGGTGATGCGGATCGGATCACCCGTTTTGTAGATGAAAAAAACATCCGACCTTTAGCGATATTACTCACTCACGCTCATTACGACCATATCGGAGCACTGGAAGAATTGAGAAGGGAATTTGAAGTGGATGTCCATATCAACGAAGCTGAGCAACATTGGTTATCCGATCCATCTTGGAACGGATCCCATAAGCTGCCGGGAGGATATATTACAGCTTCACCGGCAGAAAAATTGTTGGAAGAGGGGGAAATGGCAATCGGCTCTTTCCATTTCCGTATCCTCCATACTCCCGGTCATTCACCGGGAAGCATGAGTTTCATATTCGAGGAGACGAAACAAATATTCAGCGGAGATGTTTTGTTTCAACAGGGGATCGGCAGGACGGACTTGCCTGGTGGTGATTTTTCAACATTGGAACGAACGATAAAAGAAAAACTCTATCGATTGGATGATACATTCATCGTGTATCCCGGCCATGGTCCAAGTACGACGATCGGCTTTGAAAAGAAGAATAATCCGTTTATTCGGATATAATCGCTGTCGATGATGGGGATACCGCAGCGCAAGATTCAATGGTAAGTTTTACGACTGTGGTATCCCGCAAAAATTTGGCGTATGTATTTATGTAAAATAAAAAACCATGCATTTTGAGCGCATGGTTTTGAAGCTTAGAAGCCTGGTACAAGAATAAATTCGGAATACCAAGTATAACCTATAATGAATACAGTCAAATAAGCTCCGAATAAATACATATATGTCCGTTCAGCCAACTTCAAATAGCTTAATGCAAGGAAAAATACTGTTTGGATCAAAGATAAGATTGCAGGAACCATCATGTCTCCAACGTAGAACATGACCGCAAAAATACCTGTCCAAAAAGCAAGCATACGGAAAATACGATCCATGCTCTTTCCCCCTCCTTCTCTCGATGACCTCTCATTGTTATTATAAACGAGGAAACAAAGATTGTAAACGTTTGTTGTTAAACGACCGAAAGTTTAGCGGTGTAAGCACAATTTTTACAGTCGTCGCTGAACATATTTTTTTCTTCGACCAATTCGATGGTCGTGAATAAGGATTCGAACATTCCTTTAAGAAAAATACGGTGCATTTCGCAAATTAATGAATGATTTTTGCTGGCGAGACCTTTGAAGGGACAATTATTGATTGAAAAGGAGATGCTTTTTGCAGATGGATCATACTTGAAGGACGGATACATGCCAAGCATATGGCCTGTTTTTTCCAACAAGGCGATTTTTTCTTCAACCGTCGAATCGTCATCCAATTGGGACAAGCCTTCCTCCATAATTTCTTTCCCATATTTCTTGCCAGTTTCATATAAAGCTTGTTTTCCCGGTTCCCCAAGTTCCATCAAAGCTTCAAGAGCAATCGATGATAAAATCTTATAATCCCTTGCCGGAAAGTTCAATTCAATTTCTTCATTCGATAATTGATAACGTCGACCCGGTCTGCCGCCTTTACCTGTTTTCTTCAAATAAGAGGTGACGAGATTGATTTCTTCCAACTTAGAAAGATGGAGACGCGCCACATTCGGATGAATGTCAAAAGCGCGGGAAATGTCCGTTACGCTGACGTCTTCCTGGTTTTCCACCAAATATTGATAAATGTTGAATCTTGTCGGATCACTCATCACATTGGTAACTTTTAAAGTCTCTTCCATTTTACTCACCCCGTCATAGTATGCATGGTTTATATCTTTATTATATTAGAAAACCTTTGGAAAAAGTTGATTTTCGGGGCTTTGTTGAAAAATATACATATTTGCATCAGTTCCAGTCGTATTTCAAAAGATGTGTAATCAAATAGTATCCATGCTGCCCATCCGGTTTTATATGGAAAGACAATTTTCGGTAGTTGTCATGGATTTCATCGAGTTTGACGTCAACGGTCCCGTCCGGAAATTGATAACTTATGGAATTTATCGGTTCTTCCTTAAGCTCTTGTTCCCTTACATATTCCGCTCTTGCCATTTGGAATAAGCTTTCGATTTTCATCTGCATCACATGTCTTTCCGTCATGTGAAGTTCATTTTGATAAGCTGTCGCACCCGCGATGACAAGAACCGAAACGATGGTAACGACGAATAAGACGTGAAGAAGGATGAACCCGTCACGTTCCATTATAAAATGTGAAAATCCTTTCATAAACGCCTCCTTCTTTCGTTGTAAGTACCAATTTTATTCCTGCTGGAACATCGTAAAATCGGATGGATTCCGCATCCCGGAAATATATTTCATGTCCGGTGAAACCGACGCGTCTCCGAATGAGTGAAGCGTATTGCTGGATGGAGACCACGTCGTCGTTTTCTTGGAAAAGGATCAAGGTGTCATTACCTTGGATGGCGTAATCATAAGATTGGATGATATCATCCCTGATGAAACGGAAAAACTCATTTACCCGTAGCTCTTCCATATCAGTAGAAGGGTTTATCGTTTTTAATGCATATCCGAAAAAGGGGAGCATGATTGACATGATCGCCATCATCGTCAACAAGGTGATGAAATGGAAACCTTTTTCATTCTTCAACCATACCGAAAAGGCAGAACTTCTCCGACGATTGCTTTGCATTTGTCCAACGTACACATCCTTTTAAGTAATCGTTTTCTTCCGTAAACTGGAAATGGAACGTTGTGTCTTTTTCTGTTACGTCAAAGGAGGCAGGTGTTTTCATTCCACCGTTTTTCAAAAATGGTTGCAGTTCTTCAGACAACATAGTTGCAGCAGTTCTTTTTTCGCTTAAGACCGCTTTTTCCATTTGCATGGAAGTGTGGAGCGGCAAGATGATCAATAAACTATAAAAAAATAGGGCAGTGGCAGCCAACACTTCAACGAACGAGAACCCGTTTTTCTTTTTCAACATAAAAGCCCCCTTTACCGAGTGGAAAAACAAAATGAATCCATTCATTGTCGGAAGCCATATAGATGACCCTCGGATTGATGACGGTTCCTGTTTCTGCAAATTGCAATGTCCGGTTGGACGAAAGGAACGTCCAACCGGTCGGGTACTCCCTATTTTCAAATACAGGTTCCCTTCCATGCAGGATGGAATAATGGCCATCATAAAATCGGATGAGATAGCGGGATGTGCCATGAAAAACAGATTGGTTTTGAATAAATAAAACGTCATTTTTCAATTGATTTATGAACGTTTCTTCTTGTATTTTATGGATGGTATCCACATGGAGGGGGACAGATAGTAAGATAAAAACGGAGATGACGCTTAAAACAGTGAGCATTTCGATGAACGTGAAACCATTTTTATCCATGTTTCACTTCACCCAATTCGCCCTTCCGTTTGCAAATGTAATTTCACCATCGCCGCAATCTGTTTGCTCTTCAGTGAGATAACCAGCGTCAATCAACGTGTCGAAGCTAGCGGCATGTTGGCCGTTTTCCAAGTAATACGCTTGCGCTTGGGCTTGGATGACCTCAACTAAAGCTTGGCAACCTTTATCGTTCACGAGATCGGTTTGTTTCGTCAAGTTTGGAATGATGAGCAACAGAAGTACGGAAATGACCAAAAGGACAATGAGCATTTCCACTAACGTAAACCCGCGTTGATTGTTGAACACGAACAATTCCTCCTTTAAAATGTATGGATCAATTGAAGCATCGGCCACATGATGCTGAAATAAATCAAAATGACGAATAGGCCGAGGACGATGTAAAATATCGGTTGCACGAGGGTGGTCCACTGGATGATTTTCCGATGCATTTCTTCCAGCATCAGTTCGCCATACAGCGACAGATCCATTTCCAAAACATGGACAGTTGCATTTTTTTGGAAAATAAGCGCCAATTGTTTATCAATCAGCGGCAAGTCTTGAAGAAGCTCGCTGATGTGGAGACCACGTTCTAAATGATCGGATAGTAAAGCTGCATAATAACTTAAAATTGGAAGTTTTGTTTGGTTTTTCAACTCTTGGAGAATTTCCCGCAAGGAAAGACCCGCTTTTAATAAAGAACTGAAGTGAGCGGCAAACTGGAAAGATGTATGCAATCGCTTATATTGGTTGTAGAGTGGGATCTTTCGAATGATGTCCACCATTTGTCCGGTCGGAATTTTTTCAAACATTTTCCGCCAAATGACCATAATGAACAGCCATGCAATCAAAGCGAAAAGGATCAAAAATTGGAAAATGTCCATTACAGATTTTAAAATGGTGACGGCAGTCAAAGAGTCGCTCGAATGGGAAAGAAGGTCTTGGAATGCAGGCAGGACACGGTGATTAATGAAAAAGAGTAAAACGGAAAAAATAATTGTCAAAATCAGTGGGTAACGCAACATCAATTTGAGTCTTTTCACTTGGTTGAATCGTTGCTCCATCATTTCCCTGCAAGTCCCAATCGCTTCCGATAAGTTTGAGTTCGCACGGACGAAATACAAAAATGAGCCGATTGCCGGATGGAATCCCGTCTCATCGAACAGAACGTCTAATTTTTCCCCTTGCTGTAACCGTTTAATGAAATAAGCGGATAAATCGGCAAAATTCCGATCCCAAGCGATTGCTTCCAGTGCATCTTGCAAAGGATAACCATTTTCGATGAACCGTTCCAACCGTTTCAAAAACAGGAGTTGTACATCTTCCGGCAAATATTTCCGTTTCTTAACCGAAAGCCTCAGGGGAGAAGCCATAAGCATATGCTTTCCTCCTTAAGTGTTGGAAAGAATGTTTCAACGTTTGTTTTGAAAATCCCGCTCGTATGGCATGTTCCAAGTGATTGCCGTAGAGGATTTCCATGATGGCGGCACGGCGTATTTTTCCTTTTTGGATGATTGGTATCAGTTCAATCCCGGCAACTGCCAGCAGGGATTGGAGCAAATCTTGCTTATTGATTCCCAAATCGAGCAAGCGATGAACCGTCCCGATTGTATTTTTCGCATGCAACGTGCTTAAAATCAAATGACCCGTGAGAGCGGCTTGAAAAGCGAAACGGGCTGTCGCTTCATCACGCAATTCGCCGATCATCAAAATATCCGGATCATGCCGCAAAGCGGCTTTCAAACCGGTATGGTAAGTGATTCCGGCTTGTTCATTGATTTGCACTTGAATCACCCCTTCGAGTCTTTTTTCGATTGGATCTTCCAACGTGATTGTCTGGTAAGATTTATTTTTATTGAGGCTGTTTAACAAGGCGTATAACGTCGTCGTTTTGCCGCTTCCGGTCGGTCCGGTGATCAATATGACACCTGATTTTTCATCCGTCATGTCCAGTAAAGAGCGGAATTGGTTTGGAAAGAGAAAAAGTTCGTCCAATGAAAGAATTTCTTCTTGGGGCAATATGCGGATCGCCAAACTTTCCAATGTCGGAAGCGGAAGTGTGGATAGTCGAAGAGTGAACTTACCGAGATTCGCGAAGTTGCGTAATATACTGCCGTCTTGTGGTTTTCTCGATTCGCCGATATCCATGCCTGCAGTGAACTTGAAATAGGTGAGCAGGTGTTCATATTGGATTGTCGGGATGGTGCTTTCATACATCCGTTTGCCGAGGATGCGGAAATGTATGGTCGTTTCCTTTTCGGCGGGGTGGAAATGGATATCTGTCGCATGAACCCGGACTGCCTTTTCCAACAATCGTTCCACGATCGGTAAAGTTGAATTCAAATCATATGTCACCTCCTTTGTTCTAAAAATTTCGACATCTTCTTCAAAAATCCTGCTTATTTTTGCATAAAAATATTTCAAGTCGTCAATGCTAATAAAAAAACTCGAGGAGGGACGCTGATGTCTACAAATGCTTATGTAAAATTTGTGACGGAAGAAGTCGTCAAATTTTTAAACAGTCCAAAAGATGAAAGAAAAGGGAGAAGGGGAGGGGAAAAACAAGTTTTCCACGATCGTTGGTTCGGCCTGCTCCCTTTCACATTCAAGTTGCTCCTGAAGAGGAGATGAGTTGTTCCGGGAAGTTTTCGCGTAAATAAACAATACCACCACTTACGACTTCCAAGGAGATTTCCGGTGTGAAACGTTGATTTAATTCTTCTTTCTCTTTTTTGTAGATCGCATTCTCTGGATCGTCTTCATAAAATTGATTCAACAAAGCGATTTCTTCTCTTTGGATTTCCATCGTTTCTCTTGCCCATTCCTTTGGTTGCTTTTCAACGTAGTCCAAGATGATTTTTTCAATCCTTTTATAAGCACTCGTTAAAGTGATGATCGGTGACAAGGTATAGCAATGATCCGATATGTGTTTTTTTAAAGCGAGCGGTTCCAGTTCATCCATCATATTGACGATGACTTTTCCGTTGATTAATTGGACCCCTAATGAGATCAATTCTTCTTTTTTTTGTTTCCCTTTATAACAGATTTTCATATTCACGAGCAGCCAAGGATACAAGGGGGTGTTTATATCCGTCTTGATTTCCTGAAAAAGTTTGGTGTACTTCTCCCGTTTCGAAATGAGGGAGAACATTTGCTGGATACGGGGACTCCCGATATCGACATATTCCCCTGTCCCGTTCCGCTTAGTCGGATCGGTGATCAGCGTCAACGTAGCCGGAATGCCGATTTGCCCCGTGCTTTCCATGTAGTGCCAATAAAACGGCCGATTCATAATCGCTTTATCCAATTCTTCCGTCAATTCAACTTTGATGATTCCTTTATCCTGTTTTTCGACTTTGCATTGATACGCATGGAAAAAATCGATGATGAATTTTTCCAAATCGAGCCCTTTCATTCCGCATCACCCGCCACTATTTCTTCGTCCGCCATATTTTCCACGATGGACATCAAATGGTCGATTTTGATCTTCGCTTCACCTAATGAATCGGATTCCAAATAAATCGTTTCCACTTCTTTTTCCAAATCCGGAATCTCCAACTCAGACAAAATCGCATCCAATTCACCGATAACATTTTCAAACAACCGGATTTTCTTCGTGAGGACTTGGATGATATGTTCCTCAATCGTGTCTTTGATCCCCATATTATAAATTTTCACATCATTACTTTGACCAAAGCGATGGATCCGCCCAATCCGCTGTTCAATTTTCATCGGATTCCATGGCAAATCATAATTGATCAAATGATGACAAAATTGCAAGTTGATACCTTCTGCTCCTGCTTCCGTAGCGATGAGTACTTGGGCGTTATCTCTGAAAAGTTGGATCATCCAATCCTTTTTTCCTCTTTTAAACCCTCCACGAAAAGGGACGGAAGTGATTCCGTGTTGTTGCAGGTACCATTGCAAATAGAGTTGACTTGCACGGTATTCAGTGAAGATGATGACTTTTTCATCGCCGATGTTTTTAAGCAACTCGACGGTTTTTTTCGCTTTCGAGTGTTCGGCAATCCCTTCGATCAATGCCATCGCTTTTGAAATTTCACTATTGGCTTCACGGGTAGTTTGCAAGTTTTTCAAAGACAGATAGCAAGCTTCTCTGGAAGAGCAGATTTCACGAAGCAACGTCATTTTCGTAAACATGTCGTCGATGGATGGTAGATTTTCCAATTGACGATATACTTCTCTTTCTTTTTCCGTGAAGTCGATCCATACGGTTTCAATAATGCGATTGGATGGTTGTAAATCGGTTTGTTCTCTCGTGTTCCGGATCATCACTCGTTCGATGAGCCGTTTCAAATAGGCATCAGCCTGTTGTTTACCGGATTTTCCGGCGTATTTTTGTTTGAATGTAGCCATATCCCCGAGATGTCCTGGCTTTAAAATCGCAATCAAATTGAATATCTCCATCAAATCATTCTGTATTGGTGTAGCTGTGAGTAAGAGACAATACTTCTTTTTGATTTGTCGGACAAATTGGTAGTTTTTCGTTTTTTCATTTTTCAATTTATGCGCTTCATCGATGATGACGAAATCATATTCGTTTTCAAGAATCTTCTCCCGATGTGGTGGACGTTTCGCTGTATCAAGGGAAGAAACGATGATGGCATTCGGATTCCATGTATGGTTTTTCCGTTCCGAATAGGCCGGGATGTAAAATTTTTGCCTCAACTCTTCCACCCATTGATTGACGAGGGATGCAGGAACCAATATGAGTGCATTGTTGACAAGTCCTCGTAACATGTACTCTTTTAAAATCAAACCGGCTTCAATTGTTTTCCCGAGTCCTACTTCATCGGCGAGAATCGCCCGACCGTTCATCTTTTCGATTGTTTCTTTTGCAGTCATCAATTGATGATCCAAAAATTCCATATGAGGAAGAAAATCCAAACTTCTAAGTCCGGAAAAAGAGGGGACCATTTTCGTCTGTTCCGCTTCATAGGCGAGGGAAAAAAGGTCATAAGTACTGAAAGGACCGTCGTTTTCCAGTCTTTTTTCCAGCTCTTCTATAAAGACATCATCGGTCTTCATTTTTATGAAATCCATATGTTCCACCTCTTTTTACATAATAAAATTTGGTTTTTACTATACCTTTTGTAAAAAATATGGTATTATTCAAGGCAAAGATGGATTTATTCCATTTCTTAACGTAGCTTTTCCATAAAACAAAAATATATGCCGTGGATGATGGTAAGGGGAGAGTTTACACTTTGGTGTAACGCCGAAGGAGCAAGTCAAGGGGACGAATCTCTCAGGCAAAAGAACTCTTACCGGACACAACTCTGGAGAGCGTTTACATTTTGTAAACCACCCAAGATGCAAGTGTCTGCTAATTGCAGATATGCAACTTTCTGGTAAAAGGACAGAGATTTCTTTAGCGACTAAAGAATCTCTATTTTTTGTGTTTGAAAAATCTGAATATACAATTAAATGTTCAGATTTATAATACATCTTCATGTTAAAAAGGAGAGGAGTGGGAGATTTGACGACATTGAAAAGGACTCCGATTTTTCCGGAATATGAGAAATACGGAGCAAAAACAATCGATTTCGGGGGGTGGGATTTGCCTGTACAGTTCTCTGGAATCAAGGATGAACACCATGCGACAAGAACGACAGCGGGATTATTCGATGTTTCCCACATGGGGGAAATCAAAGTGAAAGGACCGGAAGCGAAGCAGTTCCTGCAAACGATGACGACGAATGACCTTGACAGGTTGACTCCAAAACGGGCGCAATATACGTTTCTTTGCAATGAAAATGGCGGAGTCGTTGATGACTTAATCATTTACATGCTGGAAGAAGAACATTATTTGCTCGTCGTAAACGCTGCGAATATAGAGAAGGATTACAATTGGTTAGTGGAACATAACACGTATCCGAATGAAAAAGTCGAAATCATCGATGAATCTGACCATTACAGTATCCTGGCGATTCAAGGCCCACTTGCGGAAAAAACATTACAACAATTGACCGACACGGATTTATCGCAAATCAATTCGTTCTGTTTTGAAACCGAAGTAGAATTTGAAGGAATATCCGACGCAACGATGGTTTCACGTTCTGGATACACCGGTGAAGATGGGTTTGAAGTTTATGTCTCTCCGGAAAGTGCTGCCGATCTTTGGAATGCGCTTTTGGAAGCAGGGAAAGGAGACGGAATGGTTCCGGCGGGATTGGGTGCCAGGGATACACTCCGTTTTGAAGCAGGCTTACCGCTTTACGGCCAAGAGCTTTCCGAAACGATTTCACCGATTGAAGCTGGACTTAAATTTGCGGTGAAGGTGGATAAAGAAACGGATTTCATTGGAAAAGAAGCACTCCAAAAACAAATCGAACATGGTACGGAAAGAAAAATCGTCGGTATTGAAATGATTGATAAAGGGATTCCGCGTACAGGTTATGATGTGCTTGTCGATGATCAAGTGGTCGGTGAGGTGACGACCGGCACCCAATCCCCGACGTTACAGAAAAACATCGGGAACGTCTTGATTCAAACGGAATATGCGGAAATCGGCACAGAAGTGACGGTACAAGTCAGAAAACGGAAATTGAAGGCGAAAATAGTTCCAACACCTTTTTATAAACGAGAAAAATAAGGAGGTCATTTCATGGAATTTCGTTATTTGCCAATGACGGAAGAAGACAAAAAAGAAATGTTGAATGCGATTGGAGTCGAATCCACTGACGAACTTTTTTCCGCCATCCCGGAAGAAGTTCGTTTCAAGGGTGAATTGAATTTAAAGCCGCCAAAAAATGAATATGAATTGATGAAAGAACTGACGGAGATGTCCAAGAAAAACATCAATTTGAAAGAATACAGTTCTTTCTTAGGAGCAGGAGTGTATGATCATTACATTCCATCCGTCGTCGACCATGTCATTTCCCGCTCGGAATTTTACACAGCTTATACACCATATCAGCCGGAAATTTCCCAGGGCGAATTGCAAGCGATTTTCGAATTCCAAACGATGATCGCAGAATTGACCGGTATGGATCTCGCCAACTCCTCCATGTATGACGGCGCAACCGCTTTAGGCGAAGCGGTCAATTTAAGCGCTGATTATACGAAGCGGAAGAAAGTGCTCGTTTCAAAAGCCATCCACCCGGAATCCCTTGCTGTTGTAAAAACTTACGCAAGTGGTCAAGATGTGGAAATCGTCGAAGTTGACTTCAAAGATGGTGTGACCGATACAGAGGCGTTGCAAGAAGCGTTGGATGAGGATGTGGCAGGCGTTGTCGTCCAATACCCGAACTTTTTCGGTCAAGTGGAACCGTTAGCGGAAATCCGCAACATCATCGATCAACAGAAGAAAACGATGCTCATCGTCTCCGCTAACCCGTTGGCTTTAGGCTATTTGACTCCACCGGGTGAATTCGGTGCCGATGTCGTCGTCGGTGACACACAAGTGTTTGGAATTCCTGCGCAATTTGGCGGTCCACATTGCGGCTACTTTGCAACGACGAAGAAATTGATGCGGAAAACTCCAGGCCGTCTTGTCGGGCAAACGACAGATGAAAACGGCGTCCGGGGATATGTTTTGACCTTACAAGCGAGAGAACAACATATCCGCAGAGATAAAGCGACATCCAATATTTGTTCCAACCAAGCGTTGAACGCTTTGGCAAGTTCTGTCGCCATGAGTTCCATCGGAAAATATGGATTGAAAAAGATGGCGGAACTCAATATGAAAAAAGCCCGTTACGCAAAGAAAAAATTTGAAGTAGCCGGCATCCAAGTTTTGTTTGAACGGCCATTTTTCAATGAATTTGTCATTCAATTGGATAAGTCCGTCGCTGAGGTGAATGACGCTTTATTGGATAAGGGCATCATCGGTGGATATGATCTCGGACGTGATTTCCCGGAATTGGAGAACGCTATGTTGGTTGCCGTCACGGAAATCCGCACGAAGGAAGAAATCGACCAATTCGTCAAGGAAGTGGGGGATATCAATGGCTAAACAAGATTTTCCGCTGATTTTTGAACGCAGCAAAGAAGGTAGGACAAGTTATAGCCTACCGGATCTCGATGTGGAAGATATCGATCTCGATGAGGAATTTGAAGATGAATACATCAGGAAAGATGCGCCTAACCTGCCGGAAGTAAGTGAACTGGAAATCATGCGTCATTACACGGGACTTTCCAACAGGAACTATGGGGTGGATTCCGGATTTTATCCACTCGGCTCTTGTACGATGAAATACAACCCAAAAATTAATGAAGATGTCGCTCGTTTACCGGGTTTCACGCATATTCATCCGTATCAAGACCCTAAATCAGTGCAAGGCGCACTCGAAATGATGTATGATCTGGAACAGGCTTTAAAAGAAATCACCGGAATGCATGCCGCATCACTACAATCGGCTGCCGGTGCCCATGGAGAGTGGGCGGCCCTCATGATGATCCGAGCTTACCATGAAGCGAATGGAGATCACCACCGCACGAAAGTGATTGTACCCGACTCGGCTCATGGAACGAATCCGGCATCAGCTGCCGTGGCGGGATTTGAAGCAGTAACGGTAAAATCCAATGATGAGGGACTTGTCGATATTGAAGATTTGAAAAAAGTTGCAGATGAAAACACGGCCGCATTGATGTTGACGAACCCGAACACGTTGGGGCTATTCGAAAAAGAAATCATGGAAATGGCGGAAATCATCCATGGTGTCGGTGGGAAAATGTATTATGACGGAGCCAACCTGAACGCGATCATGGGCTATACAAGACCGGGAGACATGGGCTTTGATGCGGTCCACTTGAATCTTCATAAGACATTTACCGGTCCCCACGGTGGAGGTGGTCCGGGTTCAGGACCTGTTCTCGTATCGGAAGAACTTGCACCATTTTTGCCGAAACCGGTCATTGTGAAGGAAGATGACGAATTCAAACTGGATTATGATCGTCCACAATCCATCGGCCGTATTAAAGCATATTACGGAAATTTCGGCATCAATTTGCGGGCATATACGTATATCCGCACAATGGGTGCTGAAGGACTGAAAAAAGCCAGCGAATACGCGGTCTTGAATGCGAACTATATGATGCGCAAACTGGAAAATGCTTATGAATTGCCATACAAACAGCATTGTATGCATGAGTTTGTCCTTTCCGGCAAAAAGCAGAAAAAACTCGGTGTGCGCACATTGGATATCGCTAAACGTCTCCTGGACTTCGGTTTTCATCCGCCGACGGTCTATTTCCCATTGATTGTCGAAGAAGCGATGATGATCGAACCGACGGAAACCGAGTCGAAAGAGATCTTGGATGAGTTCATCGATGTGATGCTGCAAATCGCCGATGAAGCGGAAAACGATTCGGAAATCGTTCAAGAAGCACCTCACAATACGATTGTGAAGCGGATGGACGAAACGACCGCTGCACGGAAACCGATTTTGCGTTACTCGCCTGAAGAGTGAGTGGACGCATTTGCACCAATTATAAAAGCTGTACGGAATGACCGGTTGTCGGTCGTTCTGTACAGCTTTAATCGTTAATAACTTCTTGTTTTCGTTTTGATTTTTCCGGTCCAATTTTTAAAGCCGCCTTTCAACTGGTAAAGTTCTTTATACCCGTTTTTATGCAAGATTTGTGCGGCCCGGGCTGAACGGCTGCTTTTTTGGCAGTATAAATAAACCGGCTTGTCCTTCCGTATTTCTACGAGCCGATGTTTCAATTGGGTGACCGGGATGTTTCGCGCACCTAAAATATGACCGGCTTCATATTCCTGTGGTTCACGGACATCGATCAGTTGTGCTTTCCGGTAACCTTCGATCCATTGATCTTGGGTCAATACTTTCAAGTACATTTTCTGTCTGTAATGACGGAAAACGAAAACGGTCAATAAAATGACCAAAACGATGATTAAAATTGCCATTTTTATTTCCCCCGTCTTATAATGTATCTCTCTATACATTATAAAATACTTTCATTTCCTTTCAAACTTTTTAAGAAATCGATTGGGACAAAAAAATTTAATACAAGAGAAATATCGATTTGCCAAAGTTTTCCCTCGTTTTTTGTCGTTTGAAAAGAATTTCACCTCTTGACAAAAAAATGATTATAAGTTTTAATCACAATATATAGTATTATGACATGCGACTTGACACTACATATTGTTGTACTATGATATAAAAAGGGTACTAAGTTATTATAACATAAATTGAAATAAAATGATGGAAAAGGGGAGCGATTTCATGTCGACATTAGTGGAAAAAGTTGATGGTATCGATATTGCATCGTTGAATAAGGATATTGAATTATTTGATGCAGTACATCCAATTACAAGTGATATGAAGATCACACATAGCGGGGTTTCCAGACTTGTCATGTTGGACAGGTATTCCTACAAAGATACGGAGAAACGCACATTGAAAGTCGGGGATTTTGTCGTTCTCACCGTCAAATCCGATCCGAAATTTCCTGCAAGAGGCTTAGGTTTCATTCAATCAATCGATTGGGAAAACAATGAAGCGGACGTAAAAGTATTGGATGAATTCATTTCATCCTTGGATGATGAAGAGGAAATCAATACAGGTGTCGTCACGCGATCCCTTGATGTCATCGATAAACCTTTGGAAATCTTTTACGAGCAAATCGCCAAACGGAATGCAACCGGTCTATCCGCAGTGGAAAAAACGGAAGAAAAACGGAAAGAGGCGTTTGAAAAGTTTTATAAGGAATTGGCCAGTATGAACTTCGTGCCTGCTGGGCGCGTTTTGTACGGTGCCGGGGCAAAGACGGATGTGACGTATTTCAACTGTTATGTCATGCCTTATGTTAAAGATTCACGGGAAGGGATTTCCGATCATCGGAAACAAGTGATGGAGATCATGTCCCGTGGCGGTGGAGTCGGAACGAACGGGTCCACTTTACGTCCGCGGAATACATTGGCACGGGGTGTGAATGGAAAATCATCCGGTTCCGTTTCTTGGCTCGATGACATCGCCAAACTGACCCATCTGGTTGAACAAGGCGGTTCGAGACGCGGTGCGCAAATGATCATGCTTGTCGATTCGCATCCGGATATCATCGAATTCATCATCTCCAAAATGCAAAATCCTCGGATATTGCGATACTTGATCGAGAATATGGAGGATGAACAAATCAAACAACTGGCAAAAGATAAACTGAAATTCACACCGCTTACCGAAACGGAAGTGGATTTGTATACGAGTGTTTTAAATTACAAATACCGACCGGGAATGGGTGGTTTTACACCGGAAGCGATGCGTGAAGCTGAAGAGAAGTTGCGGGATGGCGGAACTTACAGTGTCCACAATCCGGACTTTCTGACTGGGGCGAACATTTCCGTCTGCATTACGAAAGAATTCATGGAAGCGGTGGAAAATGACGACATGTATGAACTTCGCTTCCCGGATGTGGAAAACTATACAGAAGAAGAAATGAAAGCTTACAACGAACTTTGGCACAAAGTCGGTGACGTCCGTAAGTGGGAAGAAATGGGTTACGGCGTCAAAGTTTATCGACGGATCCGTGCACGGGAACTTTGGAATTTGATCAATATTTGTGCGACGTATTCCGCTGAGCCGGGAATTTTCTTTATCGACAATGCGAATGAAATGACAAACGCCTCTGCTTATGGCCAGCAAGTCGTCGCAACCAATCCATGTGGAGAACAGCCGCTTGCGCCATATAGTGTATGCAACCTGGCTGCAGTCAACCTCGCACAAATGGCTGATAAAGAAAATAAAACCGTCGATTTTGAAAAATTGAAAGAAACGGTGAGAGTCGGTGTCAGAATGCAGGACAACGTCATTGATGCGACTCCGTATTTCCTGGAAGAAAACCGTAAACAAGCGTTGGGCGAACGTCGTATCGGTTTAGGTGTGATGGGACTGCATGACTTGCTTATCTACTGTGAAACGAGATATGGCTCGAAAGAAGGGAACGAGCTCGTCGACAAAGTTTTTGAAACGATCGCAACGACTGCATACCGTACGTCCATCGAACTTGCGAAAGAAAAGGGAAGCTTCCCGTTCCTCGTCGGTGAGACCGAAGAAGAGACGATGGAATTGCGGAAGAAGTTCATCAACACCGGCTATATGAAAACCATGCCGGAAGACATCCGCCAAGATATTTTGAAATATGGCATCCGCAACTCCCATTTATTGACCGTGGCACCGACAGGAAGCACTGGTACAATGGTCGGGGTTTCCACCGGACTGGAACCGTATTTCTCCTTTTCCTATTACCGAAGCGGCCGACTTGGCAAATTCATCGAAGTAAACGCCGCTATCGTCGATGAATATTTGGAGAAAAACCCTGATGCAGATCCGGACGACTTGCCGGAATGGTTTGTATCGTCCATGGATCTTTCACCGGAAGAACATGCGGATACCCAATGTGTCATCCAACGTTGGGTGGACAGTTCCATTTCCAAAACGGTAAACGCACCTAAGGGTTACACGGTGGAAGAAGTCGAACGGGTTTACCGCCGTCTATACAAAGGCGGAGCTAAAGGCGGCACCGTTTACGTGGACGGAAGCCGTGATTCGCAAGTGTTGACGTTGAAAGCCGAGGAAAATGAAGTAGGGGAACAAGCCGAACTATTTGAAGACGAAAAGCCTAAAGTTGTCTTGATGGATACCATCCAAGAGTTGGATTCTACTAATGTGAAAATCGGCAATGAAATCGGAGATACTTGTCCGGTTTGCCGGGAAGGTAGTGTGGAAGAAATCGGTGGCTGCAATACGTGTACAAAATGCGGTGCCCAGTTGAAATGTGGATTATAAAATAAACAGCTTAACTTTTCACCCCTTTAGATTATTCTGAAGGGGTTTTTTATTGGCTAAAGGGAAGTCATGTTGAATGGCCGCTTACTTGTGGCTGAACATACGAGTTAAACTTAACAGTTAAAATGGATATACAAAAATCTAGTTAATTATACGCTTGAATCTCCGGAATTGTCACAATTCTTATAGCTTCGACTCCTAATAGTGGCAATAGTAGGTGGTGGAAGAATCATTTTTTTATAGCGGGAACTTGTCAAGTCCGCGGTTTTTTCTTCCAATAAAGTTGCCATTTGGGGAAAACATAGTCGATTATACTTGCCACACTTTCGTTTATGCTTGTTAAAATGTTGTTTTTACGCTAATATAAAAATGTGGAAAAATGTTGCGTCGCATAAAAAAAGATGCACGATTAATTTTAACGAGGTGAAGCCATGCCGACACCGAGTATGGAAGATTATATTGAACAGATATATTATTTGATGGAAAAAAAAGGATTTGTGACTGTCACCGATATTGCCGAAGAATTGGAAGTGCATCCATCATCCGTGACAAAAATGATCCAAAAATTGGATAGAAGCAATTTTGTCGACTATGAAAAATATCGCGGCTTCGTTTTAACGGCAAAGGGAAAAGAAGTAGGAAAACGATTGCTTTATCGGCACGACCTATTGGAAGAATTCCTTGAAATTATCGGTGTGGATGAGGAAAACATCTATAACGATGTGGAAGGGATCGAGCATCATTTAAGCTGGAATTCCATCGATCGCATCAATGATTTAGTCTCATATTTTAAAGAAGATGAAAACAGATTGAAGGATTTGCAAAAAATCCAGCAAACATCGAAAAGTAAACAAATCACGCAGGAAGAGAAGTGAATCTCCTCCCTGCGTGTTTTTAATTTTTGCTGGACACTGCTGGCCGTTGATTCAGTTATGGTATGTATTCAGGTCAATTCAATCATTTCCTTCCCCAATTTGTTATGGCATAAGAAAATAATGAAAACAAGTTCTAAAATGACTCTGTTTTTTCGTACAAATATAGTAACGTCAAATGAAGGGGGAGAGGGATGCGGATTGATGCGGTATTTTCGGGTGGTGGTGTGAAGGCATACGCCTATTTAGGGGTATTGAAAAGCATCGATGAACATAACCTCACACTGGAACGGGTAGCCGGCACTTCCGCCGGAGCGATCGTTTCTGCACTGATTGCCGCACGTTATTCATATGAAGAAATTGAAGAGATGATTCACGAATTGGATGTGAAAACGTTTATGGATGCGCCTGTTGTGACGAAATATTTGCCGTTTCTGAAATGGGCGTTTTTGTATTTTCAAATGGGTATTTATAAAGGAAATAAACTGGAAGAATGGTTGACGGAAAAATTGGCTGCTAAAAACATCCATACATTTCAAGATTTACAAGATGGTTATTTGAAGGTCATTGCCAGTGATTTGTCTTTAGGAAGGCTCGTCGTTTTTCCCGATGATCTCGAAACGTATTATGGAATTCAACCAAAGCGGTTTCCAGTTGCGCGGGCGGTACGGATGAGTGCCGGATTTCCGTTTTTCTTCATGCCTAAAAAAATATTCGGGAATGGGACGAAAAAAAGTTTCATTGTCGATGGTGGCCTATTGAGTAATTTCCCATTATGGATATTCGGCAGGAAAAAACAATTGCGTCCGGTTCTTGGGGTGAAACTGACAGAAAAAGAGGAAACGATGGAACCTCAGAAGATAACGAATGCTTTCAATATGTATTATGCATTGTTTGTAACGATGAAAAAAGCTCATGATATGCGTTACATTTCCAAAGCGGAAGAGAATAATGTTCTATTTGTTCCGGTCGGTGATTTGTCGGCAACAGATTTCAACATATCCGATGGACTGAAAAATGAGCTTGCGGAAATCGGGAAGGAAAGAGCAGATTTGTTTCTCGCTAAATGGCCGAAATAAAAGAATAGACCGAGTGCCTTAAAAAGTGACTCGGTCATTTTCTTTTGATTTCGTTTTGGATTTGTTCCCTTCAATTACGCGCAGGTGGGTCGGGCGTCTTCTCCCTTTGCGTCGAATGTTGGATGTTCGTTTCATAGCAGAGGTTTTTACATTGTACTTTGGTGCGGTTGTGTTGTATTTCGATTTGGACTGTTTTACTGCTTGGCGGTATTTTTTCATTTCATTACTTTGCCCTGCCGAACGGTTGATGAGAAAATAAAACAACGCAAATAGGACGACTGCAAAACCGACCATCATGAGTAGTCCGAAGAGAAATCGGAATGTATTTCCAAAAAGTTGCGTGATCAATCCAAAAGCTGCGAAGAAGATGAAGATATATAGGAATATTTTCCCGCGGTTCATCTTGAAACCTCCTTTTCTCCGTACTATCCGTTTACTTGCTCTATACCACATTCAAGTCGCAAGAAACTCGGAAACTACTTTAGGCTCCAAATGGAAACATTACCAGTCTTAACTTCTTTTAGAAAACTATACATTCCTGAATTTACCGAAAATGGCGCATAGATATAGGTAAATGTTCTCCTGTTTCTATTGTACTAAAGATGACAGGATGAAACGGCTTGTTATTGTTGACGTTTTCAACAATATCATGACAGTTTTCTCAAACTCCCATTATAGAAACGGAATGTCAGGTCATACTAGAAATGGGGGTGATCAGAGGTGAAAAATACCCAAAATGAAAGTATCCGAAAACTGTCAAGGAAATTGTTCGGACAAGCAATCTTCATCGGATGGATAGGCGGCATCCTCTGGAGCGCTTGTTTTGCCGTCGCATATTATTTCAACTTTACGGAAATTGCACCAAAAACATATTTTTTAAAGCCATGGTTTCACAAAGAATGGACGGACCAGTTCAGCGGACACCTCATTTCCATCCTGATTGCGGGAATCCTTTCCTTGATTCCTGCAATATTCTATTTCGTTACACTGAAAAGAATCCATTCTGTATGGGTAGGTGTCGGGTTTGGCATCGTTTTATGGGCAATCGTATTTTTCTTGTTACAACCCATGCTTACGTATACTAAACCGATGTACGAACTCCGGCATGAAACATGGGTGACAAGCATTTGCATATTTATATTATACGGTGTTTTTGTCGGATATTCCATAGCTTACAATTATCATGAAACAGTGATCCGTATGCTGAAACGGAAGACGGAAACTTGACGCCTTCTAAAAAAGTTACCATTCCCTCCAGCATTATGATACACTAAAAATCACAAGGTATATCACTGATGCATGGAGAGAGGGTATTCAGAAAATGGTCAAATTGCAAAAATTAAGAGAAAAACTTTTGGAACATGACTTAGATGCCATGATCATAGCCAGTCCGATCAACAGACGATATATTAGTGGTTTCACGGGAAGTGCGGGAGTCGTACTTGTTTCCGAAAAAGATGCCCGTTTCATTACGGACTTCCGCTATACGGAACAAGCGGAAAAACAGGCGAAAGGGTTCCAAGTGATCGAGCACGAACAAGCGATTGAAGTGGAAGTCAATGAGCAATTGAAAGCGATGAATGTCAAACGGGTTGGATTTGAAAAGGACTATATTACATATGCCCAATATGAAACATATCGAAAAACGTTCGAGGTGGAACTCGTACCTGTAAGTGGGCTTGTCGAAGAATTACGCATGGTGAAAACGGAAGAAGAATTGGCAATTATGAAAAAGGCTGCAAAAATTGCGGACGATGCATTTCTCCACATTCAGTCTTTCATTATGCCTGGTGTGAAAGAAATTGAAATCGCTAATGAGCTTGAATTTTTCATGCGCAAACAAGGCGCAGATTCTTCCAGTTTCGACACGATTGTCGCTTCCGGTTACCGTTCTGCCATGCCGCATGGTGTCGCTTCTGAAAAAGAAATCCAATCCGGGGAGCTCGTCACTTTGGATTATGGCGCACTTTATGAAGGATATTGTTCTGACATAACGCGGACGGTGGCCGTAGGTGAAGTGAGCGATGAACTTCGAAAAATCTATGATATCGTCTTAGAAGCGAATATGCGTGGGGTAAAGAAAATCAGAGCAGGGATGACCGGCCGGGAAGCGGATGCAATCACAAGGGATTACATCAAGGAAATGGGATATGGTGGAAACTTCGGCCACTCGACAGGACACGGCCTCGGAATGGAAGTCCATGAAGCACCAAGATTATCCCATCGTTCGGATGATGTCTTGAAACCGGGAATGGTCGTCACCGTGGAACCTGGCATTTATGTACAAGGTCTTGGCGGTTGCCGGATCGAAGACGACATTGTCATTACGGAGAGTGGCAATGAGCGCTTGACATTTTCAACGAAAGAATTCATCCAACTTTAATATTTTAGGAGGTATACTATGATTTCAGTTAACGATTTTAAAACAGGTCTCACCATTGAAGTGGACGGTGAGATTTTACAAGTCATCGAATTCCAACACGTAAAGCCTGGAAAAGGTGCGGCGTTCGTCCGTTCAAAATTGCGAAACTTACGGAATGGCAACATCCAAGACAAAACATTCCGTGCCGGCGAAAAAGTGGCACGAGCGCACATAGAAACGAATAAAATGCAATATCTCTATGCTTCCGGCGAATCCCATACGTTTATGGACTTGAATACGTACGAACAAATTGAGATTCCAGGAAGCCGCTTGGAACATGAGTTGCAATTCATCAAAGAAAATATGGAAGTGACTGTCATTTCTTATGAAGGTGAAGTTTTGGGGGTCGATTTGCCTAAAAACGTCGAACTTGAAGTGGTAGAGACAGAACCGGGGCTGAAAGGGGATACCGTAAGCGGCGGTTCCAAGCCTGCCAAATTGGAAACCGGTTTGACGGTGCAAGTGCCTCTGTTTGTAAATACGGGTGATGTGTTAGTCATCAGCACCGCTGATGGAAAATATGTTTCCCGTGCGAATTGATGTCGTGTAAAAATAATAAATGGTTCCGACTTTTCGGAACCATTTATTATTTTCAATAGATTAACGATTCGATTTCACCGGTATGATGAACAAATCCGGGCCTGTAGGTTTCTTGCTGCCTCCAAGCGGCTCTAAGCTCGCTTTGACGATTTTAAAATTTTCCACTTCCATTCCTTTTACATAAATCGTCGTCGAACCGTTATCAATGGGGAGAATTTCCGCATGCATATCATTATCATCATAAATGAACCACAACTGATAGTCGTATTCGGAATAGTTTTTCAAACCTTCCACCCGAAGCAGGACTTCTTTATTTTTGTCGTTTACCCACATATTCCCGGTTACATTCGGAAAATCGGTGGTGTAGGGGATGACATCGAGCCGTTTCGTATCATTCGTCAACCGGATGTCGCTTTCGTTGATTTCTTTATTATGCACGACTTGATATGTCGAAGCGTCATCCGCTCCAAAGAAAGACAATTGATCGATAGATCCTTTATAAGCAATCAAGCTCATGATAATAGCCGTAATTGCGAGCATGCTTGCTCCCGCATAGACGAGTGGCCTTTTTTTATAAAACTTGTCTCTCTTTTTCTTCTGGATGCTTTGCCATATCCTTTCCCTTAAACTGGTTGACGGTTTTTCCAGCGTTTCTTCTTGCAGCGTATCTTTCCAATATTTGAAAGTCAATCCACATTCTCGACAATGTTTCAAATGGTGACCGATGCTCCGTTTCTCCTTAATGGAAGCATTTCCTAAAATATAGTCGATCAGCTTTTCTTCTGGAATATGTTTTTTTGTCATTGTTGTTTTCCACCCCCATCTGACTCCAACCAATGGATGATGGGTTTTTGTTTACGCAAGTTATTCAAACCGTAGCGGATGAAAGATTTCACTGAACCGAGCGGTTTCTTCATTTGATCCGCGATCGAACGATGGGTCTCCCCTTGGAAATACGATAAATAGATCGCTTTTCTTTGTTTCTCCGGAAGTTCTTTCAATGCTTCCAAAATCATGTTCTTCTCAATCGATTGCAAAACTTGGACGTCCACCCCTGTCACTTTTCTCATATCGATTTCTTCCAATTTGTTGACGAGGAGTGGTTTCTTTTTTCGGAGTCGGTCGATCGACTTGCTTTTCGTTTTTACTGCGAGCCATGCTTTTACGCTTCCCCGATCGGCATCGTATTGCTTTAAATTTTGCAAAACATCGAGAAACACGTCATGGCAAATATCTTCCGCTTCTTGTTCATTCCTGACGAATTTCAGGGCAATGTGGTAAACGAAAGCAATGTGTTTGTCGTAAAAATCGTTGAAAGATTCTCTGGATCCTTCCTGGATTTTTTTCATCAGACGGACACTTTCTTTTTCATCCACATTGTCTCGCCTCCATCGATAGTCAATTCCTCTATGTTTCGAATAAAAATATCTTTATCCATATTTTACAATATTTTTTCTATAAATAAATCCAAAATGACCGCTCATGCGTACCTATTATGAATAAAGAAAAAGGAAGGATGAGTACATTGAAAAAGAAAATTTCACTTATGCTTGCTTTATCTTTATTGTTGTTTGCTCTCGGGGCAAACCCGGCATCAGCGCAAGTATTGCTTTACACCCCTTATACGGGACTTGCCGTAACACCGGGAGAAACGATTGATTATTCAGTCGATGTCATCAATGATGGAGATGACATTCAGCATTTGACCTTTGACATGCAAGGTCTGCCGGAAGGATGGGAGTATCAAATCACATCCGGCGGAAAAGCAGTACAACAACTTTCTGTCCGGGGAAATGAAGAAGAGTCTTTATCTGTTGAAGTGAATGTTCCTTTTGATGTGGAACAAGAAGATTATGAATTCACACTTGTCGCTACCGATCAAAACGGTAACCGTTCGACATTACCATTCATCGTTACACTTACGGAAGAAGGGACAGATGCGACTGAGCTGAATGTCGATCAACCGAACTTACAAGGCCAAACCGATTCATCTTTTTCCTATTCAGCAACGATCCGGAACCGTACGGCAAATGAACAAAACTACGCTTTGACCGCGAACGCTCCTGAAGGTTGGGCTGTCGTATTCAAATCCGGTGGTGACAACATCACCTCCATTACGGTGGAACCGAATAGTGAAAAAGATTTGACGATCGATGTCATTCCACCGGAAAATGCGAGTGCCGACACGTATGAAATTGAAGTATCAGCAGCCGGAAGCGGTACACAAGCTGAAACGACATTGGAAACCGTAATCACCGGTTCCTATGATCTTGTATTGACGACGCAGAATGAGACGTTGAGTACAGATATCCAAGCAGGAGGAGACCGTGTCATCGACTTAGTGATCCAAAACAATGGAACCGCTCCTGTGACAAATGTTGAATTATCGGCTTCCACACCAACGGATTGGGAAACGGAATTCGATAATAGCACCATCCCGGAAATTGGGCCAGGTGAATCGGCGACTGTGAAAGCGACGTTGACAGCTTCTAATGAAGCGATTGCAGGTGATTATGTCACAACTTTCACTGCATCTGCCCAAGAAACATCTGCTGAAGCCGACATTCGGGTATCCGTAAAAACTTCCACCGCTTGGGGAATCGTGAGCATTTTAATTATCGGGGCGATTGTCGTCGGCATTTATTACTTGATGAGAAAATACGGGAGGAGATGAGGGTGACACAACCGATCATCGAACTGGATAAAGTGAGTAAAACTTACGACGACCAGTATGCCGTGAACAAACTGACCCTCAAAATCAATAAGGGAGAAATTTTCGGTTTATTAGGACCGAATGGAGCAGGAAAAACGACGACGATATTAATGATCCTCGGGTTAAGTGAGCCGACGGAAGGAAAAATCCGGGTTGCCGGAATTGACTCGGTGAGAAACCCGATTGACGTGAAACGGAAAGTCGGCTACCTTCCCGATAATGTCGGCTTTTATCAAAACATGACCGGCAGGGAAAATTTGATTTATACGGCGGAATTGAATCAAATCCCAAGGAAGAAAGCGGAAAAACGAGCAGCTTATCTATTGGAAAAAGTGAATTTGACAGATGCGGCAGATAAGAAAACCGGGAAATATTCCCGGGGGATGAAACAACGGTTAGGGTTGGCGGATGTTTTGATGAAAGATCCTGAAGTCATCATTCTCGATGAACCGACCCTCGGCATTGACCCGGAAGGTGTTCGGGAATTGTTGCAATTAATCCGGACATTGAGTCAAGAAGAGAATATAACAGTTTTACTATCATCCCACCATTTGCATCAAGTCCAGAAAATTTGCGATCGTGTCGGTATATTTGTGAAAGGAGAATTGCTTGCTCACGGGACAATAGAATCTCTTTCCAAACAATTGTTTGATGAAGAAACGATGACGATCCAAGTGGAAGCTTCCCCAATCGATGATGTGTTGATCGAGCGAATTCGGAAAATCAACAATGTGAAAAAAGTGGAGCGCACGGAATCCGGACTCGACATTTATGTGAATGAAAATGTGACTGCAGTGATTGCAAAGACAATAGTCGATTCCGGTGCTTCCCTTTACCATCTTTCCAACAAAGATCTTGGACTTGACGAAATCTATCATCGTTATTTTGAAGGGCGTGATGTACGTGAATCTCGCTAGACGGTTGAAAACTTTGACGATTAATAGAAAGGAAAAATTTGAGCAAGACCGTCTTGAATCACAAGCTTTTTCGGTCATCGTACGGAAAGAAACGACTGATTTTATCCGTAGTTTCCGCATCATTATCCTGCTTGCGATCATATTGCTCGCTTGTTTCGGATCTCTCTATACAGCAATCACTGCAATTTCTGACGCCATTGATACAGGAAACGCAGAAAGAATCGGTGGTGATGCCGATTTGTTTTTGAAATTGTTTACCGTGTCTGACGGAACACTTCCGCCATTCATCACCTTTGTCGGATTGTTGGGTCCGTTATTCGGCATTGCCCTCGGATTTGATGCGATCAATTCTGAACGGAGCCGAGGCACACTCAACCGGCTCATGTCCCAACCGATTCCACGAGATCATGTGCTGAATGCGAAGTTTGTTGCCGCGCTCATGATTAATGTCGTGTTGTTTTTTACGTTGGGATTAGTCGTCACAGCGCTCGGGATCCTCATTTTAGGAATACCTCCGACACTGGAGGAGTTCTTACGGATTTTCAGTTTTCTTGTCGTTTGTATCATTTATATTGCATTTTGGTTGAACTTGGGAATCTTGTTTTCCGTCATCTTCAAAAATGCAGCGACATCTGCTTTAGCTTGTATCGGGGTTTGGCTGTTTTTCAATGTGTTCTATTCCATCATCATCAACCTGATATCCGGTTCAATTCTAAAACCGGAAAGTGTAACGTCTGTTTCTGATGTCGTCAGCCATCAAGAATTCATCCTGAACTTGTTGCGCCTTTCACCAAACTACTTGTTCAGTGAAGCTACGACGATCCTGTTATCACCATCTGTCCGTTCATTGGGACCGCTCACGATGGAACAAACGGTGGGGGCGATCGCGGGTCCATTACCGCTGAGCCAAAGTTTATTGCTCATTTGGCCTCAATTGACCGGGTTAATCGCTGCAACGCTCATCTGTTTCGCTATCGCTTATGTCATTTTCATGCGTCAAGAAATCAGGACAAATTGATATCATCAATTATTTGGACTGGATCTTCTGGAAGATCCGGTCTTTTTTTGCTCCCGGCAGATTCCATCGTTTATAAACGTGGTGGCTACTAGCATATTTTCGGTTATTGGACATACATTTTCTATATAGTCCAAGCAAAAATGATAGGGGAATCGGAAACGATGGAAGAAATTTTACGTATATTTCCATTAGAAGTGAAAAACTATCTTGCCGCCCATATCGGCAACCGCTGGGACAAGTTGGAGGAGATCCGTTTTCGGCTCCATCAGCCGATTGAATTGATCTTTGAAGATCGGGTGGAGTGGATGGACCACTTCGTACCAAAAAGGGAAACGGGCACATATTTAGTCAATCAATTGAGTGAATACTCCTTATATCGGATGGAAAATGAATTACGCGAAGGCTATATCACGATAGAAGGCGGTCACCGGGTCGGTATTGCCGGGAAAGTGAATACAGTGTCAGGTTCCGTTCAGGCGATTCAAAACATAACGTTTTTCAACATCCGGATTGCAAGACAAAAATTAGGGGTAGCGGAACCGTTTCTTCCGTATATCCTTGAAAAAAATTATTTGAATACGTTAATCATCGGTCCTCCCCAGTCGGGAAAAACGACATTGATCCGTGATATCGTGCGGATCATTTCATCAGGTTGGAAACATGAACCGGCAAGAAAAGTCGCAGTCATTGATGAACGTTCGGAAATCGGGGCTTCCATTCAAGGGATTCCTCAACATGACCTCGGGTTACGGACAGATGTCATGGACGCATGTCCGAAAGCGGAAGGAATGATGATGATGATCCGTTCCATGTCCCCGGAAGTGATGGTCGTTGATGAAATCGGCGGCAAGAAAGATGTGGATGCACTGTCGGAAGCAATCCACTCTGGTGTGACCATCATTTGTTCCATCCATGGAAGTTCATTGGAAACGATCAAAAACCGGCCACTTGTGAAATATATGCTCCAGTCTGATATGTTCAAACGATTCATCGTTCTTGGAAAACGTTCGGTTTTCAAACAACGGATCCAAATTTATGATGAATCCGGCCATAAAATCAAAACCTTCGGGGATGGATGGACATGAAATGGATCGGAGCACTCTTTCTTATCATTGCTTCCACATCAATCGGTTTGTATATCAGCAATCAATTTGAAAAACGTCCAAAACATATTAGACAGTTGGAAAGTGCGTTGCAATTGTTGGAAGCCGAAATTACGTACAGCCAAATACCGTTACAAATGGCCTTTGAAAGAATTGCTGCCCATTTGCCTCATCCGATGAAGGAGTTTTTTTCGGCGCTCAGTGAAGAGATGGCACGTGAAAAAGACTTTATGGAAGTTTGGAATAGAGAAGTCGATCGATTAGCTGTTTGGACTAGTTTGAAAACGAATGAAATAGAAATCATGAGACAGTTCGGAAACTCCTTAGGGCAGCATGACATCATCCAGCAACAAAAACAAATCCGCCTTGCTTTGACCCATTTGAACAGGGAAATGGAGGAAGCACGGGACGAGCATTATAAATACAGCAAGCTGGCAAGAAGTTTAGGTGTTCTATTAGGAGTATTTCTCGCGATATTGCTCGTATAGTCAGAAAGGGGTATGGGCATGCTCACCGATATTTCTGTGTTATTTCAAATTGCAGGAATCGGCATCATCGTTGCACTCATCCATACGATTTTAAAACAAATGGGCAAGGAGGAAATTGCACAGTTTGCGACATTGATCGGATTCATCATTGTTCTTTATATTGTGATCAATGGGTTGAATGATTTGCTCAATCAAATCCGATCGGTTTTTCTGTTTTGAATGGACGGGATAACAGTCCCGGTTGATTGTCTATAGATGGACAAGGAATAAATTCCGGGGAGAAAAAATATGGATATATTACAAATTGTAACGATTGCCATCATCGCCAGCATCATGTTCATCATTTTAAAAGACGTGAACCCGACTTTTGCTTTTTTCATCATCCTTTTTGTCGGCATCATGATTTTTGCCAGTGTCATCCAACAAATCCGTCTTATTTTCGAAGTGATCCAATCATTGGGAGAACAAGCGAACGTATCCGGTCTCTACTTGGAAACGATTTTGAAAATCATCGGTATCGCTTATTTGGCGGAATTAGCGGCAAGTATTACGAAAGATGCCGGTCTCGACTCCATCGCAAAAAATATCGAGCTTGCCGGAAAGATTTTCATCTTATTGCTTGCGATACCGATCATCACTGCAGTGATAGAAACGATCGTCGGTTTTCTTCCTACGATTTAAGGAGCAAGCATATGAATAAAAAAGCACTCGTTCTCATTTTGTTTTTCAGTATCATTTGGCTGCCGGGGGATGTACAAGCAGAAGAGGAAAACGATATGACCGACCGTTTATTGGAAGAGATTTCATTTGACGGAATAGAACAGTATTGGGAACGTCTTGCTGATGACTACGGTGATTTTATTCCGGAGATGTCCCGGACGACGATTACCGACCTAATCCGGGACAATGATGGATTTTCAATCAAAGCAATTTTTACAGGTGTCCTCGACTTTTTATTCCATGAATTGATCCATCATGGGAAATTGCTCGGAAGTTTGCTGCTGCTTACGATATTTTCGAGCATTCTGCAAACGATGCATGCAGCTTTTGAGAAAAGCACCGTCGGAAAAATCACATATTTCGTCGTGTTTTTAGTCCTTATTTCCATCGCATTATCAAGCTTTTTTGCAGTCGTCACCTATGCGAAAGAAACGATTGATATGATGGGCAGCTTTATGGTCGGCTTACTCCCGCTCATCCTCGGATTGATGGCGACCTTTGGAAATGTATTCAGCTTGTCGTTTTTCCATCCGATCACCATATTTTTGATCCACTTCATCAGCTTGTTCATAACGTTTTTCGCTTTGCCGTTACTGTCATTCGCCGCATTGCTCATCATTGTAAGCAGCATGTCGGAAAATTACAAAGTGACAAGTTTGGCAAATTTACTGCGGACGGTGGCGGTGAGCGGTTTAGGCGTGCTATTGACGATTTTTCTCGGAGTCATGTCTGTCCAAGGGGCGGCAAGTGCGATTCAAGACGGTGTCGCCATGAGGACGGCGAAATTCATCACTGGAAACTTCATTCCCGTCATCGGGAGGACATTTACGGAAGCGGCGGATACGATCCTTGCTGCAAGTTTATTGTTGAAGAATTCGATAGGAATCATCGGCCTTTTTATTATTCTTTTCATCTGTTTGTTTCCTGCCAGCAAAATCCTGATTATCGCTTTCGTCTACAAATTGGCTGCTGCAGTTCTTGAACCAGTCGGAAAAGGCCCGATCATCGTCACATTACAAACGCTAAGCAATTATATTTTATATGTTCTCGCTTGTCTTCTCGCCGTCGCATTCATGTTTCTATTGGCGATCGTCCTCATCGTTTCAGCGACAAATTTGACGCTTCTTTTAAGGTAGTGTGATCCGTATGGAATTCATATCCGCTTGGATAACGCAAATTATCCTCTTCATTATCGTGGCGACGATCATCGATTTGATGGTTCCGGATTTGTCGATGAAAAAATATATTAAACTGGTGCTTGGCTTAGTTCTTATTCTCTTATTACTTCAGCCGATTTTTTCGTTGTTCCAGTTGGATTTTGAAGCGGCGATTGGGGATGCATACACTACGGTTTTTGAGACGGATTCCGAAATCGAACGGATGAAAAATTCCATCGAAATGCAAAAAAATGAAATAGAATCTACTTATGATGCATATATTTTAGAAGAAATGGCTGTCCAATTGAAATCCCTCACGGATGAAGCATTGCTAGAAGAATTTCAAGTGCAAATTACAGCTATCGATTTTGTATTTGAAGATGAAGAAGAAAAAACATACGAAGGATTAGTAGAAGTAATCGTATATTTGGAGCCGTCAGTTGCCGGATACGGACAAGTGGAACCGATTGAGGAAATCATCATCGGTGCTGAAACAGAAGATGTTGAAACGGACGATGAAGCAATCATCACTTTGTTGAGGGATACATGGGAGCTAAGGGATAAACAAATTACCGTTATTTGGGAAGGGGGGACATCTTGAAACGTTTTTTCGATAAGTTGCTGTCATCGGAATCTGCCGATGGAAAAACATCGGTGAAATTGCGTTACTTTATTATTTTGGGACTTGCCGGGGTTTTACTACTGCTTCTCAGCAATCTATTTTCGGATAAGGAAGGGGAAGAACCGCCACATGAACCGGAATCGACTATCGGAGAACCGGAAACGGAGCGGCCAGAAACAAGCGCCGATATTGTGCCTGAAATTGAGCAATTGGCGAGAAGTTATGAAAACGACTTAGTGAACATGTTGAACAAAATTAGAGGTGTGTCGGAAGCGGAAGTGTTGGTGAACTTGGAATCATCGGATGTAAAAGTGTACGAGCGTAACACCATTTCGGGAACGCAAACAACGAGTGAAGAAGATCAAAATGGCGGAACGAGAGAAGTGCAAGATCGGACGGAGGATTCGCAAATCGTCCTCGTAAGGCAAGGAGAAACGGAAAAACCGATTCTCGTGCAAACGAAACGTCCGGAAGTAAGAGGTGTTTTTGTCGTGGCAAAAGGCGCGGAACAGGCAAGTGTCAGGAGTTCAATCATAGAAGCAATATCCAGTGTCCTTGATGTTCCTTCCCATCGGATTTCTGTTCTGCCCAAAGATTAAGGAGGAGAAACATGTTGAAAAAACAAACGGTTTGGTTGTTGACGATGTTGAGTTTATTGATTGTATTGAGTGTTTACTACATCATGTCGCCGAATGATAACGATTTGGCATTCAATGTGGAAGAGACTGATCAGTCGGAACCGGATGTTGTGCAAACAGACACGGATGCTGAAGACGGTCCGGAGGCAGAGGTGACGGACATTTCGAATGTGACTAGCGATGAATTGTTCACGACGATCCGGATGGAAATCCAAGATGACCGGAGTATGGAAAAATCCCGCCTCGAATCGATCGTTTCCTCCAGCTCAGCGACCATCGAAGAAAAGGATGAAGCTTTACGGGGGATTGATGAACTGGAAACGCTCGCGATGAAAGAAAAAATCATCGAACAAACGATTTTAGCCGAAGCCGAATATGAAGATGTGTTGGTGAGAAGTTCCAGTGGCGATAAGGTGCACGTCCATGTTCGCACCGACGAATTGACAGATGAAGAAGCATTAAGGATTATGCAGTTAGTAAGAGATGAATTTGATCGGGACATCACGGTTGAAGTGAATTATTGAAGCATCTGTAAAAAAAGATTCATACACAGTGACTGGGACAAAACGGTTTTTCGCAACTTTGTCCCAGTTTCTTTTTATTTCCATTATTGAGCTTGCTGCTGTAATTTTAATGGCTATCGTCCATAACTATTGATATAATTTCAATTAGAAGAATACTACATATTTTACGTTTATCAGATTTTCCGGATGGGCACTCTGATACAAAGTTGTAAGGAGAGCTTGAATTAAGTAAAATATTTAGTATCGTATACAAATCAAACAAGGGGTGCGTTAACAGATGTTGAAAGTACAAGAAATCCGTGAAATCATCAAATTAATCGATCAATCTTCTATTACAGAATTCAATTATGAATCTAATGGAACATCAGTCACATTGAAAAAAGGAAATCATGTCGTCCCTACGGCAGTGAACTCTGCACCGGCAGTGAATCCAGGCAATGCTGTACAACAAGCGCCACAATTAGAAGAAAAGCCTGAACCGGTTCCGACACAGACGAAAGAAACGGAAGAAACAAAAGAGGGGCAAGAAGAAAAACAAGAAACAAGCGTGGATTATGATTATGAAATCGTATCACCGATGGTCGGCACGTTTTATGCAGCCCCATCCCCGGAAGACGATCCTTACGTTACAGTCGGGAGTAAAGTCGAACCGCAAACGATCGTATGCATCGTCGAAGCAATGAAACTTTTCAACGAAATCGAAGCGGAAGTGAGTGGAGAAATCGTTGAAATTCTCGTGCAAAACGAACAGTTGGTGGAATACGGTCAACCATTGTTCCGTGTGAAGAAAAAGTAAGGGGATGGAAGCTTTGATTAATAGAGTGTTGATTGCAAACAGGGGAGAGATTGCTGTCCGGATTATCCGTGCTTGCCAAGAAATGGGGATTGAGACAGTCGCCGTTTATTCGGAAGCGGATGTGGAGTCGCTTCATGTGCAACTGGCAGATGAAGCCTATTGCATCGGACCGGCTTCAAGCAAAGACAGTTATTTGAACTTCACAAACATCTTAAGTGTCGCAACATTGACGGATGTGGACGCCATCCATCCTGGATATGGATTTTTGGCGGAAAACGCGGATTTTGCCGAGATGTGTGAAGAGTGTAATATCACCTTTATCGGTCCGACGCCAGAAGCGATCCAAAAAATGGGGATTAAAGATGTTGCCCGGGAAACGATGCGGAAAGCGAATGTTCCAATCGTTCCTGGGTCTGAGGGGATTGTGGAGAGTGAACAAGAAGCCATTGAAGTTGCAGAGAATATCGGTTATCCGGTAATCATCAAAGCGACTGCCGGTGGCGGTGGAAAAGGAATCCGTGTTGCAAGAAATGAAGAAGAGTTGATTAAAGGAATCCGTGTGACCCAGAAAGAGGCAGAAACGGCATTCGGCAACCCGGGAGTCTATTTGGAAAAATTCATTGAAGATTTCCGGCATGTGGAAATTCAAGTGCTTGCCGACAACCATGGAAACGTCATCCATCTAGGAGAAAGGGATTGCACCGTCCAAAGAAGGTTACAAAAACTGATTGAGGAAACTCCTTCACCGGCGATCACCCCGGAAATCAGGGAAAAAATGGGGGAAGCCGCAATCAATGCTGCAAAAGCGGTGGATTATGTAGGTGCAGGTACAATCGAATTCATATTCGATCGGAAAACAAAGCAATTTTATTTTATGGAAATGAATACAAGAATCCAAGTGGAACATCCGGTAACGGAAATGGTGACCGGTGTTGATTTGATTAAGGAGCAAATCAAGATCGCCAACAATGAAAAATTAAGCATGAGGCAAGAAGACATCACCTATGACGGTTGGGCAATCGAGTGCCGAATCAATGCAGAAAATCCGTTCAACCAATTCATGCCGTCTCCAGGGAAAATCGACATGTACCTTGCCCCAGGAGGTTTAGGTATCCGTGTCGACTCTTCGGCCTACACCGGATACACCATACCGCCGTATTACGATTCAATGATCGCCAAGTTGATCGCTTATGCGCCGACGAGGGAAGAAGCGATCATGAAAATGAAACGTGCATTGGATGAATTTGTCATCGAAGGGGTCAAGACGACCATTCCTTTCCATCGACGGATCATGGAGCATGAAGTGTTTCAACGTGGAGATTTCAATACAAACTTTTTAGAAGAACATCCAATTACAGAAAATGACTCCTAAACTTTTATAAAAGGTGTGATTGTATGAGTGAAGAACGGTTATGGAATGTAAGCGATGATACTTCTTTAGGGAAAGTCGAAATCGCTCCGGAAGTCATCGAAGTGATTGCGGGAATCGCTGCGACGGAAGTGGACGGTCTCTATGCGATGCGTGGTAACTTTGCTTCAGGGGTTATCGAACGCTTTGGAAAGCAAAGCCATAACAAAGGGGTGAAGGTGGATCTGACGGATGATGGAATCACGATTGATTTGTACTGCATTTTGAATTTCGGTTCCTCCATCCCTAAGGTTGCCCAAGAACTTCAAACGAATATCCGGCAGAGTTTAAAAACGATGACTCAACTGGATATCGCTGAAATCAACATCCATATTGTCGGTATTCATATGGAAGAGAATGAAGAAACGGATATAAACAAAGATTGAACAGCAAGGCCAGAGCGTAACACTTTGGCCTTCTTTTTTTCGACAGGAAGGTTTGCCTATCCCTCAGTGTGGAATTCGATTAGGGAAACATGTTATGATTTGGAGAGAACATGTAAAAAGGAGAAGCAGCATGAAACGACGAGAAGCAAGAGAGAAAGCATTCCAGTTTCTCTTTCAAATAGACATCAACCCAGATGGCTCTGATCTGATGCTTCAAGAGTATTTGGCTGAAAACGATGATGATTCCTTTCTCCGGCAACTTATTGAAGGGGTGTTGGAGAAACACGAACAATTGGATCATATCATTGCTGAACATCTTGAAAATTGGACAATGGATCGTTTGCCTGCCGTGGAAAAAGCGATTTTACGTCTTTCCACTTTTGAACTGGAATATCTTGATGATATTCCGACAAACGTATCCATCAATGAAGCCGTCATCCTCGGAAATCGCTTTGGTGAAGAAAAATCGGGAAAATTCATTAATGGCGTATTATCTAAAATTGCGGAAAAGAAAGGGGAATGAAATTGACTGCAGAAATCATTAATGGAAAAGAGTTGTCTAAACAAATCCGCCAAGACTTAGCGGATGAAACCGTCCGTTTAAAAGAAAAAGGAATCGAACCGAAGCTCGTCGTCGTCCTTGTCGGTGATAATCCTGCTTCATTATCTTATGTGAAAGGAAAAGAGAAAGCGGCTGCGGAGATTGGCATGGCTTCGGAATTGATCCGGCTCGATGCGGACACAACGGAATCGGATTTGCTCACTTTATTAGAGCGTTTAAATGAAGATGATTCTGTCCATGGAATTTTAGTCCAGTTGCCTTTACCGGAGCAAATCGCTGAACAAAAAGTGATTGACACGATCGATCCGAAAAAAGATGTCGATGGTTTCCATCCGATTAATATCGGGAAAATGATGGCAGGCGAAGATGGATTTTTACCATGTACACCATACGGCATCATTGAAATGATCAAATCAAAAGGGATTGGTATCGAAGGGAAACACGCGGTCGTCATCGGCAGAAGCAATATCGTCGGAAAACCTGTCGGTCAATTGTTATTGAATGAAAATGCCACTGTCACCTATTGCCATTCGAGAACGGAGAATATGGCGAAATATACGAAAGAAGCGGATATTCTTGTCGTTGCCGTCGGAAAAGAACATTTCATCAATGCATCCCATATCAAAGAAGGAGCAGTCATCATCGATGTCGGCATCAATCGGACGAAGGATGGAAAGTTGACGGGAGATGTGGATTTTGACGATGTTGTCGAGAAGGCAGGCTATATTACACCAGTGCCTGGAGGAGTCGGTCCAATGACGATAACGATGCTTCTTGCAAATACGATTAAAGCGGCAAAAGGATTGACAAATAGTGAAGGATAAATATTTAACGGTCACCGCATTGACGAGATACATCAAGCGGAAACTCGACATGGATCATCATTTACAGGAAGTTTGGCTGCGCGGGGAAATATCGAATTTCAACCATCATAGCCGTGGTCATATGTATATGACGATCAAAGACGAACATTCAAAAATCCAAGCTGTGATGTTTGCCGGCAACAACCGCCATTTGAAATTTTATCCGGAAAATGGCTTGAAAGTGCTTATCCAGGGAAATGTCAGTATCTATGAACCCGCCGGCCAATACCAATTGTACATTAAACAAATGGAACCGGACGGAATCGGTTCATTATTTTTAGCCTTTGAGCAATTGAAGGAAAAACTGAGACAAAAAGGTTATTTTTCATTGGAACGAAAACGACCGATCCCTAAATTCCCGCAGCGGATCGGTATCGTCACTTCACCCACTGGTGCAGCTGTCAGAGACATCATCACAACGATCAAGCGAAGATACCCGTTGGTGGAATTGGTCATCTTTCCGGCAGAAGTCCAAGGGAATCGTGGGGCACAGTCCATCGCCAAAGCGATTGAAACCGCAAATGAAGTTGGCGGGATTGATACGCTCATCGTCGGTCGGGGCGGTGGTTCCATCGAAGAATTATGGTGTTTCAATGAAGAAATCGTCGCCACCGCGATTTACCATTCCGACATCCCTGTCATTTCAGCGGTCGGGCATGAAACCGATACAACGATCAGTGATTTTGTTGCGGATTTGCGTGCTCCAACACCGACAGGAGCGGCAGAACTTGCCGTACCGTCCCGGGATGATTTGCAAACTTATATATCCCAATTGTACCAGCGTTTGAACCGGGAAATGGATCAATTGTTAAACAGAGAAAAAAGATATTTGGAAAGTCTTGTTAATTCCTATGCATTCCGCTATCCGCAAGAACTGTTGAAACAAAAAGAACAACAATTAGATCAACAGCTCGAAGCTCTTGACCGGATTTTGGAGTCGAAAGTCAATCATTCGAAAAATGATCTGGAAGCATTGCAGAAACGGCTCATTTTACAACATCCGGAAGAGAAGTTAATAGAGGGTCGGAAAAAATTGTCACAACTCGTTTCCCAAAACGACAGACTGATGCGTCAGCTCATGGAAAGCAAACAGCGGGATTTACTGAACGTGTTGGATAAATTGGATTTGGTGAATCCACTTGGAATTATGAAGCGGGGTTTTGCTTTACCTTATGATGCGGAAGGAAAACTCATCAAATCTGTACGCGATGTGAAAAAAGATGATGAGATACATGTAACATTATCGGATGGCACAATCGATGTAAAAGTACTTCATGTAAAGGAGAATGCAAATGGCTGAGAAATATGAAAAACTATCTTTTGAAGAGGCGATGGAAAAACTGGAAAAAATCGTCGAAAAATTAGAAGGCGGGGACGTCCCTCTGGAAAAAGCAATCGAGTATTATCAAGAAGGGATGATTTTATCGAAGCTATGCAGTGAAAAAATCAAGAATGTCCAGGATAAGATGGTGAAAATTCTAAACGAGCATGGTGAAATCACGACATATGATTTGGAGGAGGAAGTCTGAACATGCGAGTACCGCTCGATGAATATTTAAACAATCATAAACAATTTTTGGAAAATGAAATCGAACAGCGGTTTCAAGAACTTCCGATTCCAGATCAACTTAAAGCTTCCATGCTTTATTCCCTTCAAGCCGGTGGCAAAAGAATCCGCCCGATTTTGCTTTTCGCAAGTTTTGAGGTTTTTGGAAAACATATTGAAAAAACTGTTTCCACAGCAATTGCTCTTGAAATGATCCATACATATTCGTTAATCCACGATGATTTACCGGCAATGGATGATGATGACTATCGCCGGGGTCAGTTGACCAATCATAAAAAATTTGATGAAGCGACAGCCATTCTCGCAGGGGATGCATTGCTCACGTATAGTTTTGAACTGATTGCAACTGACCCATTATTGTCTGATACAGAAAAAGTAGAAATGGTCAAGCAACTTGCGAAAGCGAGCGGCCCACTTGGAATGGTCGGCGGGCAAATCCTTGATTTGGCAGCTGAAAATCGTACAGTATCTTTGGATGAAATGGAAAAAATCCATGAATTGAAGACCGGTGAATTATTGAAATTTGCTGTCTATGCAGGAGCATACTTAGGCAATGCAACGGAGAAGCAATTGACCCATTTGACGGAATTTGCCCACTATGTCGGGCTTATCTTCCAAGTCCAGGACGATATACTCGATGTCACCGGCACGGATGAAGTCTTGGGTAAACCAGCAGGAAGCGACCTCGACAACAACAAAAGCACGTATCCACGTTTACTTGGTCTGGACGGAGCGATCCGTAAAAAAGAAGAATATGTTTCGGCGGCGAAACAAGCATTGGCGGCAGCAGACATCGCAGATTCGCAATTACATGCTTTGATCGATTATATAAGCAACCGGGATCATTAATTTTGAAACGAAGCTGGAGTACCCTTTCTCAAGCTTCGTTTTCTTTGTGTGTCAATAACTGGGAGGGGCTTCATTTTCGTCGCGGAACAAATTGATGTATAATAAATCATAAAACCGAATGAATATATACTTATAAGTAAGCAAAGGAACAGGATTATGACAAAGAAACGACGTTTGGATGAATTACTCGTTGAAAAGAAATTGGTTGAAAACACGGATAAAGCAAAGCGCCTGATTATGGCGGGATTAGTGTTTTCTGAAGAGGAACGGCTCGATAAGCCCGGAATGAAAATTGCAGCAGATACTCCGCTTCACATTAAACAGAAAGAAACGTCCTATGTGAGCCGAGGCGGATTGAAATTGGAAAAAGCGATCCACCAATTCCAATTGGATTTGACCGATAAAATTGTCATCGATATCGGCGCATCCACCGGGGGATTCACCGATTGTGCGTTGACATACGGTGCGAAATACGTCTATGCGATCGATGTCGGTTATAATCAGTTGGATTGGAAATTGCGGAACGATCCCCGGGTCCATGTTATGGAACGGACGAATTTCCGCTATGTGACGGAAGATATGTTGAAACAGGGAAAACCAAGATTTGCAACAATCGACGTCTCCTTCATTTCGTTACGATTGATTTTACCGGTATTGAAAAAGTTGTTGACTGAAGAAAATGATATTATCGCTTTGGTCAAACCACAGTTCGAGGCGAAGAAAGAACAAGTTGAAACCGGGGGCATCATCACAGATGAACATGTCCATCTGGAAGTGCTCGAAAAAGTTGTCGACTTTGCGGAGAAAGAGGGTTTCAAGCTGAATGGCATCACTCATTCTCCGATTACGGGTTCTCGAGGCAATATCGAATTCCTTGCTCATTTGACCTATCTATCCCATTCCGACCGAAAACATAAGGACTTCGATTTGAAAAACATAGTTATAGAAGCGTACCAACAATTGACGAATGGACAGGAAACGAATGGAGGTAAGAAAAATGAGTAAAATGAAGCGACATATAAAAATAAGGGAACTGATCAATGAACATGAAATAGAAACACAGGATGAACTTGTCGATGAACTGAAGGCACTTGGCTTTAATGTGACGCAAGCGACCGTGTCGCGGGACATTAAAGAACTCCATTTGGTGAAAGTACCGACACTTTCCGGTAAATATAAATATAGCTTGCCCGCTGATTTGAAGTTCAATCCGGAAGAGAAGTTGAAACGACTCATTGCCGATGCTTTCGTAAACATCGATCATGCAAGCCATTTTGTCGTATTGAAAACGCTTCCTGGAAATGCCAATGCGATCGGCGTGCTGATCGACAATTTGGATTGGGAAGAAATCATGGGGACGATTTGCGGGGACGATACGTGTCTCATCATTTGTAAAAAAGAAGAAGATGCGGAAAATATCCAAAACCGCTTACTTCAGATGCTTTAACGTTCAAAAAGAGGTGGACAATCATGCTGACGGAGTTATCCATTCAAAACTTTGCAATTATAGACGACGTTTCCATCACATTCAATGAAGGCTTGACCGTCCTGACAGGGGAAACGGGAGCAGGGAAGTCGATCATCATCGATGCAATCCAACTTCTTGCCGGTGGGAGAGGTTCCGTTGATTATGTCCGCCATCAGGCGAAGAAGGCTGAAATTGAAGGACTGTTCATCATCGAGTCTGCTCGACATCCGATTTATGAAGTGGCGAAACAATATGGTATCGAAATAAGCGATGCTCAAGTAGTTCTCGAAAGGACGATCACGAGCAGCGGAAAAAGCATTTGCCGGGTGAATGGGAAACTCGTGACTTTGGCGATTTTACGTGAATTCGGAAAAAGGCTCATTGACATTCACAGCCAACATGAAACCCAGTCTTTAATGGATGTGGAGAGTCATATCGAATTTTTAGACATGTACGACGCCGAAAATATCAGAAAAGCAAAAGAAGAATATATGACTTTGTATGAAAAGTACAATCGACTTGAGGAAAGATACAAGCAGTTGAGTGAAAATGAACAGGAACTTGCCCATCGTCAAGATTTGCTGGAATTTCAGCTGAAGGAATTGGAACAAGCGGATCTCAAACCCGATGAGGATGAGATTTTGGAAAAGGAAAGGAACTCCCTCGCCAATTTTGAAAAAATCCATCGAGCTCTGCAAACGACGTATAGTGCGTTATATGGTGAAGGAAAAGGGTTGGATTGGTTGAATGAAGCGAGGATGGCGTTGAATGAACAGGAAGACATCGATTCGTTCATCGGTGAAAAAGCGGAAGAATTGGAAAACCATTATTATGCATTGGAAGCGATGGCTTTTGACATTCGGAATTACCTCGATCAATTGGAATTCCAACCGGAGCGTCTCAATGAAATCGAAGCACGTTTGAATGAAATCAACCGCTTGAAAAAGAAATACGGTCCAACGGTAAACGAAATGATCACTTTTATGGCAAAAGTGGAGGAAGAACTGGAAGAAATAACAAATAAAGATTCGCATTTGAGTACTCTCGCTGCGGAAATGGAAGAGATCAAAAAAGATGCGTTCCTCGAAGCTGAACATCTGCATGAATTACGGAAAAAAGCAGCAAAAGAGTTGACGGAAGAAATACATAAAGAATTGAAAAGTCTATACTTGGACAAAGCGACATTCCAAGTCAGTTTCGAACATGATAAAAACGAGCCGACGCTTCATAAAAATGGTTTTGACGAAATCCGTTTCATGATCTCGACAAATCCGGGAGAGCCTGTGAAAGACTTGACAAAAGTGGCATCCGGCGGAGAACTTTCCAGGATTATGCTCGTCTTGAAAAAAATATTCGCTAACCACCAAGGGGTCACAAGCGTTATATTTGATGAAGTCGATACAGGTGTGAGCGGTCGGGTTGCCCAGGCGATGGCGGAAAAAATATATGACATATCGAAAACATCTCAAGTGCTTTGCATCACCCATTTACCGCAAGTGGCCGCTATGGCTGATACGCATAAGCTCATTGAAAAGGAAGAAAAAGATGGACGAACTTCCACTTCTGTCACTGAGCTTGATCTCGAGCAGCAAATGGAAGAATTGAGCCGGATGATTACGGGGACGGAACTGACGGAAACAGCAAAAGATCATGCAAGGGAGATGCTCGATCTTGCAGAACAATTCAAAAAGGAAACTTCAAGGGAATAATATCATCAAAAAGCCGGAAACTAACTATGCCGGCTTTTTTATTTTTATCATCTTTTGCGTTTAGCTTACTCAAATTGTACATAAATATCCAAGGGAAACTTAAGCAATTTGCTAATGAAAAACCAGTTTAAAAAACATCGGCTCCGCTCAAATTAGAAGTAAAGAAAAAACAGGTATGGGTGAGAAACGAGGAGTGTTACATTCATGAAAATAAAGAAAAAAAGGACAGCTTCCGCCTGTTCAAAAACGTTTGTATCATTCGTGATTCTCGCCTTTTCTTTTCTCCATCCGAATGTCGTCGATTTTGAAGCGACTTGGATCAAGTTTTCCTCAGTACATGCACAACAGTCTTCTATAGCCGACTTGGAGCCGATTTATTTGGAAGATGTGAAAATCATACCCGGCGGTCAATCCATCGGTGTCCAATTGGAAACATTAGGGGTGCTTGTTGTCGGACATCATGCCATTAATGGGAAAGAAGGAGTCGCTTCTCCAGGAGAAGATGCTGAAGTGAAAGTCGGCGATGTCATCGTGGAAATCAATGGCCATCCGATAAAGTCGATGGATGAAATCAAAGCGATGGTCGCTAAAGCGGGGAAGGAAAATGAACCGTTGCATCTTACGTTAAAAAGAGGAGGTGGAACCATCGAAACCAATTTGACACCAGTATTAGATGAAAGGGACAATGAATATAAAATCGGCCTTTATATAAGGGACACAGCAGCAGGAATCGGCACGATGACGTTCATTGAACCGGAAAGTAAACGATACGGGGCACTCGGCCATGTCATTTCCGACATGGATACAAAAAAGCCGATTGAAATGGCCCGGGGAACGATTGTCGAGTCTTCTGTCGTCCATATCGAAAAAGGGAATCAAGGGGCACCCGGAGAAAAACATGCGAGATTTTCAGCAGATAGGAATATTTTGGGAACGATTGTCAAAAACACGTCCCATGGAATTTTCGGCAACTTGGAACAACATGTACAGAATGGAAAATATGATGATCCCTTACCAATCACAAGTGCCGATGAAGTGAAAGAAGGGCCTGCGAAAATTTTAACGGTAGTCGATCGTGATGAAGTTGAGGAATTCGATATAGAAATCGTTAGCTCCATTCCACAGGAGGAACCAGATATAAAAGGAATGGTCATAAAAATCACCGATCCCGAGTTATTGGAACGAACGGGGGGAATTGTACAAGGAATGAGCGGAAGCCCAATTCTTCAAAACGGTAAAGTCGTTGGAGCGGTAACCCATGTTTTCGTAAACGACCCGACATCAGGATATGCCGTCCATATTGAATGGATGCTCAAAGATGCAGGAATCAATATGGAATCAAATAAAACTTGGCAATTGGCCGGGTGAACATGAACTTGTAACAGACTTGATGCTGTTACAAGTTTTTTTGTCGAAAAATGTCGATTTTTCATAAATAATGTAGAAAAAATTTAGAAATATAACAATTTAATAATTTTTTCAAAATAAAGAAGGATAATTATATCTTTTGTAGAATATAAAAATTGGGAAAGGAAAATAAGGAGGGGTCGTAGAGTGGAAAGGATTTCAGTTTGCTTGGTTGATGATAACCCGGAGCTCGTTATGTTGATGGAAGATTATTTTGAGGAACAGGATGACATCGATGTGATTGGTACCGCTTCCAATGGCAAGGAATGCTTGGATATGTTGGAAGTGTTGGAACCGGATGTTCTCATATTGGATATCATCATGCCTCATGTCGATGGCATCGCTGTTTTGGAAGAAATGCGTTCATCGGATTTGGATTACACACCTCAAGTGATTATGCTTACCGCTTTTGGACAGGAAGAAGTGATGAAAAAAGCTGTTGAGTACGGTGCATCGTATTTTATATTAAAACCGTTTGATATGGATCATTTGGCGGATCGGATCCGGGCAGTCAGTGATACAGGCCCATCCCTCCAAACGACAACGAAGAAACCGAAGAAAACGAAACATAACTTGGAAGCAAGCATCACAAACATCATCCATGAAATCGGTGTTCCTGCACATATTAAAGGTTATATGTACTTAAGGGAAGCCATAACGATGGTTTATAATGATATCGAACTGTTGGGAGCCATTACGAAAACTTTATATCCGGAAATTGCCAAAAAATACAATACGACGGCTTCAAGAGTGGAACGGGCCATCCGCCATGCGATAGAAGTCGCTTGGAGCAGAGGAAACATCGATTCCATTTCGGCCTTATTTGGTTATACGATTAATATTTCAAAAGCGAAACCGACCAATTCCGAGTTCATCGCCATTGTCGCAGACCGACTGCGATTGGAGCATCAAGTGAGCTGATGATGAAACAAAAAACTCCGTAAATATGGGCTAAGCCACATATCTACGGAGTTTTTTATATCGTCACTTTTTCTTCGATAAAATAGGATTCGTACAAGGAGCGGATCGCCCGTTTCAAGTCGGTGTCCCGAATCCCGAACATCATCGACACTTCCGATGATCCTTGGTTGATCATCTCAATGTTGACATTTGCCCGGGCGAGGGCTTCTGTCGCTTTATTCGCCACACCAACTGTGTTAACAAGACCTTCACCGACGACCATGATGATTGCAAGTCCCCGTGAAATGCTCACAGTGTCCGGGTGCAATTCATCCTTGATCCGTTGCATAACGATTTTCTCTTTTTCCGGTGGTAAATATTTTTCCCGGAAAATGACGGACATGTTGTCAATCCCTGATGGAGCATGTTCAAAAGAAATGCCTTCCTCTTCAAAAATGCTCAATAATTTCCGCCCAAAACCAACTTCCCGGTTCATCAAATATTTACTCAAATAAATCGTACAAAATCCCGTATCGCTAGCGATACCGGTTACGATTTGACCGTTCAATTCCCGTTCGGCGACAATGAGCGTGCCTTCAGCGTCCGGATTATTCGTATTTTTGATGGCGACGGGTATTTTTGCATGATATGCCGGCATGAGGGCTTCATCATGGAATACCGAAAAACCGGCATAAGACAATTCCCGCATTTCCTTATAAGTGAGTTTTGTGATTTTTTTCGGATTCGGAACGAAATTCGGATTCACTGTGTAAACGGAATCGACATCAGTAAAATTCTCATACAGTTTCGCTCTCACTCCGGAAGCGATGATGGAACCGGTTATATCGGAACCGCCACGAGAAAATGTGACGAGTTTTCCGCCTTTTGTGAAACCGAAAAAACCAGGTATGACTAATACGCCTTCCCGATCTCGGAGAGCGTGTATTTTGTCGTAACTTTCGGGTAAAATTTGTGCATTACCCGGCTCGTCGCTAAGGAGTAAACCCGCATCACGGGGGTTGACATAAGAAGCGGTCACGCCGATTTTATTCAAGTAGGCACTGAGCATTTTTGCAGAACTGTCTTCGCCGATTGCTTTGATGGCATCCAATTTACTGGCGTTGCCCACTTCAAGCTGCTTCGCTTTGTTCAACGATTCTGAAAATTCTTCCAAGAGAGAGGATGGGAGGTTCAATGTAGCTATAATCTCCCGGAATCGATCCATGATAGCATTATACTGCTTGTCAGACGTTTTTCCGTTGATAATCGCCAAGCCGAAATCAATGAGTAGATCGGTCATTTTCGTATCCTCTGGGAACCGTTTACCTGGAGCGGACACGACGATGAACTTACGGCTTGGGTCCTTTTTTATGATATTTCCGACTTTGATCATTTGTTCAGCATTTGCAACTGAACTGCCGCCAAATTTTGCGACCTTCATTTCTATCCCCTCAGTCCTTCGTTTATGTAATTTTCTTTCAATCATACCATAAAAAAGGGTAAAAATAAACGTGTTTAATCACTATTTTCCGGTGATTTTTTCACTTTATAATTTCTTTTCCGATCACGATAGACGATAAATCCTCCGAGAAAGGCAATGCCACCGATAAAAAGGATTAGACCGACGAGGAACTGTATCAACGTATGACCGAATATCGGATAAAAATCGTTAAACAACGTATCACGCATCAATTTGATTCCAAAAGCGGCGACTGCCCCTGGAATCAATAAAACAATCAAAGCCAAAATTCTCATTAAGTTCATACTCCTTTATTTCTTATCGCTCTCTAAAGTATATCAAAATCGGTGGAGAAGCGGAATGAAATCATCTCTTTGTTCGGTTAATCGTCAATTTTTTCGATGTACCCAAAATATTTATATTCGATTTTGCAGTAATTTGCTGATGCAATTGATTTGAGCTCTTTCTGGACGTGCATTAATTATCAAAATCAAAGAAACATTGCCAATTTCTTCATGATACCGTATGATATAAATATGCAATATGATGCAAAGGTGGTGAAAGGGTGAAAAATGTCCTCATAGTCGGCGCCGGTAAGGGTGGAAGTGCATTAATAAAAATCCTCCATCCGACCTCGAGCATGAAAATCGTTGCAGTAATTGATCATAATGAGAAAGCACCCGGCCTTGCGTTAGCTGAAAAACTCCATATCCGGACAGGAAACGACTGGAAGGATTGGCTGGATGAAGAGATCGACATCATCATCGAAGCGACGGGAGATCAAGCAGTGCTTGAAGACATCATTGCCTCGAGACATAAAAAAACCGTCGTCGTGCCAGGTGAGGTAGCATCTATCATTTCCCAGTTGGTGGACGAAAAAGATGCACTAGTGGAACAACTGAAACAACAAAGTGATAATCAGGAATTGATTTTGAACCATATCCGTGACGGAATGATCGTGATCGATAAATATGAGACGATCCAGTTTGTCAACAAAACAGCGATGGAGATTGTCGGCTTGCCTAAAGAACAAATCATCGGCCGACATATCGGGGACATCATCGAAAATTCGCGATTACCAGAAGTGCTGAAAACACAGAAGAAAGAAATCAACAAAAAGTTTGTGTTGAATAACGGCAAGCAAATCGTCACATCACGCATTCCACTCATCAGTGAACAAGGGGATCTTGTTGGTGCGTTCACCGTATTCAAAGATATTACCGAAGTGGTGAAACTTGCAGAAGAAAATACGGATTTGATCGAAGTGAAAAACATGCTCGAAGCAATCATCAAATCCTCTGACGAAGCGATCAGTGTAGTCGATGAGCATGGCAACGGAATATTGGTGAATCCGGCTTATACGAGGATTACCGGATTGTCGGAAGATGAAGTCATCGGCAAACCGGCGACAGTGGATATTTACGAAGGGGAAAGCATGCACATGAAAGTGCTGCAAACCGGTAAAACGTACCGCGGAGTCAGAATGAAAGTGGGCAAATACAAAAAAGAAGTTATTGTGAATGTAGCCCCGATCTTTGTGAAAGGGAAAATCCGTGGAAGTGTCGGTGTCCTTCATGATGTATCCGAAATTCAAGCTTTGACGGAGGAGTTGAAACGTGCCAGGCAAATCATTCGGAGCTTGGAAGCAAAATACACCTTTGATGACATCTGCGGTTCATCACCGGAATTGCGTTTAGCTTTGGAACAAGCGAAAGTGGGGGCAAAAACGCCTGCAACGGTTCTGCTCAGAGGCGAATCCGGAACGGGAAAAGAATTGTTCGCCCATGCGATCCATAATGAAAGTGACCGCAAATACCATAAATTCATACGGGTGAATTGTGCGGCAATCAACGAAGAAATGTTGGAAATCGAGCTGTTCGGCTACGAATCGCCGGACGGGCGGGAAAATAAATTCGGTGTTTTTGAAGAAGCGAACCAAGGAAGTGTGTTTTTGGATGAGATCGGAGAGATGCCTCTAAGTACGCAAGCGAAATTGTTGCGGGTTTTGGAAGAAAAAGAAATTTTCCGAGTCGGGGGAAAAGAACCGATTCCTGTTGATGTGCGGATTATTGCAGCGACGAACAGGAATTTGGAAAAAGCCATCAGCACGGGAACGTTTCGCGAAGACCTTTATTATCGGTTGAACCGTTTACCGATTTTCATACCGCCTCTGAAAGAAAGACCGGCGGATATTCCTGAGTTGGCCAATCATTTGATTGAAAAGTTGAATAGTGATTACGGCAGGAATGTAAAAAGAATTAGCGAAGACGCATTGGAACTTCTGAAACAATATCATTGGCCGGGAAATGTGCGTGAGTTGGAAAACATCATCGCCCGTGCAATGATTAATATGGAGATCAGCGAAGAGGAAATCAAAAAAACGTATTTGCCGAAACTCGACCGTCATTCTGCCCATGAAAAAAATTCCCATCTTTTTTCCGAATGGGAATCCCTGACAGAAGCTGTGGAAAATTTCGAACGGGATTATATTTATAAAGTGTATGAAAAAAATGGATTCAACAAGACGAAAACCGCTCAAGCGTTGGACATTTCCATACGCAACTTGTATTATAAATTGGAAAAATACGATATCGATTAATTGGTAATTCCACAAAAAGTAAAGCGCTTACATTATATGAATAAAAGGGGAGGAATTGAAATGGAAATCTTCAAGTATATGGAGAAATACAATTACGAACAAATGACGATTTGTCAAGATGAGGCTTCCGGACTGAAGGCGATTATTGTCATTCATGACACGACGCTCGGTCCTGCTCTCGGAGGAGCACGGATGTGGACTTATGATTCCGAAGATGAGGCGATTGAAGATGCTCTCCGACTTGCCAGGGGGATGACTTACAAAAATGCTGCGGCCGGCTTAGATCTCGGTGGCGGTAAAGCGGTGATCATCGGTGACCCGCGAAAGGATAAAAATCCGGATATGTTCCGGGCATTTGGTCGTTTCGTCCAAGGTTTGGGAGGACGTTACATCACGGCGGAGGATGTTGGTACAACGACGGAAGATATGGACTTGATCCATTTGGAAACGGAGTATGTCACCGGTCTTTCTCCTACAACTCCGGGAGCTGCAGGTGATCCTTCACCAGTTACGGCTTATGGGATATATAAAGGGATGAAGGCGACAGCGAAAGAGGCGTTCGGAACGGATTCCTTGGAAGGGAAAACAGTCGCTGTCCAAGGGGTTGGAAATGTCGCTTATACATTATGTGAATATCTCCATAAGGAAGGTGCGGAATTGATCGTCACTGACATCAATGAGGATTCCGTCAAACGGGCTGTCGATGCATTCGGTGCCAAAGCCGTCGATCCCGATGACATTTACGGCGTGGACTGCGATATTTTCGCACCATGTGCTTTAGGGGCGATCATCAATGACAAAACGATTCCGCAATTGAAAGCAAAAGCGATTGCAGGATCTGCCAACAACCAATTGGCGGAAGAAAGACATGGAGACATCTTACATGAAATGGGGATCGTCTATGCGCCTGATTATGTCATCAATGCAGGCGGTGTCATTAACGTTGCCGATGAACTGGCTGGGTATAATAAGGAAAGGGCATTGAAAAAAGTAGAAACGATCTATACCAACTTGGAGCGGGTGTTCGAAATTTCGAAAATTGAAGGAATCCCGACATATGTTGCAGCTGACCGAATGGCGGAAGAACGGATTGAAGCGAAAAAGAAATCGCGCAACCAATTTTTACTAAATGAACGTCATATTTTGAATCGCTGAAATGTAGGGCAGGAAAGGAGGGGTTTTGATGGCAGAGGAATATGATCTCGTTATTTTAGGTGGTGGACCGGGAGGATATGTAGCGGCAATCCGTGCTTCCCAACTTGGCTTGAAAACGGCGATTGTTGAAAAAGATAAACTTGGAGGGACGTGTCTCCACCGGGGCTGCATCCCTTCGAAAGCACTTTTGAGAAGTGCGGAAGTTTACCGACAAACGAAAGCAGCGGATGATTACGGAATCGAGACGGATCATACGACGCTCAACTTCGGGAAAGTGATTGCCAGGAAAAATGATATTGTCGAGAAACTCCATCTTGGTGTGAAAACTTTGATGAAAAAAGGGAAAATCCATGTGTATGAAGGATTTGGAAGAATTCTCGGACCAAGCATTTTTTCGCCTATGCCCGGAACGATTTCCATCGAGCATGATGATGGTTCGGAAAATACGATGTTAACACCGAAAAATGTCATCATCGCTACGGGATCCAGCCCGCGTCCTTTGAAAAACTTGGAATTTGACGGAGAACATGTTTTATCTTCCGACCATGCGTTGGAAATGGAGGAATTACCTGACTCCATTTTGATTGTAGGTGGAGGGGTCATCGGCATCGAGTGGGCGTCCATGCTCAGTGATTTCGATGTTGATGTGACCGTCATTGAATACGGAAAGCGAATTTTACCTTCGGAAGATAAAGATATAGCCAGAGAAATGGAACGTCAGTTGAAGAAAAAAGGGATCAAGTTCGTCAAAAATGCCAATGTGCTGGGGGAAACGTTGGAAATCGCCGATGGTGTCACCATCCAAGCGGAGGTGAAAGGGGATAAAAAGACGTTTCACGGTGAGAAACTGCTCGTTTCCGTCGGACGCACGGCCAATGTGACAAATATCGGCTTGGAAAACACGGATATACAGTTGGACAATGGAGTAATTCAAACAAACGAATTCCTACAGACGAAAGAATCGCACATATACGCAATTGGAGATTGTGTCGGGGGAATGCAATTGGCACATGTTGCATCCCATGAAGGGATCATCGCGGTCGAGCATCTCGCAGGAAAAAATCCGTTTCCTTTAGATGACAAAACGGTTCCCCGTTGCGTTTATTCCAATCCGGAAGCGGCAAGTGTCGGACTTACTGAGGAAGAGGCAAGAGAACAAGGGTTTGATGTAAAAGTAGGCAAGTTCCCATTCCAAGCTGTTGGAAAAGCGCTTGTTTACGGAGAAGCCGGCGGATTCGTGAAGGTAATCGGCGACAAGGAATCAGAGGATGTGTTAGGTATGCACATGATTGGACCAGGTGTCACGGATATGATAGCCGAAGCGAGTTTGGCGAAAGTCCTCGATGCGACACCTTGGGAGATTGCTTATACCGTGCATCCTCATCCGACATTATCCGAAGCGATATCCGAAGCAGCTTTGGCTGTTGATGGATTGCAAATCCATGGATAGAGAACAAATGTTTGAAGGAGTGAAGGAATCGTGAGTGTAAAGCGTCATGAAGAAGTTGGTTTAACGGATGAACAAGTGATGGAGATGTATAAAACGATGCTCCTTGCCCGAAAAATTGATGAACGGATGTGGTTGTTGAACCGGGCGGGAAAAATCCCTTTCGTCATTTCTTGCCAAGGTCAGGAAGCGGCACAAGTAGGGGCAGCTTTTGCCTTGGACAGGGAGAAAGATTGGACGGCACCATACTACCGGGACATTGGTGTTGTTTTAGCCTTCGGTATGACACCTAAGGATTTGATGCTTTCGGCATTTGCAAAAATGGAAGATCCGAATTCGGGCGGAAGACAAATGCCGGGACATTTCGGTCAGAAAAAGAATCGGATCCTCACCGGTTCCTCCCCGGTAGCGACCCAAGTACCCCATGCGGTTGGGGTTGCTTTGGCTGGAAAAATGGAGAAAAAAGAATTCGTTTCCTTTGTGACCTTAGGGGACGGTTCGACAAACCAAGGAGATTTCCATGAGGGGTTGAACTTTGCCGGCGTCCATAAACTGCCGGTCATTACGATGGTGGAAAATAATAAATATGCCATTTCCGTTCCATACAATCTCCAAGTCGCCAGTGAAAACATATCGATCCGGGCTAAAAGTTATGGCATGCACGGAGTGACTGTAGACGGGAATGACCCGATCGCTGTTTATGAAGCGGTCAAAGAAGCAAGAGAACGAGCATTGAATGGCGACGGACCATCTTTGATTGAAGCTGTCACGAATCGGCTCACATCCCATTCAAGTGATGATGATGACCGGGCATATAGGGAACGGGAAGAAATAGAAGAAGCGAAAAAACACGACTGTATCCCGACATTCTCCAACTATTTGAAGGAAACAGGTGTACTTACGGAAGAAAAAGAAAAGGAATTGCTTGATGAAGTTCAGCAAATCGTCGATGAAGCGACCGATTATGCGGAGAAAGCACCGTACGCGGAACCAGAACATGCTTTACGCTACGTTTACGAAGAATAGGAGGGGGAATTTCCAATGGCAATTATGTCTTATATTCAAGCAGTGACGACTGCACTGCGGGAAGAAATGCTCCGGGATGAAAAAGTTTTCATCCTCGGTGAAGATGTGGGAAAAAAAGGTGGTGTTTTCAAAGCGACAGAAGGATTATATGAAGAGTTCGGAGCAGAAAGGGTTTTGGATACACCGCTTTCTGAATCGGCCATTGCCGGAGTTGGCATTGGCGCCGCTATGTATGGAATGCGCCCGGTAGCGGAAATGCAGTTTGCCGATTTCATCATGCCTGCCGTCAACCAGATTATTTCCGAGGCGGCAAGGATCCGTTATCGTTCCAACAACGATTGGAATGCTCCAATCACTATACGGGCGCCTTATGGAGGCGGGGTTCATGGAGCTCTTTACCACTCCCAATCGGTGGAAGCCGTATTTGCCAACCAGCCTGGTTTGAAAATTGTGATGCCATCCACTCCTTATGATGTGAAGGGACTGTTGAAGGCTGCTATCCGCGATAATGACCCGGTATTGTTTTTCGAGCATAAGCGGGCATACCGGCTCATTAAAGGGGAAGTTCCAGAAGACGATTATGTGCTACCAATCGGAAAAGCTGATGTGAAACGGGAAGGAGACGATATCACCGTCATTACGTACGGTTTATGCGTCCATTTCGCTCTGCAAGCTGCTGAAAAACTTGCAGAAGAGGGAATTGAAGCCCATATTCTGGATTTGCGCACCGTTTATCCACTTGACCAAGAATCGATCATTGAAGCTGCAAGTAAAACCGGAAAAGTGCTCTTGGTCACAGAAGACAATAAAGAAGGAAGCGTCGTGAGCGAAGTGGCGGCGATTATTTCGGAACATTGTTTATTTGATTTGGATGCACCGATCATGCGTCTTGCAGGACCGGATGTACCGGCCATGCCTTTTGCGCCGACAATGGAGAAATACTTCATGATGAATCCGGAAAAAATCGAAAAAGCAATGCGTGATTTGGCGGAATTTTAAGCAAGAGGAGGATGAAGATGGCTTTGGAAAAGATAACGATGCCTCAACTCGGTGAAAGTGTCACCGAGGGCACGATTACGACCTGGCTTGTTAAACCTGGGGATAAAGTGAATAAATACGACCCGATCGCTGAAGTGATGACGGACAAAGTGAATGCGGAAGTGCCTTCTTCTTTTTCAGGAACGATTACAGAGTTAATTGCCGAGGAAGGGGAGACAATTGCAGTCGGCGAAGTGATGTGTCATATTGAAACAGATGAAGCGGCGAGCGAAAAGCCTGCTGCTGTTTCAACCGGCGAGGAAAAAGGAAGCGTTGAACCTGTTAGAGAGAAAAAAGATCAATCGATGAAGAAGAGGTATTCTCCGGCGGTTTTGCGTCTTGCTCAAGAACATGACATCAATTTGGAACTCGTGGAAGGAACCGGACGTGGTGGACGGATTACGAGAAAAGATATTGAAAAATTGATTGCTTCCGGAGAAATTCCAAAAGAAGAAACAGATGCAGCGGAAAAACCGAAACCGGGAGTTGAAAAGAAACGGGAAAGCTTCACGGAAGTTCCGGTAGCAACTGGGGACGTGGAAATTCCTGTTACTGGCGTCCGGAAAGCGATCGCCGATAAAATGGTCACTTCCGTTACGGAGATCCCTCACGCATGGATGACGATTGAAGTCGACGTGACGGATTTGGTCCGGTACCGTCATTCAGTGAAAGATACGTTCAAGAAACAAGAAGGCTATAACTTGACCTATTTCGCTTTTTTCGTAAAAGCCGTTGCCCAAGCCTTGAAAGAATTTCCACAGCTGAACAGCACGTGGGCAGGCGATAAAATCATCCAAAGGAAAGACATCAACATCTCCATCGCTGTTGCTAGCGACGAAGAATTGTTTGTCCCAGTCATTAAACATGCCGATGAAAAATCGATCAAAGGAATCGCTCGTGAAATAAATGAGTTAGCGGAAAAGGCTAGAAGCGGAAAACTTACTGCCGATGACATGAGCGGTGGAACCTTTACGGTGAACAATACCGGTTCTTTCGGTTCCGTCCAGTCGATGGGAATCATCAATCATCCACAAGCAGCAATTTTACAAGTGGAGTCGATCGTCAAACGTCCAGTCATCATCGACGATATGTTAGCGGCAAGGGATATGGTGAATCTGTGCTTATCTTTAGATCACCGTATTTTGGACGGCCTCATTTGCGGGAAATTCCTGAATCGTGTAAAAGAAATCTTGGAAAACACGAACGAAGAAACGACTTCGATTTATTGAAAAAATTTTATCAGATTGTGGGTGGATGTGAAAGCCCGCTCCACAAATGGACGGAGCGGGTAACCAGTTGCTTGATTTCCGGCAAGTGAAAAACCTTTATATGATTGAAAAGACGATTACATTGAAATTATGTTCATTAATTGATAAGCTAATTAATGAATTTTGAAATATTTTATTCCGGAAAGGAGAAACTGCGATGGATTTCAACTTGTTTATGCAAGATATCGTTGAAGCCGCCCGTAAAGATATAACAGAAGCAGGTTATGAAGAACTGCGGACACCTGAAGAAGTAGATGAGGCGTTCAAACGGAAAGGGACAACCCTCGTCATGATCAACTCGACTTGTGGTTGTGCCGGTGGAGTCGCTCGTCCGGCAGCAGCGAATTCCATCCACTATGATAAACGTCCAGATCATTTAGTGACAGTGTTTGCAGGCCAGGACCGTGAAGCAACGGAAAGAGCAAGAGAATATTTTGAGGGATACCCTCCGTCTTCCCCATCTTTCGCTTTGTTGAAAGACGGAAAAATCGTTACGATGATCGAGCGGCATGATATAGAAGGCTACAGTCCGATGGAAGTGACGAATAAATTGCAGAAAATTTATGATGAATATTGTGATGAAGTCTGATCAAAACAAATAGAGACTGACTTGTTTGGTCAGTCTCCTTTTTACATATACATAAATCTATATGATCCTTGAATGGATGAAACGCAATAAGGGCTAGATAAAGAGGGCCAAACCATATGTAAAAACTGATAACAGCATGAGAATAATCATAATATAAATAATGATTTTCGTACGGCGTTCCCTTTTTGATTTTCTCTTACTATAAGACTGTTTTGACATTCGTTGCGACCTCCTTATCGATAGTGCTACTCATCCTATTTTACCGTGAAATGCCGGATAGGACAAGTAGAATTCATTGCAATCCAGGAGATGTTCAGTTTGGGGGGATGGAAATGACTGACCAACATGAAAATGCACAATCGAGATGGGAAAAAGAATTTGAAGACATTTTAAAGCGCTTTCCTGAACGGAAGGATGAGTTCCAAACATCATCCGGAATTCCTGTCAAGCGTCTTTACGGACAGGATCAACCGGACTACGATTTAGGTTTTCCCGGTCAATATCCTTATTTACGGGGGATTCAACCGACGATGTATCGGAGCCGTTTGTGGACGATGCGGCAGTATGCCGGATTCGGTTCAGCGGCAGAAACGAATAAGCGGTTCCGCTATTTATTGGAACAAGGCCAGACCGGGCTTTCCGTCGCTTTTGATTTACCCACTCAGATCGGCTATGATTCCGACGATGCGATGAGTGAAGGTGAAGTCGGAAAAGTCGGTGTAGCCATCGATACATTGGCTGATATGGAAAAGTTATTGGAAGGGATTCCTCTCGATAAAGTAAGTACGTCGATGACGATCAACGCCCCTGCAGCGATTTTATTATGTATGTACATCGCTGTCGGTGAAAAACAAGGTGTACCTTCAGAAAAGTTAACAGGAACGATCCAAAACGACATTTTGAAAGAATATATCGCAAGGGGAACTTATATATTCCCACCGAAACCGTCGATGCGGCTCATCACTAATATTTTCGCTTATTGTCAGGAGCATTTGCCGAAGTTCAATACGATCAGCATTTCCGGATATCATATTCGGGAAGCCGGTTCCAATGCCGTACAAGAAGTTGCATTTACATTAGCCAATGGGATGGCATATGTCGATGCGGCGATTGAATCCGGACTTGATGTCGATGCTTTTGCACCGAGACTCGCCTTTTTCTTCAATGCCCATAATAATTTCTTTGAAGAAATCGCAAAATTCCGGGCAGCTAGAAGGATTTGGGCAAAAATAATGAAAGAACATTACAAAGCGAAAAATCCGCGAAGCTGGAAATTGCGTTTCCATACACAAACCGGGGGATCTACTTTAACGGCGCAGCAACCGGATAACAACATCGTACGTGTCACTTTGCAAGCTTTGGCTGCGGTATTGGGCGGTACACAAAGTTTACACACGAATTCCCGGGACGAAGCACTCGCCTTACCGACCGAGGAGTCGGCACGAATTGCACTCCGGACACAACAGATCATCGCCCATGAAAGCGGAGTGGCGGATACAGTCGACCCGCTTGGAGGTTCTTACTATGTCGAAGCCCTGACGGATGAAATCGAAGAAAAAGTGATGGATTATCTCGAACGGATTAAAGAATACGGTGGTGCAGTCCAAGCGATTGAGGAAGGGTTCATGCAAAGGGAAATCCAGCAAAATGCATATGAAACGCAAAAACGGATTGAAAATGGGGAAGAAATCATCGTCGGACTGAATCGATTCACCGTCGAGGAAGATGTGAATCCGGAATTGTTGAAAGTCGACGAAGCATTAGGGAAAGCACAAATCGAAAATTTGGAGCGCATCCGTGCTGAACGGAACAACGAAGAGGTAAAAGAAAAATTGGATATTTTGCGTAAACATGCTCAAAATCCAGAAAAGAATTTGATTCCGGCGATATTGGATGCTGTGAAAGCCTATGCTTCTGTTGGTGAAATTTGTAACGTACTACGTGATGAGTTCGGAGAGTATACAGGAAGTTGAGGGGGAATGGGAGAAATGGAAAAAATCCGCGTGTTAATCGCAAAACCTGGGCTCGACGGTCATGATCGCGGGGCCTTGGTCATCAGTCAAGCATTGCGCGATCATGGCATGGAAGTCATTTATACGGGTTTGCGTCAATCGCCAGTGCAAATAGCGACTGCAGCCATCCAAGAAGACGTCGATGTGGTCGGGCTTTCCTCCTTATCCGGCGCACATAAAACATTGTTTCCAAAAGTAGTGGAACAATTGAAAAAACGGAATGCGGAAGATATTCCGGTTATAGGTGGGGGAGTCATCCCGAATGAAGACATCCCTTTTTTATTGGAAAAGGGCATCAAACGGATTTTCACCAGCGGTTCATCGACGGAAGAGATGGCGAGATACATTAAACAACTCGTCAGACCGGATGAGGTGGCAGACCCGCCGAAACGGATCGATCATATCGGCATTGCAGTAAACCGCTTGGAAGATACACTTCCATTTTACACCGATGTTCTCGGTTTATCCGTTGACGCGATTGAAGAAATCGAATCTGAAGGGGTTAAAATCGCTTTTTTGAAAATTGGAGAGACACGGATTGAGTTGCTTGAACCGCTTCATGAACAATCGCCGATAAAAAAATTCCTTGAAAAACGAGGAGAAGGAATCCACCATATCGCTTTAGAAGTCGATGACATTGAGGAACGGTTGGCACAAATGAAGCGAAAAGGGATCCAACTGGTCAACGAAGAACCGAAAGAAGGCGCCAAGCAAAGTAAAATCGCTTTCATCCATCCGAAAGCAGCCAACGGGGTGCTCGTTGAATTGTGCGAGCAAACTGGAGGTGGGGATGTATAATGGACATTTATGATAAGATCAATGAACTTTATGATAAGCGGCGGGAAGTCGAGCTTGGCGGCGGGGATGAACGGATTGCAAGACAACATGCAAAAGGAAAAATGACTGCCCGGGAACGGATCGACTATCTTGTCGATGAAGGGAGTTTTGTCGAGCTGAACCCTTTCATCGAAACCCAAGCTGCCGATTTTGATATGAATCAAAATTCGAAAGGAAAAGGGGAAGGGGTCGTTACCGGTTACGCAAAAATCAACGGTCATCCGGTTTACTTGTTCGCCCAAGATTTCACTGTCCACGGCGGGGCTTTAGGGGCGATGCACGGTAAAAAAATCGCGGCGGTCATGGATCTTGCCGCAAAAACCCGAGTGCCTTTTATTGGCTTGAATGATTCGGGAGGAGCGCGTATTCAAGAAGGTGTGTCCTCTTTAGATGGTTACGGACATGTCTTTTACCGTAATTCCATTTATTCCGGTGTCATTCCGCAAATATCCGTCATCATGGGGCCGAGTGCGGGAGGTGCTGTTTATTCTCCTGCCATCACTGATTTCGTCATCATGGTGGAAAAAACATCGCAAATGTTCATCACCGGACCGAAAGTGATCGAAACGGTGACCGGCGAAAAAATATCTTCCGAGGATTTGGGAGGAGCTTCTGTCCATAATGAAAAAAGCGGAAATGCCCATTTCAAGGCACCGACAGAGGAAGAAGCTCTGGATCTTGTCAAAAAGTTGTTATCGTATATTCCGCCGAATTATCAAGAAAAAGCAAAACGTATCCCTTATGAAGAAAAAACACTTGAAAATGAGTATCGACCGGATTTGACGGATTTGATTCCCTTCGATCCGGTACGTCCTTATGATGTGAAGAAAATCATCGAAGAAGTGGTCGATGAAGGATCATTTTTTGAAATCCATCAAGATTTCGCGAAAAACATCGTCGTCGGCTTTGCCCGCATCAGAGGGGAGTCGGTCGGTCTCGTGTGCAATCAACCGAAGTATATGGCCGGCGGATTGGATATCGATTCAAGCGATAAAGCGGCTCGGTTCATCCGGTTTTGCGATTGCTTCAATATTCCAATCATTACGTTTGAAGATGTCACCGGATTTTTCCCGGGAGTCAAACAGGAACATGGCGGCATCATCCGTCACGGTGCGAAAATCCTGTATGCCTATTCCGAAGCGACGGTGCCAAAAATAACGGTCATTACGCGAAAAGCTTTTGGTGGCGCATATGTCGCTTTGAACAGTAAGTCGATCGGGGCGGATATCGTTTACGCATGGCCAAATGCGGAAATCGCCGTCATGGGGCCGGAAGGTGCGGTCAACATCATTTATGCGAAAGAAATTGCCGAAAGTGATGATCCGGAACAATTGCGGCAAGAAAAAATCGACGAGTACCGTGAAAAATTCGCAAATCCGTACGTCGCCGCTGGATTAGGTATGGTGGATGATGTCATCGATCCACGGGATACGAGGATCAAACTGATCCAAGCGCTGGAAATGCTTCAGGATAAACATGAGGAGCGTCCTGATAAAAAACATGGGAACATCCCATTATAAATTATATTTTGTCAACAGTGGAGGATGAAGCATGATAAAAGTAAATGAAGATAGACTTGTTGAAGAGTTTTTAGAACTCGTCCAAGTGGATTCGGAAACAAAATTTGAAGCGGAAATGGCCGAGGTGCTCAAAGAAAAATTCGCATCCCTTGGTGTGGAAGTATTTGAGGACGATAGTAAAGAAAAAACCGGACACGGGGCCGGGAACTTGATTTGTTCATTGAAAGGCACAAAATCCGATGCGGAACCAATATATTTCACATCCCATATGGATACGGTCGTACCGGGAAAGAACATCAAACCGCAGATTAAAGATGGTTACATTCAATCGGATGGTACGACGATTTTAGGAGCGGACGACAAAGCAGGTTTGGCGGCCATTTTGGAAATGATCCGTTTGTTGCAAGAAAACAACGTGGAACATGGAAATATCCAGTTCATCATTACAGCGGGAGAGGAGTCTGGCTTAGTCGGTGCGAAAGCCCTTGACCCGTCTTTAATCAAAGCTTCTTATGGCTACGCGATTGACAGTAATGGGGAAGTCGGCGATATTATCGTCGCTGCACCGTATCAAGCGAAAATTTTTGCGACAATCAAAGGGAAAACTGCCCATGCCGGGGTAGAACCGGAAAAAGGGGTTTCCGCGATAACGATTGCTGCAAAAGCGATCTCCAAAATGAAATTGGGCAGGATCGATGAAGAAACGACGGCCAATATCGGCAGATTTGAAGGCGGCAAACAGACGAACATCGTCGCAGATCATGCGGAAATTCTTGCAGAAGCCCGGTCTTTAGATAAAGAAAAATTAGACAGACAAACAGAAGCGATGAAAAAAGCTTTTGAAGAAGCGGCTGACCAGCTTGGCGGTGAAGCCGAGGTGGAAGTGAAACTCATGTATCCCGGCTACAAGCAAAGCAGTGATGATCGGGTCGTCGAAGTCGCCAGAAGAGCAGCTAAAGTCATCGGCAGGGAAAGTGAATTGTTGCAAAGTGGCGGCGGCAGTGATGCGAACATTATCGCCGGTTTCGGGATTCCTACGGTGAATCTCGCTGTCGGCTATGAAGAAATCCATACGACAAAAGAAAGGATTTCCATCGAGAATTTAGTTAAAATTACAGAGTGGATCACTGCGATTGTTATGGAAGCAGCGAAATGATCAAAAGCAGCCTCTGAGCCTTGATATGGCAAAGAGGCTGCTATTTCTATGCTATAATGAAGATGATAAGTTTTCGGTAAAGGATGTTTAATATGTCCCATGTCAATCGACCGAGAAAAACTAAAGCAAGAATCATTTTCCATATTGATATGAACAGTTTTTACGCTTCCGTGGAAATGGCATTCAATCCGGACTTGAAAGGAAAGCCAGTTGCGATTGCCGGTAATCCTGAAGAGAGAAGAGGAATCATCGTTACGAGCAGTTATGAGGCTAGAGCAAAAGGCGTCCGCACGACGATGACCGTTTGGGAAGCGAAAAAACTTTGTCCGGAATTGATCGTGTTGCGCCCGAATTTTGAACGATATCGAGCGGCGTCCCAAGAAATTTTCAAAATGATGTCGGACATCACGCCACTCGTTCAGCCGGTATCCATTGATGAAGGATATATGGATGTGACGGATGTAAAAGACCAAGGGACACCGGTTGAAATAGCGAAAAATTTGCAGCAACGGATTTTGGATGAATTGGATCTCCCTTGCAGCATCGGGATTGCTCCTAATAAATTTCTCGCCAAGATGGGCTCTGACATGAAAAAACCTTTAGGAATCACAATCATGCGAAAACGGGAATTGCCGAAAACATTATGGCCCCTTCCAATCGAGAAAATGTACGGAGTTGGTGCTAAAACCGCAGAAAAGTTAAAGTCCATTCATATCCATACTATAGGGGACTTGGCGAAAGCGGATGTTTACGAAATGAAGCAGCTATTAGGAATCAATGGAGAACGGTTGGTTAACCGGGCGAATGGAATCGATAATCGGGAAGTCGATCCGGACGCTATTTTCGATTACAAAAGCATCGGGAATTCGCAAACATTGCCTCATGACACGACGGATTTGAATGAGATTTACCAGCTGATGGATGAACTTACGGAAAAAGTCATCAAGCGTATGAAGCGAAAAGAAGTCGTCGGAAAGAGTGTGCAAATCATGATCCGTTACCATGATCGGAAAACGATCACGCGAAGCAGAAAGTTGGATACGTATATCGATGAAAAATCCGAATTGCTGTTTATAGCAAGGGAATTATTTGAGCAGAATTGGAATGAAGAACCAATCCGTTTGTTGGGGGTTACCGTCCAACATATTGAGGACAAACGCAACGTCGGTGAACAACTCGATTTGTTCACTTATGAAGAGGCTGTGAAGAAAGCTCAATTGAAACATACAGTGGAACAGTTGAAGGATAAATTTGGTGATGATACTTTTAAAGTATTGGAAAAAACCGGAGAACATAATGAGAACTATTTCCGGACAAGTTTCCAAAAAGATTTTCTTGATGATTTCAGAAATTAATCCCATCATCGGCTATGTAAAAGAGATGATGGGATTTTTCTTTAAAAGGAAAGAGCAGCTGCTATTTCATGATTTTTTTCACGACTGTTGTGTTGAGTTTGCTTCCTTGATACCGGAATGGGAAATCGAATTTCGTCGTTTGTTTCAACACACCTTTTTGATGAGTGAATGTATCGAACCCGAATTTTCCGTGATAGGCGCCCATTCCGCTATTTCCGACACCGCCGAACGGAAGATAAGGATTCCCTAGATGGAACATTGCATCGTTGATCGCTCCACCACCGAATGAAAGGAATTCGATCACTTGTTCTTGCACTTTGTTGTTTTCTCCAAAATAATAAAGAGCAAGTGGTTTTTCTTTCCGTTTGATCGTATATAACGCATCTTCAATATTTTGAAACGTGAGTATTGGTAAAATTGGACCGAAGATTTCTTCTTGCATCACTTCATCATCCCAAGTGATGTTATCTAAAATGGTCGGCTCGATTGAATTCGTTTCTACATTGTAATTCCCGCCATGAAGAACCCTTCCATCGTCCAAATAACCGATGAGCCTTTCGAAATGCTTGTCATTGATGATTTTCGCATAATTTTCATTGTACAACGGATATTTCCCGAAAAGATTGGTGATATGCTTCACTAAGGCTTTCGTGAATTTGAATTTGATCGCTTGATGGACGTAAAGATAGTCCGGTGCGACACAGGTTTGTCCGGCATTGGTGAATTTCGCCCAAACGATCCGTTTCGCGCTCAGATCGATTTTTGCATCCGCATCAATGATGGCTGGGCTTTTCCCTCCCAATTCGAGGGTGACCGGTGTCAAATGTTCACTGGCAGCTTTCATCACTTCTTTTCCGACTTGGGAACTTCCGGTAAAGAAGATATAGTCAAATCGTTCTTTCAGCAATTGTTTCGTCGTATCGACACCGCCCTCGACCACATGGATTAACGATTGATCAAATGTCGTCTGAATCAATGAAGCAAGAAGTTCGGAAGTCGCTTTCGCATATTCTGACGGTTTGATGATGACGCAATTTCCCGCAGCAAGAGCGCTGATTGCCGGGGCGAGCGACAAATGCAAAGGATAGTTCCACGGAGAAATGATGAGGACGACTCCGTACGGTTCCTTCATAATATACGATTTTGAACCCCGATGGGTTAATGGTGAAGGAACTTTTTCGGGAGCCATCCACGTTTTCAAATGTTTCAATGTGAAATCGATCTCGGAATACAAAAATCCTAATTCCGTGACGAATGCTTCATGTTTTGATTTATTCAAATCTAATTTTAAAGCATAATAAATTTCCGATTCATTCTCTTTCAACATATTTTTCAGTTTTTTCAAGTTTTCTTTACGGAATTCATAATCGACCGTATTGCCGTATATGAAATAAGTCCGTTGATTTTCTACTAACTCTTTAATTCGGTCCATTTCTCTCTCCTCAATCAAGTGACACTTGTCCCTTTCAAAAGTATAAGGAAATCACGTTAGTTTTTGTTTGTAAAAATCATTTGCCAAGACCGTGTCTGGAAAAATTTCTCTCGCTTCCTCAAGCAAACTTTCTTGTTCTTCTGCTTGATAGCGTGAAGATATGTGGGTAAGGATCAATTGTTTAACATTTCCCTTTTTTGCAAGCTTGGCGGCTTGTTCTGTCGTCGTGTGGTGGTATTTGTATGCCAAATCTTCGTGAATTTTTCGGAAAGTCGCTTCATGAACGAGCAAGTCGGAAGCTTCAACAAATGCAGCGAATTCGCTATGGTAACGGGTATCTCCCATAATCGTGACGATTTTACCCGGTTTATCAGGACCGACGAAATCTTTCCGGTATAATGTTCCATGTTCTTTTGTTTCCACAAATTCGTTGTTTTTAATTTCCCCATATAATGGTCCCGGAGGTATCCCTAATGCTTTTAATTTTTCCACCAATAATTCTCCCGGAGCATCTTTCTCAACGATCCGGTAACCGAAACTAGGCACGCCGTGATCGAGTTTTTTCACATAAATTGTGAAGTTTTCTTCCGTTATCATCGAACCGTCCTCTATTTCAACGATATTCAAAGGATAACTCAAGTTCGATTTACTGATTTCAAGCGCCGTTTCGACAAACGCTTTGATTCCTTTTGGACCATAGACGGTGAGCGGATCCTCTCCACCTTGAAAAGAACGGCTGCTGATGAATCCAGGCAGACCGAAAATATGATCTCCGTGTAAATGGGTGATGAAGATTTTATTGATTTTTCTCGGCTTGATTGTTGTGTGTAAAATTTGATGTTGCGTTGCTTCACCACAATCGAAAAGCCAAATTTCATTTTCTTCTTGGAGCAAGTCTAAAGCGATGGCAGAAACATTTCTTTCTTTAGAAGGAATACCTGCTCCCGTACCAAGAAATAGGATGTTCATTCTTTTCCTCCGACTTTTTTTATTGAAACGTATTTCGTATGAAAATTGCTTTATCCGGTACATCCGTGATGATTCCTGCACAATTGTACCGTAATCCTTTACGGATGAGTAACGTAGAATTCACCGTATAGATGCGGACCGGTAAATTCAAATTTCCGCATGCTTCGATCAGTGAACGGTTCAAAAGGGTATGCTTCACGTGCAAAGAGCTCGCTCCCAAATCTTTTGCATACTGGGCGAGGTCAGGATGTTTTCTGGAACGTAAAAGTGCTACATCCAAATTCGCATCCAATTTTCTCATCCGTTTGACCGATTCCGGGTTGAAACTGGAAATGGTCGTCCGATTTTTCATTTCGAATTTTCGAAGCAAGTCAAGAACTTTCACTTCCAAATCTTTATAATCTACTTTATCATTTTTCAATTCGAGATTGATATATAACGCTTTATCACTTGCCCATGCGAGAAACTGTTCCAATGTGGGAAGGCGAGTATCAGCAAATTTTGGCGAGAAATAATTTCCGGCATCGAGATATTCCAAATCTTTCCAGTCCATGTCTTTGACAAACCCATGTCCATTTGTCGTCCGTTGCAATGTTTCGTCATGGATCAGAACAGGAACACCGTCTCTCGTCATTTGCACATCGGTTTCAATGCCGTCCGCTTTCATTTCATAGGCAAGTTCAAAGGCGGGCATCGTATTTTCAGGAGCGTACTTGCTTGCGCCACGGTGCGCGATGATTTTCGTTTTCAGGAGGATCACCCTTTGTTCCTTATTATCCGAAATCTCAAGAAGTGCGATGTTGAGTATAAATGTTCGCTTTTGTAATTTGTTTCAATGTTTCATATACTTCTTCCGGAAGCGGTTCATCGTAGTTGGCCTGCGCATTTTCCAACACTTGTTCTTTACTGCTTGCTCCAAATGTCACTGTCGTTACAGCGGGGTGTCGCAAAACAAATTTGATGGCGAGTTCATTCATCGGCATATTCCCGGAAATTTCCACGATTTTTTCTGCTGTATCCAAGAGTTCCGATTGTCTATAATCGAGAAAGCCATTTTTCGCTTTTCTCATGATATTTTCTTTATAGTATGTGCTGAGCATCCCTTTTGCCAATGCACCGCGGACAAGTACACTGATATTGTTTTCTTTCAACTTTTTCAATATTTCTTCTTCCGGTCTTCTGTCAAACAAGCTGTATTGCAGCATGACGCCATCGATCGCCGATTTTTCAATATACGTATCGATGACATTCGGTCGAATGGATGAGATGCCATAGGCCCTGATGAGGCCGGACTGTTTCAATTCTTCCATCGCCTCGATCGTTTCATCAAACGGATCGTCAATTGTCCCGCCATGCAACATGAAGAAGTCGATGTAATCGGTGCCGAGTCGTTTCAAACTGCGCTTTACCGCTTCCAAAATGTATTCCTTGGAAGGATCCCAAAACCAATCCCGCGTTTCTTCGGAAAAATGATTTCCTGCTTTTGTCGTCAAAATGATGTCATTCCGTTTATCTTTAATCATCTCCCCGATGATTTCTTCATTCAAACCAAAGTCATATAAGTCGGCCGTATCCAGATGGTTGATGCCGACACTAAGTGCCGTATCGATGATTTCTTTCGCTTTTCTTTTATCTGTGCCGAGAGACATACAACCAAGGGTCAGTTCTGATATGTAAATGTCCGTTTTACCTAAACGATTCCTCTTCATGGTTATCACCTCATCATAAGGATACTTCTATTATAAAGAAGTTTCCTTATCGTTGCCAATTCCGTACTGGTTTAAAGGAATCGATTTATGCTAAACTGAATCTAAAAGTATGATGGGGGAGCAAGAAATGAAAAAATTTGAGGAAAAAACGTTACACACGGAAGAAATCTTTAAAGGAAAAATCATTGATGTTCAAGTGGATGATGTATTGTTGCCGAACGGGGAAACATCGAAACGGGAAATCGTGAGGCACCCAGGTGCGGTTGCAGTCATCCCGATAACGGAGGACAACAAAATAGTCTTCGTCAAACAATACCGGAAACCTTTAGATAAGACATTAGTGGAAATTCCGGCAGGGAAACTCGACAACAATGAACACCCGCTGCAGGCAGCTGTCCGTGAGTTGGAGGAGGAAACCGGCTATACGGCAAAAGAGTTGTCCTTCGTCACGTCCTTTTACACATCCCCGGGTTTTGCCGATGAACTGATGTACTTGTACGTAACAGATTCATTGGAAAAACTGGAGGAACCGATTAAGGGGGATGATGACGAGTTTGTCGAGGTCATCGAACTCACCCTTGACGAAGCGAAACAATATGTGGAAGAAGAAAAAATCCACGACGCTAAAACAAACTACGCCATTTTATATTTGCATGCACTTTGGAAGGATTGATGACACTGAAACGTTTTTTCGCAGATTTGCACATTCATATCGGCAGGGATCATTATGGAAATCCTGTCAAAATCACCGGTTCGAAAAATCTTACATTGACATCGATTATGCAAGAAGCGAGCGGCCAGAAAGGTTTGGATTTAATCGGGGTCATCGATTGTCATGCCCCGGCAGTCCAGGAAGAACTGAGGATTCTTCTGGAAAAAGATTTGGCAATTGAATTGGAAGATGGCGGCATCCGTTTCGAACATGTCACGTTGATTTTAGGTACAGAAATTGAAGTATATGACGAAAATTGTAAAGGGCCGATCCATGTCCTTTGCTATTTTCCTTACTTGGAACAGATGGCAATCTTTACGGATTGGCTGAAGCCGCGGATGAAAAATGTAACCCTCAGTTCTCAACGATATTATGGTTCGGCTGTATTGTTGCAACAACAAGTGAAGCAATTATCCGGTGTCTTCATTCCTGCTCATATCTTCACCCCGTTCAAAAGTTTATACGGAAAAGGGGTGGAAAAATCCCTGGAAGAAGTGTTGGATAAAACGTTAATCGATGCAGTCGAGCTTGGTTTGAGTTCGGATACGTATATGGCGAATGGAATTGACGAAATAAGTCCTTATACCTTTTTAACCAACTCGGATGCCCATTCTTTGCAGAAAATTGCGAGAGAATACCAAGAAATATCGATGAAGGAGTCGAGTTTCAAAGAATTCGTCCTGGCGATCCACGAAAAAGATGGCCGGAAAGTGACTCGAAATTTCGGCATGGACCCCCGACTCGGCAAATATTATCATACCGTCTGTAAACAATGTTTAAGTTCCCGTATTTTGGACGGTCATTGTGCTGATTGCGGTTCGACGAAAAAAATAAATGGTGTGAAAGAACGGATTGAAGCGTTGTCGACGAAACGGGTTCTTCCGCCGCGTCCACCATATATCCACCAAGTGCCGCTGGAGTATATCCCTTCTTTAGGCAAAAAAACATATGCTAAATTATTGGCTGCATTCGGAACGGAAATGAACGTCATCCACAATGCAACTTTCGAAGAGTTGAAAGAAGTCGCACCGGAAAAGCTTGCCAGAGCCATATTGGACAACCGCCATGGAAAGTTAAAAATCCGCCCCGGTGGTGGAGGAAAATACGGAAAAATTGCGGAAGATTAAATTCCGTAAGCATAGTGGCCTTTTACGGGCGAATCTATTAAATGTTCTATCTTGCTATTATCCCTCATAGCATGGTTATAAGTTCAAATTGAGGAGGATATGCATGCAAGATTTTTCGTTCCGGCTGCAAAACCATTTGAAAAACCATGCTATCATTTACTTGTTCATGTGCATTATACTAGTCACAGGCATCATTTTCGGGGCAATCATCGTCAACAGTATGAATTTCATCCAAAAGCAAGATTTGTTTTTCTACTTAGAACGTTTTTTCAACCATACGTTGACCGAGCAAGGAGTAGATCGTTTCGTCGTTTGGAAAGATAGTTTTCTATACCATTTAAAATACTTGGCCATCGTCTTTCTGTTAGGACTTTCAGTTATCGGGATGCCGATCGTTTGGGTGCTTCTTTTCATCAAGGGATTAGTTGTCGGTTTTTCTGTCGGATTCCTCGTGAATCAACTCGGCATGGATGGGTTGATGTTTGCATCCTTCACCATTGCACCGCATAACTTGCTTATCATACCAATTTATTTGGTGGCAGGTACATTGGCGATGATTTTTGCCATATTCAATATAAGAAAAGTTTTTTCAAAAAGAAATATCGGATCCCTTGTCCAACCTTTTTTCAATTATGTAGTGGTTTTCTCAATTCTCATTGTTTTGTCAATAGGAGCTTCTTTTATTGAAGCTTATATATCCAGCGGAGTTTTGGAGGTTTTGATCAAATCGTTTTACTTATAATGAAAACTACTTTATAATGATTTTAAATACTGATTAGGAAATACACTTTGACACCCTATAAAATGGCGCATATAATAAAATTGGGATTAAAGGGAGGCGAGTGAAGAATGGAACACCGGATTGAACAGATTAAAAAACAACTTCACGCACAGAATTATAAATTGACTCCTCAACGGGAAGCGACCGTGCAAGTGCTTTTGGAAAGAGAAGAAGATCATTTGAGTGCGGAAGATGTCTATCTCTTGGTGAAAGAAAAATCGCCTGAAATCGGTTTAGCAACTGTTTACCGGACATTGGAATTGTTATCCGAATTGAAAATCGTCGATAAAATAAATTTTGGAGATGGGGTTGCCCGTTACGATTTGCGTAAAGAAGGCGCCAAACATTTTCATCACCATCTCGTTTGCATAGAATGTGGTTCCGTTCAAGAAATACTGAATGATTTGTTAGAAGATGTCGAAAAAATAGTGGAAAATGATTTTGGTTTCCAGGTGAAAGATCATCGATTGACGTTTCATGGTATTTGTAAACAATGCCAGGAAGCAGCAGTGAAATCTACATAGTAGCAGTCGAACTAGGCCTTTTCCAAAGTGGATCAGGCTTTTTTGTTTTCCTCATTGCTTCATTCGAACCTAAGGGAATTTAAAGCGGTTTTCTATTGAATAGCAATGTCATAGACTCTTCTTTGCGTTCGAAAAGTTCCACTTCAAGAAGAGACGTTTCATTGATTTGTCACCCTCACAGCAATTTACAAACTTTCCAAAAAAATGTAAAGTAGAATTAGAGTGATGGATGCGTTCATGCGGATTTTTTGACTTTTAAGAAGGAGTTGGAAATATGCTGCAACATGCACTGGAAGACTATTTGCATTTTTTGCAAATAGAGAGAGGGCTTGCGGAAAACACGTTAATTTCTTATCGTCGGGATTTGACCAACTATATGGAATATATAAAAAAAGAAATGCAGATGAACGATTGGAATGATGTCAAAAGAAAGGATATTCTCCAATTCCTCTATCATTTGAAAGATAGCGGGAAGTCGACAGCGACTATTTCCCGACATATTTCATCAATCCGTTCCTTTCATCAATTTTTAGTGAGGGAAAGGATTGTGCAAGACGATGCCAGCCTGCATATTGAAAAACCGAAAAGGGAACGTTCGCTCCCGGATGTGCTTTCCCAAGAAGAAGTGAATCGGCTGTTGGAAGTGAAAGGGAAAAAGCCATTGGATTTGCGGACGAAAGCGATGTTGGAACTCCTCTATGCGACAGGACTGAGGGTGACGGAATTGATTTCCTTGAACATGTCGGATTTGCATTTATCGATGGGTTTTGTCCAATGTATCGGGAAAGGGTCAAAAGAAAGGATCGTGCCTTTAGGAAATGCTGCGAAGCAGGCATTGGAAAATTATTTGGAAAACGGAAGACCGGCACTCGTCAAAAGACAAGGGACGAAAACATTATTCGTGAATCAGCACGGCCGACCTTTAACCCGGCAAGGATTTTGGAAAATCATCAAGAAAAAAGCGTTGGAGTCAGGGATAAAGAAAAACATCACTCCTCATACGTTGCGCCACTCCTTTGCAACCCATCTGTTGGAAAATGGAGCTGATTTAAGAATCGTCCAAGAGATGCTCGGGCATGAAGATATATCGACGACCCAAATATACACCCATGTGACAAAATCCCGTCTGAAAGATATGTATAAAGCATATCATCCAAGAGCATAAGTAGAGTAAAGGAGGTAATGCTTATGGCATTGTTTAAACGGATATTTTTGATCGTTTTAGATTCGGTAGGGATTGGTGAAGCTCCTGATGCGGAAAAATATGACGACGTCGGAGCTGATACGTTAGGGAATATCGCAAACCATATGGGCGGCTTGAACATGCCCAACATGGGGAAACTCGGCCTTTCCAATATCAGAAAAATAACTGGAATTGAAACAGCTTCCAAGCCAAAAGCACATTATACGAAAATGCAAGAGGCATCCGTCGGCAAAGATACGATGACAGGACATTGGGAATTGATGGGATTACATATTGATAAACCGTTCCAGACGTTCCCGGACGGATTTCCTGATGCTTTGATTTCCGAGTTGGAAAAACGAACCGGCAGGAAAGTCATCGGCAATAAACCTGCTTCTGGTACAGTCATCATCGAAGAACTCGGAAAAGAGCATATGGAAACAGGTGCGTTGATTGTTTATACTTCTGCGGATTCGGTTTTACAAATCGCAAGCCACGAGGATATCATTCCTATTGACGAACAATATCGAATTTGTGAAATTGCCAGGGAATTGACGATGAAAGAAGAATTCATGGTCGGTCGTGTCATTGCTCGTCCATTCATCGGAACGCCGAGAAATTTCACAAGGACCGCCAATCGTCATGATTATGCGTTGAAACCGTTTGGCAGAACGGTCATGAATGAATTGAAAGATCATGACTTGGACGTCATTGCTTTAGGAAAAATATCCGATATTTATGACGGTGAAGGGATCACGGAATCGATTCGGACCGTCGATAATGATGATGGAATGACAAAAATCGTCGAATCGATGGATAAAGATTTCACAGGTCTTTGCTTTTTGAATCTCGTTGATTTTGATGCGAAATACGGTCATCGTAGAGACCCGGTCGGATACGCCGAAGCATTGGAAGCATTCGACGCCCGCTTACCGGAAGTGCTCCAACGTTTGAATAAAGATGATTTGCTCATCATTACAGCGGATCATGGCAATGACCCGACTCATCACGGGACAGACCATACGAGGGAATATGTGCCGCTTCTTGTCCACCATACAGGAATTGTGGAAGGGAAAGAACTGCCCCTACGGAAAACCTTTGCTGATGTGGGAGCGACAATTGCCGACAATTTCTCGGTTCCTTTACCACAATTTGGTGAAAGTTTCTTAGAAAACATAAAAGGGAGGTGACTGGATGAATCAGGCGGCGATTAAAGAAGCGAGTGATTACATTAAAAGTAAAACCGAACACCAGCCGACCATCGGACTGATTTTAGGTTCGGGTTTAGGTGTCCTTGCCGATGAAATAGAGGATCCGTCGCTCATACCGTATGAAGACATTCCTCATTTTCCTGTTTCAACGGTTGCCGGTCATGCTGGCCAATTAGTCATTGGAAAACTGGAAGCAAAAACCGTCATTGCAATGCAAGGCCGGTTCCATTATTACGAAGGTTATACGATGGAAGAAGTGACACTTCCGGTCCGGGTGATGAAAGAACTCGGGGTCACGACTTTATTCGTGACGAATGCAGCAGGTGGAATCAACAAAAATTTTCAACCTGGTGATTTGATGATCATTACCGACCATATCAATAATATGGGGACGAATCCATTGATCGGAAAAAACGATCCATCGTTAGGTGACCGTTTTCCGGACATGTCGCAAGCCTATGATAGAAAGCTCATCGCGTTGGCGGAAAATTGTGCTGCCGAATTGGGGTTAGAGGTGCAAAAAGGAGTCTACGTCGGAAACACTGGCCCTTCCTATGAAACACCGGCGGAAGTGAACATGTTGCGTCACCTCGGGGGAGATGCCGTCGGAATGTCGACGGTTCCGGAAGTGATTGTGGCAAACCATGCTGCGATGGACGTATTAGGAATTTCTTGCATCTCGAATATGGCTGCCGGTATTTTGGAACAACCGCTTTCCCATGAAGAAGTGATCGAAACAACCGAGAAGGTGCGGGCGGATTTTTTACAGTTTGTCAGGAAGATCATTTCCAGCTTGAACGATGAAAATAAAGGATGATGGTCATGAACATGTATCGTCTCATTGAAAAGAAACGGGATGGACATAAATTGACGAAAGAGGAAATCGATTATGTCATCAACGGCTATACGCGAAATCATATTCCGGATTACCAAGTAAGTGCACTTTTAATGGCTATATATTTCCAAGGAATGGATGATGAGGAGCTGTCTCATTTGACCATGGCGATGGTCCATTCTGGGGAAACGATCGATTTGAGCAGTATTGAAGGTGTAAAAGTCGATAAACACTCCACAGGCGGTGTTGGAGATACCACGACTTTAATCTTGACGCCTTTAGTCGCTTCAGCAGGTGTGCCTGTGGCAAAAATGAGTGGGAGAGGCTTGGGACACACGGGCGGAACCCTTGATAAATTGGAGAGTGTTCCAGGTTTCCGAGTTGAAATTTCGACCGATGAATTTGTCGAACTCGTCAACAAAAACAAAATTGCCGTCGTCGGACAAACGGGAAACTTGACCCCGGCTGATAAAAAGTTGTACAGTCTACGGGATGTGACAGCGACAGTCAATGCGATTCCGCTCATCGCGAGCTCCATCATGAGTAAAAAAATCGCTGCAGGAACAGATGCGATCGTATTGGATGTAAAAACCGGTGCAGGAGCTTTCATGAAGGATCAGGATGATGCAAAAAAGTTAGCCGAAGCGATGGTGCGGATTGGAAATAAATTAAATCGGAAAACGATGGCGGTCATTTCCGACATGAGCCAACCTCTAGGTTTTGCCGTCGGAAATGCATTGGAAGTCCAGGAAGCGATCGATACGTTGAAAGGGGAAGGCCCAAAAGATTTGACGGAACTTTGCCTCGTGTTAGGCAGTCAAATGGTCCTACTCGGCGAAAGAGCCGCTACAATTGAAGAAGCAAGGAAATTGCTTGAGACCAACATACAAAACGGAAAAGCATTGGAATGCTTTAAAATATTCCTTGAATCTCAGGGAGGGGATTCCCAAGTCATTGCAAATCCGGAACTTCTTCCACAGGCAACCTATCAAATCGAATTGCCTGCTCGGTCTTCCGGTTATGTGGAAAATATCGTTGCCCATGAAATCGGCACTGCCGCCATGATGCTCGGAGCGGGAAGAGAAACGAAGGACTCGATCATCGATTTATCCGTCGGAATCGTTTTACATAAAAAGGTCGGTGACTTTGTCAATAAAGGCGAACCGCTTCTGACGATCCACAGCAATGATGAAGATATCAATCATGTGAAAGAAAAATTGTATTCGAATATTACAATCAGTGGTGAAAAAGTGACGCCTCCTCCATTGATTTATGAAACAATCGATCATTAACCATTATCCCTTATCCGGCTTCGTACCGGATGAGGGTTTTTTTAATAAATTTTTGCCGCTTCAATCTCTGTTCTTTCTTCCAAAAATCTCTTGATAAAGGAATGATCCTCTCGTATAAAAATAAACGTTTTGGGCATCCTATTCCTATACTATATTTTTGGAGGTAAATCTATGAATAAACGTAGTATGATACTGACCTTGATTTGTTTTTTCCTGTTTAGTAGTTTTTATTCTCCGCTATCTACCCAAGCGGCTTCTGAGGAAAAACAAACTCCAAATCTTGCGAAAGACGCAAATTCTGCCATTTTAATGGAACAGGATACCGGAACGATTTTATTCGAAAAAGATCCCCATGAAAAGTTGCCACCGGCAAGTATGACGAAAGTGATGACCCTTTTATTGATCATGGAAGCAATCGATCAAGGCCAATTGACGTTGGATGAACAAGTGCGCATCAGCGAAAATGCTTCTTCCATGGGTGGTTCACAAGTGTTTCTCGAAGCCGGTGAAGAAATGTCAGTGGAAGATTTATTAAAAAGTATTGCCATCGCTTCGGCAAATGATGCAAGCGTTGCCCTTGCCGAACGGATCTCCGGCAGTGAAGAGGCTTTTGTGGAAGCGATGAATGATAAAGTGAAAGAACTGGGGTTGAAAAACACTCAATTCAAAAACACGACTGGTCTGCCGGCAGAGGATCACTACAGTACGGCATACGATATGGCTGTCATCTCTCGTGAACTTTTAAAATATGAAGATATCACAGCATACACATCGATTTATGAAGATTATTTGCGGGAAGGGACGGATAAAGAATTTTGGCTCGTTAATACAAACAAACTCGTCCGCTTCTATCCGGGTGTAGATGGCTTGAAAACCGGATATACGAGTGAAGCGAAGTACTGTTTAGCTGCTACAATGAAAAAAGAAGATATGCGTGTGGTAGCCGTCGTATTTGGCTATGACAGTTCGAAAACAAGAAACGCAGAAGTTTCTTCCATGCTGGACTATGCGTTCAATCATTATGAAGCAACCAACCTCCATGAGCAAGGGGAAGTGATTACCGAACTTTCGCTGCTAAAAGGAGAAGAGCGCAAAACGAACATCGTCACGAAGGAAAAAGTGAGCACAATTCATCCGAAAGGCGAAGATATGGACAATTTGCATACGGAATATGAATTGTTTGATGATTTGTCTTTGCCGATCAAAGCAGGCGATCAAGTCGGTACACTTTATGTGAAAAATGACAACGAAATACTGATGGAATCCCCGTTGACAGTTGAACAGTCGATTGAAAAAGCATCCTTATTCACACTATTTAAACGTGCATTACAAAAAGTGACGGTTTTTGAATGATTTGCCGATTTTTCATGGATTACCACTACCTTTGTCATGTTGCAGGAATTGATGAAGAGAAAAAAGAAACATAGAGTGGAGAATGAAAAGGAGGAGATCATAGTGGGACTGGAATCTTTGTTTACCGTTAGGGAGGATGTCCTGATCGTCAGACTATCGGGTGAATTGGATCACCACACGTCGGAAATGCTCCGGACAGAATGGAAAGAGATGCTCGCCAACCATTCTGTGAAACATGTGATCTTGAATTTGGAAGGTCTGACGTTCATGGACAGTTCAGGGTTAGGCGTGATCCTCGGTCGGTATAAAGAAGTTTTAGAGCTTGATGGAGAAATGATTGTTTGCTCCGTTTCCCCAGCCATTAATCGTATATTCGACATGGCCGGCATCTTCAAAATTATCCGTCTTGCCGAAAACGAAACGTATGCACTGGCAGCATTGGGGGTGGCATCATGAAAAACAGTATGCAACTTGAATTTTTAAGTTTGAGCGAGAATGAATCTTTTGCAAGAGTTGCGGTAGCCGCTTTTATTGCGCCACTGGATCCGACGGTAGATGAAATGACTGAAATCAAAACCGTCGTGTCTGAAGCGGTGACGAATGCCATCATCCACGGGTACAATAACGAACCGAACCACTACATCACAATCACTTGCACAATTGAAAATCAGGAAGTGCAACTGAGGGTGGAAGACAAGGGAGTCGGGATCAAGGATATCGAAGCAGCCCGTGAACCGTTGTACACATCAAAACCGGAATTGGAACGTTCGGGAATGGGATTTACAATCATGGAAAATTTCATGGACAAGGTGGAAATCATTTCCAATCCCGGAGAAGGTACCATCGTGGAAATGTCTAAACAATTGATAAAAAACAAAACGGTTTACAATTAGGATGAATGCTGATGAATCCTCATATCAAAGCGGAAACGATGAAACAAAGGCTCTCGGATGAAGAAGTGAAGAAACTCATTTTTCAAAGCCAAAACGGGGATAAAGCCGCTCGTGATTATTTAGTCGAACAAAACGTCCGACTCGTCTGGTCAGTCGTCCAACGGTTCATCAATCGGGGATATGACCCGGATGATCTTTTCCAAATCGGCAGCATCGGCTTGATCAAGTCCATCGACAAATTTGATTTAACCTATGATGTCCGTTTTTCCACTTATGCCGTACCGATGATAATCGGAGAGATCCAACGTTTTATCCGAGATGACGGAACGGTGAAAGTGAGCAGAACGTTAAAGGAAACTGGAAATAAAATCAGACGGGCAAAAGATACGTTGACGAAAAAACTTGGAAGATCTCCATCGATCCATGAATTGGCAGAGGAGTTGGATTTGTCTGTAGAGGACATCATCCATGCGGAGGAAGCGTCGAGGACGCCGCAATCGATCCATGAAACCGTTTTTGAAAATGATGGCGATCCGATCACATTACTCGACCAAATCCCGTTGGATGATTCGAAATGGTTTGAAAAACTATCGTTGGAAGAAGCGATCCAAAACTTGAGTGAACGGGAACGGCTCATCGTCTATTTACGGTATTATAAAGACCAAACCCAATCTGAAGTAGCGGAACGACTCGGAATTTCCCAAGTCCAAGTATCCCGGATCGAGAAGAAATTATTACAAGATATCAAAGATTATTTAGGAGTTTAACAAAGAGTGAGGTCAAATTTCCTCACTCTTTTTTCATTGGATAAAAACCGCTGTCGGGACTCATACTAAAAAAAACATGACGTAAGGTGGATGAAGCGATGAACCAAACAGTACTCCTACGGATGAAACGCCATGTCGAGGTCACAGCATATAAACATCTGCATTTGAAAGATATCGCATATATAGCCGCACCAGAGAAATACCAAACCATGCTTGAAAACAAACCCATATATCGACTAAGCAAAAAAGATGCAAATATCCTCGTCATCGATGTGTTTCTCATCATCCGCCAATTGATGGAGGAATTTGAAGAATTAGAAATCCAAACGGTCGGTCCCGATCAATCGATTATCCGCATCAAGCCTGAAAGGAAGCGGGCGAATCTATTCGTTGCCGTTGTCGTTTGGTTTTTGTTGTTCATCGGGACAGCGATGACGATCATGAATTTCCATTACGATGTGAGTATGCAAGAAGTTCAACAAAAGCTCCATTACATCTTGACGGGGGAGGAGACAGAATTTCCTCTATGGATACAAATTCCTTATTCACTAGGTCTTGGTTTAGGGACATTGTTGTTTTTCAATCATTGGTTCAATAAACGTTTCAACGAAGAACCAAGCCCGTTGGAAGTGGAAATCGCCAATTACCAAGCGGACATGGACGATTACTTGATCTTGCATGAGAATGAATTAGATGAAAGAAATCATTCTTAATTTCGTACAAATTTTTGTCGGTTTCAGCGGCGGGATTGTTGTGGGCGGAGGTTTCGTTGCATTTATAACTGTACTCCGTATTATCCCGCGATTGATCCAGTTAAGCGGAACGGAAAAATGGGTCAAAATCTATATTGCCATGATTATTTCCGGCTTGGTTTTTGGCACATATCTTTCATTTTTCGACATCGTTTGGAATTTGCCGCTCTACACCCTCGTCATCTGGGGACTTTTCCACGGCATATTCATCGGGATGTTGGCTGCCGCATTGGCTGAAATTTTGAATGTCATTCCGATTCTGTTGAAACGGGTGAAAATAGAACGTTTTTTATTATGGCTATTGATGGCGGTGATGTTTGGAAAAGTAGTTGGCTCTCTTTTCCAATGGGTGTTTTTTGTAACGATTTAACAATAATCAGTCGGAGTGGTTGCTTTGGATAATAAAACCAATGTTTCACCGGATATCCGTAAAAATGAAGCATATATGAAAGATAGACTCGGAATCGGGATTTCTTTCGATGTCGATTTTCGGGAAATCATCGTGTTGGATCGGAAAATCCAAATGTATTTTGTCACCGGTCTTTGTGATTCCAGCATTATTCAAGAAGTGTTGAAAGAAATGATGTACATCAATGAACATGAGAAATCAGAAGCAGAACTTCCTGAAATCCTCACCAATCGGCTCGTCCATCAACAGGTCGTCCATTTGGAAACTTTGGATGAATCTGTCGATGAACTGCTTTCCGGTTTAGTCGTCATTTTTGTCGATGGCTTTAACCGTTCCTTTTCCGTCGATATCCGGAGTTATCCCGGACGGTCACCGGAAGAGCCGGACACGGAGCAAGTCATCCGGGGTTCCCGTGATGGTTATACGGAAAATGTTGTCGAAAATACTGCATTGACGAGACGGCGATTACGGGATGCCCGTTTACGCAATGAAATGATGAAAGTCGGGGAACGTTCTAAAACGGACGTTTGTATCAGTTATATTGCCGACATTGCCAGTGATGGTCTTGTGGAACTGGTGAAAAAACGGATTCGAGATGTGGAAGTCGACGGGCTTTCCATGGCTGATAAGTCGTTGGAAGAATTCATTGTGAATCGCAGGTGGAATTTATTTCCGTTGGTTCGTTATACGGAAAGACCGGATGTGGCAAGTAATCACCTGTTGGAAGGACATGTGCTCGTCACCGTCGATTCGTCGCCGAGCGTCATCATTTTGCCGACGACTTATTTCCATCATTTACAACATGCGGAAGAATACAGGCAATCGCCGGTTTTTGGCACATTCGTCAGATGGACGCGGTTTTTAGCCGTTCTCGCATCGTTGTTTTTACTGCCATTATGGCTTTTATTCGTTTTGGAACCGAGTTTATTGCCGCAAGAACTATCTTTTATCGGTCCTAATGAAGAAGGGAATATCCCGATCGTCCTGCAAATCATCCTTGCCGATTTGGGGATTGAATTTCTCCGCATGGCTGCAGTCCACACACCGACACCTTTATCGACGGCGATGGGACTCATTGCTGCGGTGCTCATCGGTCAAATTGCGATCGATGTCGGTTTATTCACCCCGGAAGTCATTCTTTACGTATCTATTGCAGCTGTCGGCACTTATGTGACGCCAAGCTATGAACTCGGTACGGCAAATAAAATGGTGAAATACATTTTGATCCTTGCGACTGCTCTTTTTGGTGTCAATGGATTCATGATTGGGACAACCGCTACAATCCTTTTCCTAGTGTCCAAAAAGTCATTGAAAACACCATATTTTTGGCCGTTGATTCCGTTGAATCCAGCGGCGCTCATGCATATCATCTTCCGCATCCCTGTCCCGTATTCCAATACCCGACCGAGCATCGTCCACCCGAAAAACAATTATCGCATGCCGGTGAAGTGAGAAAGAAACTCGGTTGGAAAATTCCGGACTGTTTTACACGGTACCGGAATTTTCTTTTATGCATCAGCCTTTCGTTTTCACTACGAATGTGATAAAGTAAATTATCATTTTAAAAACTGAAATGGGGGAAACCGCTTAAATGATCATCGAACACCATCCTCATAAAGTGAACGAACGAGGCCATTTATCCATCGGAGGGGTGGATAGCGTCACTCTAGTTGAAAAATACGGGACACCGCTTTATGTCTATGATGTCGGCCTCATACGGAAAAATGCAAGAAGTTTTGTAGAAGCCTTTGAAAAATTGGAAGTCCAAGCGAAAGTGGCTTATGCGAGCAAAGCTTTTTCTTGTGTCGCCATGGTGCAAGTGGCGGAGGAAGAAGGATTATGTTTGGATGTCGTATCGGCAGGAGAGCTTTACACTGCGCTTCAAGCTGGTTTTCCTAGCGAACGCATCCACATGCATGGGAATAACAAAAGTTTCTCGGAATTGGAAATGGCCGTCGATCATGACATCGGTTGCATCGTCATCGACAACTTTTATGAAATCGATTTGCTCGAGGAGCTATTGCGAAAGAAAAATAAACAAATGGACGTGCTCATCCGCGTGACTCCTGGAATCGAATTGAACACCCATCATTACATTATGACAGGAAATGAGGATTCCAAATTCGGATTCAACTTTGCGAACGGTCAAGCTGATGAAGCATTCCAACGGCTTTTTAACCATGAGCATTTACGATTGAAAGGGTTGCATTGCCATATCGGCTCTCAAATTTTTGAAACGGAAGGGTTTAGGGTAGCGGTAAATTTATTGTTTGACCAAGTCGAAAAGTGGTTGGATCGTGACGGATTCACACCGGAAGTATTGAATCTTGGCGGTGGCTATGGAATCCGTTACACACAAGAAGACAAACCGCTTAACTATCAAATTTATGTTGAAGAGATGGTAAAAGCGGTGATGGAAAATAGTGAACGCCTACATATACCGATGCCGGAAATATGGATCGAGCCGGGCCGTTCCATCGTTGGCAATGCTGGAATTTCTTTATATACATTAGGTTCATCGAAGGAAATCCCTGGCATCCGTCATTATGTTTCCGTCGATGGAGGAATGGCGGACAATATCCGTCCCGCTCTTTACGAAGCGAAGTACGAAGCTGTGGTTGCAAATAAAGCGAATATGGAGCCAACAGAACGTGTTTCCATTGCAGGGAAAGCTTGTGAATCCGGTGATATGCTTATTTGGGATCTTCCTATCGCCAAAATGGAACCTGGGGACATCCTCGCTGTATTTTCAACGGGAGCCTATGGCTATGCGATGGCGAGCAATTACAACCGATTCCGTAAACCCGCAGTCGTATTCGTTGAAAATGGAAAGGATCAGCTTGTTGTAAGAAGGGAATCATTGGAGGATATTGTCAAAAATGATTTGCCTTATGAATGATGCGACAAATCTTTCCTTTGGATGATGGAAATGGTAAACTCTAAACTATACAAGTAAATGATTTAGTAAATGATAATGAAAAAGGAGCGTTTTACATGGCTAAAACTGGATACATCCTCATGGAAAATGGAGAGAAAATCGAGTTGGAATTTTTTCCGGAAGCGGCACCGAATACAGTGAAAAATTTTGAAGAACTGGCAAACTCAGGTTTTTATGATGGTCTTACTTTCCATCGGGTTATCCCTGGTTTCGTCAGTCAAGGTGGAGATCCGACCGGGACAGGTGCTGGCGGAAGCGGAAAAACGATCAAATGTGAAACGGAAGGAAATCCGCATAAACATGAAGCAGGTGCACTATCGATGGCACATGCGGGAAAAGACACCGGTTCGAGTCAGTTCTTCCTCGTCCACGAACCACAACCGCATCTGGATGGGGTACACACCGTATTTGGAAGAATCACGTCCGGTTTGGATGTCGCCCGTAATATGAAAAACGGAGATGTCATGAAAGAAGTGCGCGTATCCACTGAAGAGTGAACTTAAGGACAGGGCTGAACGTTCTATCCTTTCCATTTCAATTGGTGGCCAACCATGTTTGAGTTGAGTTTGTTTCTTTTCTTAATTTTCATTGGTTCTCCTTTCAGTGTTTTCATGCATGAATTGGGGCATGCCTTGGCAGGGATCGTTGCAAGAGCGACACAAACCACGTTATACTTAGGGGCAGGGAAGAAACTTTTCCAATTACGTTATGGCCGGATTTGTTTTGTTGTACAACGTTTTTATATTTTTGGTGGACACACGATCAACGAACGGAAGTCACCATATACAACATGGGAATTGGTGTACATCACGGCTTCCGGTCCGTTGATGAACGGACTGGTCGCACTGGGCATCTTGTTGTTATGGAACATGGCAGCCAATCCTTATTTGAGCATCTTGTTTGCGTTCAATGTTTGGTTGGCATTGGGAAACTTAGTCCCTATCCGGTTAAAAGGCAAACAGACGGACGGTTATACGATTATGGAAATTCTCCGGAAAGCTTGTTGAATGCAATTGAAAATGACTCAAAACTTCTTTTTATGATTTGACAAACCGGGATTTAAGTGCCATAAATATATATATGCTTTTATACTGTGTGTAAAGGTTCATTTAGGATATGAATACGAGTTAATGAGGGGTTCATATGTTGATCAGATACAAAAAGAATTTGGAAAAAATTGCGATGGGTTTGTTGTCTTTCATGCCTGATGCAAAAGACGTGAAAGAATTGCAACAACACATCAAAGAATACGAGACAAATCCCGATTGGCATTTATATTTATGGAAAAATGATGAAGATGATATCATTGGAGCCATAGGAGTACGGGTGGAAAATGGAACCGATGTCATTATCCAGGACTTGTCAGTCAACCCTTCACATCGTAATTTAGGAATCGGAAAACAATTGATTCAAGAAGTGAAAAATAAGTACAGTGAAACGTACACGGTGTTCCCGGATGGAAAAATCAAACAATTTTATGAAAAATGCGATGCTGATGACGATTAAAAGCCAGCCCAATGGAGGGCTGGCTTTTACACCTGATTTCCAATGTCAGGTTCAATTGCATCGATTAGTACCATGCTGCCCCTACAATAATCAATAGAATGAACAGCACGACAATCAGTGCAAATCCGCCTGCATAGCCGCCACCGTATCCGCCACTCATAACGATTCCTCCTTTTGATATTTCATAAGGTGTAAAAGCCAGTCTGAAACGAACTGACTTTACTTACAGCTTATGAATACGATTTGAATTTGTTTGGGCAGTGATGGATTTTCTCTGATTAGTGGAAAGGTTGGTACCAATGCGGGAAAGTTATGAAGTGAAACTGGAACAATTCGAAGGGCCACTCGATTTATTGCTGCATTTGATCAAGCAATACAAGATTGACATTTATGATATTCCGATGGCGGAAATCACGGAACAATACATGGAATATATCCACCGTTTTGAGGAATTGGAGTTGAATATCGCCAGTGAATATCTCGTGATGGCTGCAACCTTGATCGCCATTAAAAGCCAAATGCTTTTACCGAAACAAGAAATGACCGATGAAGACGAAGAATATATGGAAGATCCCCGGGAAGAACTGATGAGAAGATTGATCGAATATCGAAAATTCAAGGAAGCGGCAGAAAAATTGAAAGAAAAAGAAAGGGAAGGAAATCAGACGTATACTCGTGCCCCGGCCAGTTTTGAAGATTTGCTTGTGGACAAACCGCCTGTCATTCCGGGAGATGTGACGATTTATGATATGCTCGGGGCACTCGGGAAAATGTTGCAAAGAAAAAAATGGAATGCCCCCCTTGATACGACGGTCCAACGTGCTGAAATTTCGATTGAAGAGAGGATGAAGGACGTTTTGGCGGTCGTGAAGAAAGCAAAAAGAGGCGTCCGTTTCGACGATTTGTTCACAGAACGCTCCCGAAGTCATATTGTCGTCACTTTTCTCGCTTTGTTAGAGTTGATGAAAGATAGAAAAGTATATTGCAAACAAGCGAAACATTTTGATACGTTATATTTGTACTATATGGAGGAATGAAAGTGGAATTCGGACATTTGAAAGCTGTAACGGAAGGACTGTTATTCGCTTCCGGAGATGAGGGGATCACAATCAAGCAAATGATGAAAGTGTTGGAGATAACGGAAGAAGCGGCCCGACACATCATTGATGAACTGAAATATGATTATGAACATACCGACCGGGGCTTGATGATCATGGAAGCAAATGGAGTGTTGCATTTGACGACCAAACCGGAACATAGTGAATATTTCAGGAAACTATTGGAAACCCCACAATCGACGAAATTGTCACAAGCTGCCCTTGAAACATTGGCGATTGTCGCATACCGGCAACCGATTACCCGAGCGGAGATTGATGAAATCAGAGGTGTGAAAAGCGATGGACCGGTGCAAACGTTGATTAACCGTTCGTTGATTGAAGAAATGGGCAGAAAAGATACGGTCGGCCGGCCGATTCTTTACCGCACGACCAAAGATTTCCTAACCTTTTTCGGTTTGACTTCCCTTGATGAATTGCCTCCGCTTCCGGAGACGGATGAAACGGACCTTTCCAACCAAGAAGTCGACTTGTTTTTTGAACGCTTCCAAGAAGAGTTCGACGAAAAATAAACGAACGCCCCTTTCCCAATTTTCCGGTTGCGTCTTTTCGCGAGCCCCTCACCGGAAAGCCCCGTTCAATCTCCTATATCTTTCTTTTATCTAAAAACACTCTTTTTCTTATGACTTCTTTTAACTGATTTTTCCAATTCAAAACAAATTGCATTCTTTTTTACACATTGGAACGATTCCCAACACCATCGAACATTTGACTATCCAAAAAGTATTTTCAATGGGTAAGGTTCGAACACAAAGGCTTTTGTCCCTCATACAATACACGGGAGGGATGTTTTTCATGAATCGGGAGGAACAAAACTATGTAAAGGCATTGAAAGCTTGGAGTGAACATGTAAAGGAAATAACCACAGCTGATTTACCGGAGGAGCTGTTGAACAAGTGGCGGGAGTTCGACGACAAAATCCAAAATTTTTCAGGTCGCCACCAATTGGAACATATCCAAAAATCAGCCCAGGAACTGTGGGAGGATGTCATCGACTTGTTGCATCGGGAAGAAAAGGCAATATACGGAAACCATACACTTCCTGACTTACCTTATCCATACGATGCTCTTGAACCGTACATCGCCGAAGACATCATGAGACTCCACCATCTTGTCCATCATCAGTCATACGTGGACGGACTGAACAAAGCGGAAAAGGAAATCTATGGTGAAAACCATGAACCGGACATTTTGAGACATTGGTTACGTGAACAGGCATTCCACGGTTCAGGGCATTTGCTCCATTCAATTTTTTGGAAAAATATGACCCCTGACGCAATGTTAATTCCAATACAAGAGATTGGCAGGGAAATCGATCGTCATTTCGGCTCTTTCCATCAATTCCAAACAAAGTTTACGGACGTCGCATCAAGTGTCCAAGGACCCGGTTGGGCGGCGTTGTTGTACGACCCGATCAACGATAGGCTCATTATCGAATCAATTGAGAAACACCAAATGAATCATCTCGTATCGATGATTCCACTGCTTGTCCTCGATGTGTGGGAACATGCTTACTATTTGCAATATCAAACGGATAAAGCGGATTACGTCGACGCTTGGTGGAATGTCGTCAATTGGGAAGATGTGAATGAACGTTTTCTGAGGGCGAAGAACAACATATCGTACGGATAAAAAGTTTGCATAACCGGAAAGTCCAAAAGCATACAATGGAATATAGAAACAAGCTGGGAGGACTTTCTGCATGCGAGTATTTGTAGGAACGATGTCATGCATTGTTCTTTTTTTCTTTTTTGTCGGAAATGGACAGGCTGCACCGGATGTGTCGGCAAGTCAAGCTGTATTGATGGATCTCGATAGTGGAGAAGTGTTGTTTGCCAAGGAGGCTCATGAAAGACGACCGATTGCGAGTATTACAAAAATTATGACAGCTTTGATTGCCGTTGAATCCGGAAAGATGGAAGAGGAAGCAGTCGTTTCCCGGAAAGCGATTTATACCGAAGGATCTTCCATTTATTTGGAACAGGGAGAAAAAATCAAGATAAAGGATCTCGTCTATGGTTTGATGTTACGTTCCGGAAACGATGCGGCCGTGGCCATCGCGGAACATATCGGAGGAAGTGAGGAAGGGTTTGTATTTCTCATGAATGAACAAGCAAGGTGGCTGGGCATGGACAATACGAATTTCATGAATCCACATGGACTCGACCACGAAGAACATTACTCGACCGCCTATGACATGGCACTTCTCACAAAGGAAGCGATGAACAACGAAATGTTCCGGGAAGTAAGCGGGACGGTCAGCTATCTTTCGGAAAACCGTTCATACAGTTGGCGTAATAAACATCGACTGGTGACCGGATATTATTCTTATTCGACAGGAGGAAAGACAGGATATACGAGTAAGTCGGGACGGACGCTCGTCACTACTGCAGAAAAAAATGGAAGTCAGTTGATTGTCGTCACATTGAATGGACCGAATGATTGGAATGATCATATTTCTTTATTTGAATGGGGCTTCGAGCAATTGGAAGATAAGCGATGGCCGGAAGGATTGGAAGAGTTCAGTGGGAATTTTGAAAATGGTGCGCCTTCGAGGAGTTTCAGTGGAACGATGGGGGACGTGTTGCGGCAAATGGCAGGGATCGGCCAATGGTGAATGTCATTTGGGCTTGCATGGCTATAATCGGCATCCTATACGCATTGTTCAACGGGACGATGGATGAGGTGAATGAGGCGATCGTGGAAAGTGCAGGAAGTGCGGTGACCTTATCCATCGGTTTAATCGGCATACTCGTATTTTGGCTCGGTATGATGAAAATAGCGGAAGAGGCAGGTATTTTGAAATGGATGACAAAATTGTTGCGCCCACTCATTGTGAAAATTTTTCCGGAAATACCGAAAGATCATCCGGCTCTCGGATACATTCTATCCAACTTGACGGCAAATTTGTTCGGTTTGGGGAATGCCGCAACACCGTTAGGGATTAAAGCGATGCAGGAAATGAAAAAACTGAGCAAATCGGATGTCGCATCGAGGTCGATGATCACGTTTCTTGCGATCAACACTTCCAGTCTTACGTTGATTCCGACAACGGTCATCGCAATCCGTATGCAATACAATTCGGTATCTCCGACGGAAATTGTCGCAACAACAGTTATCGCTTCGTTGGCGGGTGTCGTGAGCGCTGTCCTCATCGACAGATATTATTATAAAAAAGAGTCACGGAGGAAATGATATGAGTTGGTTAATTATCGTCAGTTCATGGTTTATCCCTTGTTTTATCCTTATCGTATTAGTCGTTGCAACGGTGAAAAAGCTGCCAAGTTATGAATTGTTCGTTGAAGGAGGTAAAGAAGGTGTCAAACTGGCATTTTCTTTACTTCCTTTTTTAGTAGGCATGATTGTAGCGATAACGATTTTGCGAAGTTCCGGTGCATTGGATGCATTCATCGGTTTGCTGGCACCAGTACTGTCATTTCTCGGATTCCCGCCGGAAGTGCTTCCCCTCGCACTCATCCGGCCAATCTCCGGGACAGCCGCTCTTGGTATGACGACTGAGCTGATCCAAACATACGGCCCTGATTCTTTCATCGGAAGACTCGCTTCGACGATGCAAGGAAGTACGGATACGACTTTATACGTTTTGACGATCTATTTCGGAGCGGTCGGAATCAGAAGAATGCGCTATGCACTTAAGGTTGGACTGTTGGCGGATTTGGTTGGTATAATTGTCTCTGTCATCATAGTGACGCTCGTGTTTGGATAAGCTAAATGGTGGCGCTCCATCTGATTTAAACGCTATGATGGAGATACAAAATAAATTTAGGATGATGAACGATGACGCAACAATTGGAACGACTGCAAAAAGTGATCGCTCGAAGCGGTGTTGCATCAAGGAGAAAAGCGGAACAACTGATTGTCGAAGGTAAAGTGAAAGTGAATGGCAAGGTCGTCACGACTTTAGGCACAAAAGTCGGGCCAAATGATGAAGTGGAAGTCGAAGGTGTGCCTTTGGAAAAAGAGGCGCTTGTATATTATATGCTCTATAAACCACGCAGAGTCATCTCCAGTGTGAAAGATGAAAAAGGAAGAAAGACAGTACTTGACTTTTTCCCGGAAGTGGAAGAACGGATTTATCCTGTCGGTCGACTTGACTATGACAGTTCGGGACTCATCATATTGACGAATGACGGTGACTTCGCAAACCGCCTGATGCATCCGAGACATGGTGTGGAAAAGGTTTACGTCGCCAAGTTGAAAGGCATTCCGACAAGGGATGAATTGTCCCAATTGAAAAGGGGAGTCATGTCCGATGGTGAGCGCTTGAAAGCCTTGCGTTACAAAGTTTTATCCATCGACCGGAAAAAAAGGTCGATGCTTCTCCAATTGACTTTAGTGGAAGGGAAATACCGTCATGTGCGGAGAATGATGGAAACACTCGGTTATCCTGTTGAAAAGTTGAAAAGAGAACGTTACGGATCTTTGACGCTCGATGGGCTACAACCGGGTGAAGCTAGGGCGCTTACTGGAAATGAAGTGAAACGATTGATGGACGAAACAAAATAAATTGTGCCAGTTTTGACAAAGTAATGTCAAATTTCCTTCCTTGAGATAATGGTATAATACACTGGGAGTGATCGATGTGAAAATAGACAGAGCCAAACAAAGAAAAAGCAGGAAAAAACGGAACCGATTAATATATAGAAGTGGAATATTGGCTGTTTTGGCGGCTGCACTGATTTTTGGTATTGTATCAAGCTTGCAAAATGACAACACGGTTTACCGGGAGGGAGACGATGCACCGGATTTCCAATTGGAACAAATCAGCCAAAACAACGACTTGGAAACAGTGCGTTTGAACGAATATGAAGGGAATGGCATCATGTTGAACTTTTGGGCGACATGGTGCGATCCTTGTAAATACGAAATGCCGTTCATGCAAGAACTTTATCCGGAATACAAAGAAAAAGGTGTCGAAATCATCGCTGTCAGTTTGGATAAAACGGATTTAGTCGTCCATCAGTTTATTGACCAATATGAATTGACTTTTCCAATCCCTCATGACCCTAAGGGTGAAATAAGTGATCTATATAAAGTAGGTCCGCTTCCGAGCACATTTTTCATCAATCCGGATGGGGAAATAGAAAGAGTCGTCGAAGGTGCTTTGACACTGGAATTATTGGAAGGATTTTTGGATGAAATAACTCCAAATTAATTGCAGCTATCATCAATATACTATTCTATTCGCCAGAAATAAGTTAGAATGGTAGATGATACGATTTTGAAAGACAACTGTGAGGGATATGAATGGATAAACTTAAATGTGAATGCGGGCATGTCAACCCGGAAGGTACGGTTCTCTGTGAAGCTTGCGGTAAACCCATTGAAGGGAACCAACACATCGACGGTAACGACAAAAAAATGTTGTTGAACATGCGATATGAGGGCTCGGCACGGCGTTCACAAACTTATCGGAAATCCTTTGTCGATAAAGTGTGGAGTTTCTTTTCTTCGGTCAAAGTCGGAGTTATACTCATTGTCATTGCGCTCATCGCTTCGATGATTGGAACGATTTTTCCGCAAGCTCAATTTATTCCACCGAATGCCGTATCCAGAGATCCGGCGATTTATTACGAGGATCAATTTGGACTAATCGGGAAAATTTATTACACGCTTGGTTTCCATGAAATGTACAGTTCATGGTGGTATTTGCTATTACTCGGGTTGGTTGGCGTTTCGTTAGTCATCTGCAGTCTCGACCGATTCATCCCTTTATATAAAGCACTCAAAATCCAAAAGCCAAAAAGACACGAGACGTTCCTCAATCGCCAACGTTTTTACAGCGAAACGGAGAATGTGACGGAATCCGACTTGGAACGCATGAAAGAAAATTTGAAGAAATTGCGTTACAACATTACAGAACAGGATGGTCACATTCTTGCCGAAAAAGGCAGGTTCTCCAGATGGGGTCCTTATGTGAACCATATCGGTTTGATCATCATTTTGCTTGCAGCGATTTTGCGGACGACTCCGATTATGTTTACAGATGAGTATGTTTGGGTAAGAGAAGGGGAAACGATTGTCTTGCCTGGAACCGATGGCGAGTATTATATCGAAAACAAAAGGTTCATAATGGAAATGCACGATCCGGAAGATGAACGTTTCCGTGATGCCATCGCACAGGAAGGGATGGTTCCAAGCAACTTCCAAACCGATGTCGTCATTTATAAAGCGGAACGGGAAGTTCCTGGAGCTGAACCTGAATTGGAACCGATCCTCGAAGATTCGATCCAGATGAACAAACCTGCGAAATTTGACGGATACACATTATACCAGCAAGGTTATCAGCAAAACGAGTTCAGTAGCATGACGTTCAAAATTCATGAGACGGATGACGAAGATGCAACTGCAATCGATTCTTTTACGGTCGACTTGTTCGATCCGGAACCTGAGTACATACTGGACAGTGGGTTCCGTGTCGTCATCGAACATTACTTTCCGGACTATTATTTGACGGAAGATGGAACACCGGCTTCTGAAACAAATTATCCGCGAAATCCGGCTTTTGTTTTGCTAGTGTATCCGCCGGAGTCCGATACACCGGAAGTGAGTTTCCTCGGAATCGGCAGAAATATTGATGCGACAGGGGAAAATGAATATAAAGTGGCGATTCAAGATTTTGAGACCCACTTTGTGAGCGGTTTGACATTAAGGGTCGACCGGACGCTCATCTTTTTCGGTCTCGGTGCAGCAGTCTTCATGATCGGTGTCATCCAAGGAATGTATTGGCAACACCGCAGAGTATGGATCCATCCGAAAGAAAATGGGATTTTACTCGCTGCTCATACGAACAAAAATTGGTTCGGACTTTCCAAAGATATCGAAAAAGCAATTGAAGATACGAATATCAACATGGTGGAAGATAGGCAAGATTTGGACAAATCATAATGTCCGCAGGCTTCCTTAGGAGGGTGTTTGATGGATTTAATAACTTTGAGCAGTAATATGCTCTATGCTGCTTTCATTTTATATTTGGTCGCCACACTTTTTTTCGGAGCGACCATCCGCCAAAAAGGCAGGGAAAGAAATAAAAAAAGCATTGCAGGCAACATCGCAATCGGAATTACGATTTTAGGGTTCCTGGCCCACCTTGTTTATTTTATTACAAGATGGATGGCAAGTGGACATGCACCGTTGGGGAATATGTTCGAATTCGTCACATTCCTCGGGATGGCGATGATTTTTGCTTTCATCATCATCTATTTCATGTACCGCTTGAATTTTCTCGGGCTGTTTGCTTTGCCGATTGCGATGATCCTCATTGCCTATGCGAGCATGTTCCCGACAGAAATCGCTCCACTAGTACCGTCGTTGAACAGTCATTGGTTATACATCCATGTGACGACTGTAGCGATCGGGCAAGGGATTTTATTCATCAGTTTCGTAGCAGGACTCATGTATTTGATTAAGGAAATTGACCAAACAAAACGGACGAATAAAAACACTTTGTTGGAGATCGTATTGTATGTTGGTTTCCTTTTCATCGGCTTCATTGCCATCACGACTGCGTTCAATGTCATGGATTACAATGCGACTTTCGAGTATCAGGAAGGTACGGAAATTTTGGAGACGGAATACCACTTGCCGCCGATTGCAGCTCCGAACAATGGGGTGCTCTTGACGGAAGGGGTTATGGAACCTTGGTTTGAAACACCTGCTTGGATGCAAGGAGCCGATGCCGGAAGAAAATTCAACACGGTCATCTGGTCTGTCATCTCAGGGACGGTCATTTATCTCTTGACAATCCTCATTTTACGGAAACGGGTAGGTGCAGCATTACAACCGTTATTGCGCAATGTGAAGGCCGATCTGTTGGATGAAATCATGTATCGTGCCGTCGCCATCGGATTCCCTATTTTCACATTAGGCGGATTGATCTTCGCAGCTATCTGGGCGCAAATCGCCTGGGGGAGATTCTGGGGATGGGATCCGAAAGAAGTTTGGGCGCTCATCACATGGTTTTTCTATGCCGCTTTCTTGCATTTGCGCCTTTCAAGAGGATGGCATGGTGAAAAATCCGGATGGCTGGCCGTTATCGGTTTCGGCATCATCTTGTTCAATTTAATCGTAGTGAACCTCGTACTGGCAGGCTTGCACTCTTATGCATAATTTTAAAGAGACGAAACATCGATACGTTTCTACTTGTATTGATGGCATTCGTCTCTTTTCTTATACTTTTTGGATTTCTTCGTTTATAATGATTATTAAAGGCAAAATTGTATTTATACGAAATGACTTATTAATTGGTGTCATATAACAGAGATAATGGGGGAGTAATGCATGGAAAAGGATGTAAAAATTTTAGTCGTTGATGACGAAGAAAGGATTCGTCGACTTGTTCGCATGTATTTGGAAAGGGAAAATTACATTATAGATGAAGCCGATAATGGCAGAGATGCATTGGAAATGGCTTTGGAGGAAGATTACAATTGCATCATCCTTGACTTGATGATGCCGGAAATGGACGGCATCGAAGTCTGTCAAGAATTACGGAAAAAGAAATCGACTCCGGTCATCATGCTCACTGCCAAGGGTGAAGAATCCAATCGTGTCCAAGGATTTGAAGTCGGTGCCGACGATTATATCGTCAAACCATTCAGTCCTAGGGAAGTCGTTTTACGGGTGAAAGCGATTTTGAGAAGAGTCGGTTCCACGACATACACGAATGCAGATGGTTCGACAAGGGATGTCCTCGTTTACCCGCATTTGACCATCGACCACGATGCCCATCGGGTCACCGCAGATGATCAAGAAGTGAATCTTACTCCAAAAGAGTATGAATTGCTCTGCTTTTTGGCAAAGTCACCGGATAAAGTTTTTACGCGGGAAGAGTTGTTGAAAGAAGTTTGGCAATATGAGTTTTTCGGAGATTTGAGAACGGTTGATACGCATGTGAAACGTCTCCGGGAAAAACTGAGTTCCGTTTCTGAAAAAGCATCGAAAATGATCGTCACCGTCTGGGGTGTCGGTTACAAATTCGAGGTCATTGAGGACGACTAATGATATGGCGTAATAATATCGTCGTCAAACTTGCATTGACGATCATCCTCCTCGTTTTCGTCGTATTGTTCATTTTATCGATGTTGTTGATGCAGTTTTTCGAGAATTACTATATCAGCGATACGGAAGCGGACATGCTTGATACAGCTTCAAGAATCGCAACGGTCATCGATCAGCAAGAAAGCCGTACATACATCCAAGAAACGGCGGAATTGATGAAAGCTCCGGCAACCCGGATTGCCATCGTTTATCCAGATGGCGACTACTGGATATCGATGACCACAGATACGGAACTCAGTGCAATCGATTTGGATTGGATCAATAACGACCCGGATTTATCACGAGTGATGACGATCAACAGGGAAGCGAAAAAACAGACAGTTCTGCCTGACGAGTCGACGGAGGCGATCATCGTCGGCAAACCATTGTTGGATCACGGTGCGGTTTTCATCTATCAATCATTAGATGCGATAGACGAAGCGAAAATGGAAACTAGGAAAATCATTTGGATTGCAGGAGGCATCGCCATTGTCCTGACAGTGTTTTTCGCTGTATTCTTGTCCACTCGAATCACTGCTCCTTTGATTAAAATGCGACAAGCAGCTGCGGACTTGACACGCGGGGAATTCAATACGAAAGTGCCCGTTTTGACTTATGATGAATTGGGTGAATTGGCGCGTGAGTTCAATCGGATGGGCAGGCAATTGAAATACCATATCAATGCATTGAATCAAGAGAAAGAACAGTTATCAAGCATCGTCAAATCGATGGCGGATGGGGTCATCACCTTGAGTCGCAATGAAGACATCATCGTCATCAACCCACCTGCGGAAAAATATATAGAAGACTGGTATTTCGAGAATAATATCGATACGAAAGAAAAACCACACAAATTACCGGACGAATTGAAAGAAGCGTTGCAAAAAGTCATAGTCGGGGAAGAGGAAGTCATTCAAGAGATGCATCTTCAAGGCAGGGACTATGTCATGTTGATGACCCCGCTTTACGATGAAAATCACGTGCGTGGAGCCGTCGCTGTCATCAGGGACATGACGGAAGAGCGGAGACTCGATAAACTGCGGAAAGACTTTATTGCGAACGTATCCCACGAATTGCGGACGCCGATTGCTTTACTTCAAGGCTACAGTGAAGCGATCGTCGATGATGTCGCCGAAACGAAAGAAGAAAAAAATGAATTGGCGGCAATCATACTGGAAGAGTCGCTCCGGATGAATCGACTCGTCAATGAATTGTTGGATTTGGCGCGAATGGAAACCGGACGCATCGATCTCGATATGGAATCGGTCGATATCGAAAACTTTATTGAACGGATTGTCAAGAAGTTTCAACGGATTGCCGAGGAAAATCAAATCGAATTGAAAGTGACCTTGAACTTGACGAAACAGGTCGCCACCTTCGATAGTGACAAAATTGAACAAGTATTTACGAATTTGATCGATAATGCCATCCGTCATACGGATGAAGATGGTTATGTCCACATAACAGTCGAAACGGACGAAGCGGAGTTTCTTGCCCATATTGCAGATAATGGCAGTGGTATTCCGGAAGAGGATCTTCCTTTCGTCTTTGAACGGTTTTATAAAGCCGATAAATCAAGAACGAGGAACAAACAAAAAATCGGTACCGGGCTCGGTCTTGCCATTGCGAAAAATATCGTGGAAGGGCATGACGGAACGATTCGGGTGAAAAGTAAAATCGGACAGGGAACGACGTTTACTTTTTCGATTCCCCAAGTAAATAATGGTGATATGAACGAGAAAAAGTGAGGTTGTCAGTCATGAAAACAGGGCAAAAAACAGGCTTATTGTTGTTTCTTGCAATCTTGCTCATTGCATGCAGCAGCAATGATGGAGAAAATGTCAATACGACGGTCAGTACGAATGAAACCGGAACAAGCGAAGACGTGCCGGAAAATGAAGTGCGGATAACGATATCGATCAATGACGGTGAACAATACATCAATGAACAACAAGTGGAAATAGCGGATGGAGCTAATTTGCTGGAAGTGTTGGAAGATACGTTTTTCGTTGAAACGGATGAGGCGGACGAAATCATCTCTATTGAACGGATGCGTGTGAATGAAGATGATGGTACAAGCTGGCATCTATATGTCGATGGAGAATTAGCAGACATCCCCGTCAAAGATTACGTACTGACCGGTGGTGAAAAAATCATTTTGGATTTGAATTGAGTTGTTCTGTAGAGCAGGTGCAATCCTGCTCTTTTTTTATTTGCATTTCTTTGATAAAGTAAGTTTCAACTGCAACGTATTTTAAAGAATTTCGTCTATTCCAGTGGGAGAACGGGGGGAGCAAATGGATTTTCTGTTTGATCGTTTCTATGAAAAATACCATCATGATATTTATAATTTCGTATTTTATATGGTGAAAAACAAAACGGTGACGGAAGATCTCGTCCAGGAAATATTTATCCGAATCTACCATTCGTATCATCGTTTCCGTGGAGAAAGCAGCGAAAAAACATGGGCATTTTCCATTGCCAGGCATGTCGTCTATGACTATTTCCGCAGGGAAAAACGCAAAAAGAAATTTACGAATAAAACGGTTGGCTGGGACGAAATGCATAACATCGTTCCAACGGATGAAAAACTGCCGGATGAAATAATCATCCAAGATGAAGAGGTTCAATTGATGTACAGATTGCTCGATGAATTGAACTTGAATCAAAAACAAGTGATCGTACTCCGTTTTGTCCACGGTTATTCAATAAAGGAAACAGCAGAACTTTTACATTTGACCACGAGTAATGTGAAAACGCTGCAACATCGCGGAATCAAAAAGTTGAAAAGTCTTCTCGAGGCACGAAAAGGGAAGGGAGGAATGGAAAATGCATCCAACTGATGATGAAAAAGTCGTCGAGTTATTGCAACGTTTACCGAAAGTGGAAGGAGAAACTAGTAAAGAAGAATTATATAGAAAAGTGAGCATTTATTCCAATACCTCCAACCAGCGGAAACGATGGATTCCTTTTGTGGCATTTGCAGCAATTTTCCTGTTGATTTTGGGTACACCTTTTTTCCTGTTTACCGAACAATTGCGTATGACTACGGAAGAGAGTGGAGGAAACGAGGAGGCGGATCTTGATACCGTTATGGAATCGTCGGATATGGAAGCGGAAAGTGTCGAAGAATCGGAATTGATGATACAGGAAGATGGAGGATTGGATTTGATCGGTTCCGTACTTTATGATGCGGATGATGAAAACGAACTTGTTCATTTTGCTTTATTTGATGATTCGAAACGATTTGTCATCCCTTTGGTGATCAGTGTATCAATAGGAGACGAAGTGGAGTCTGTTTACAATCAGATGAATGAAATTCTCCAGACTCAAGGATTATTGCCTGATGACTATCATGTCGATGAGATAGAATTGGATAGGGAAATGAAACAAGTGAGGTTGAAACTTCTTGATCACACCGGGGAAATCGATATCGATGACGAATCGCTGTTAATTCTCCTTGAAGAAATGTTTGCTCCGTCCGGTTTTGAGCATGCCACATTGGAATTAATCACCGGAAGTGAGCGTGAAATCCGCCATTTCGACTTGATTGGATATTCGGAACGGAAAGCGACCTATATGCTATATCATGGTGCCTATTATGTCGTCATCCCACAGGAAAAGGAAAGGACGATTGAAGAAGCATTGAAGTCATTGCAACAACCCATCTCAGCTTGGATAACGAATCCATTGAGTCCTGACATCGATTTTTCTGTCGTCGGTGATCAAGAACAACTCGTTTTACACTTTGCTGAGGCATCGTTGCAAGCGGATGATATTACGATAACGATGGTTGAATCGATATTGCTGACAGCAAAACGTTACGGTTATTCCGAAGTGGTATTTGGAGGCATGCCGCTTAAACAAATAGGATCCTATGATTTCAGTGAACCGATTCCCGTGCCCTTTGCGGCAAATCCACTTGGACACGATTGAATATTGAACAAACACTCACCCGAACAATCCTTTTATGGCATGTTCCGTATTGGATTGTTCGGGTAAACACCTCTTTATAAAAACTTGGCGAATTGGCAGTTATTTAATATAATATGGATTAACCATCAGTTACGCGAAATCCTCATGTATACTCCATCCAAAGCTGACATGGACTTCATTCCTTGGTTTTTTTCTTACCTTACATGTTATCCCTCAAATTTCTATCATGAAATGGATGTGATCCGTTTGCTTTTTGAAGGAATCATTTTGGCAGCAGCAAAACAGATAAATGAAGAACGGAGTGCATCTAGCATTTTCCATTTGCTCGTCGGAAACAGAAATATTCAAACCATCCAAGATGCGCACATCTTTGCCAATCAACATTTTTATGGAATCTATAAATCATTAAAGAAACCGTTGTTCGATGAAAGACTGCGAGATTTGATCCGACGTGGACTTCTTGATGAAACGGTCAATGAAAAAGGGAGAAGCATGGTTTCAGTGAGTAAAAAAGGACTGGAGTGGCTGAATAGGAATCAAGCTGAACTTCCGATCCACTATTTCAGAGGACTGGAGTATCGGGAAAAGGCAGAAGTGTTTTATCGTCGCCTTGCTTTAATCATCCAGACCTTCACGAACACGAAGCGAAACCATTTCACTTTCATTCCGGTCATCCATGACAGGGAGGTTGAACAGTTTGTCCGAAAGTTTTATCATCGTTTGAAAGGACAAGAACAGGAGTATCTCGAAACATTGTATGTCGAGCTGGAATCTTTGCTTTCCAAGTTGCAAGAAAAGGAAGCAGAAATGTTCATCGATCGGTTTTCCGGTTATAAACATTATGGGAAAAGTCTCGATCAATTGGCGACCCATTACAACATGGACGTTTCCGATGTCCGATTATTATTGACGGGCATCATCCACTTTATATTGAATCATATCGAAAAAGAAAACAACCATTATCAAGCGTTGTATGCTGTCATTGCCGACTATAAAACACCGGTCCACCTCAGCTATTCGACTGGAAAAACATACCGGTTGTTCCAACAAGGATATTCGCCTGAGGAAATTGCAAAGCTACGCCGTTTAAAAATCAATACGATTCACGATCATCTAGCGGAAATCGCTTTGTATGACCCGGATTTCCCGATTACGTCATTCGTTTCCGTCAAGGAGGCGGAAGAAATATTAGCAGCGATGAAACGGACGAAATCATTCAAGTTGAAAACGATCAAAGATGAAGTGAGTCCAACCATCAGTTATTTCCAAATCCGACTGATGTTGGTTTTCCAACACAAGTGGCAGAAAGAAGGGGAGCATGTTGACACAAAAGTATTTGGAGGAGGAGCTTAGAAAACATTTCCGATACGATTCTTTCCGCACGGGTCAACGGGAAATCATTTCCGATATCCTGCAAGGAAAAAATGTCTTAGGCATCCTTCCGACCGGATCAGGTAAATCGCTTTGTTATCAATTGCCAGCTCTTCTTTTGGATGGACTTACGATCGTCGTCTCTCCACTCATATCGTTGATGATCGACCAAGTGAATGAATTGAAAGCGATAAGCTATAAACGGGTTGCGACGATCAATAGTTTCATCGGAATAGAAGAGAAGGAATTCATCCTCCAGCATTTGCATCGCTACAAATTGTTGTACATTTCTCCGGAATTGTTGCAACAGGAAAAGATGCTGGAGTGTTTAAAAAGGATGAAGGTCAGTTTATTCGTTGTCGATGAAGCCCATTGCATCTCCCAGTGGGGACATGATTTCCGTCCGGATTATTTGAAACTTGGAAAAATCATAGAACAATTGAATCATCCGCCGGTACTTGCTTTGAGCGCAACGGCACCCCCCGCCGTACAGGAGGATATCGTCCGTAATCTACACTTACCCCAAATGGTCAAACATATCCATCCGATGGATCGGGCCAATTTGACTTTTGTTGTGGAACATGTCGCGTCAGAATCTGAAAAGTACGAACAAATCTTAACGTATTTGCAAAAAATTTCCGGCCCGACATTGATTTATTTTTCCAGCCGTAATCAAACAGAAGAAACGGCAAAAATATTAGCTGAAAAGCTTCCGGACGTGAATATCGCTTTTTACCATGGCGGAATGGAACCGATGGACCGGATTCATATTCAACAACAATTCATGAACGGTCAAATCGATGTCGTATGCTGTACGAGTGCTTTCGGAATGGGGATAAACAAGGAAGATGTCCGTCTTGTCATCCATTTCCACATGCCGGCAGAAATGGAAGCTTACATCCAGGAAGTGGGCAGGGCGGGGAGGGACGGTAACCCAAGCATGTGCTTATTGTTATATGGACCGAATGATTGGCATGTGCCCAAAACGTTGATTGAAAATGAATTACCGCAAGCTGAAGAAATCCGCATCGTGATGGAACAACTGAAAGGGTTGGCTACACAAAGTGCAGAACTTCCATCAAAGGAATGGACTGGAACAATCCATGAATTTTTCCAAATCAACGAAACAAAATGGAGATTTTTACGGTTTCATTTTGAAAAACATGGTATGATGAAAGGTAAGAAAATTGATTATGATGAAAAACAATGGCAAGCTGTTTATCAACATCTTGTCGAGTGGATACGTAAGAGAAACATACATAAAATGCAAAAGCTGGGTGAAATGGTGGAATGGGTCAATACTGTACAATGCTTAAGGGAAGCATTGTACAATAAATTTCAATCCGGCTATTCACAACCGATTTTCCAATGTTGCAGCAATTGTGGAATCGAGCTGGATGAATGGTTCAGCGAAGAGAAACCGAAAAGGGTGAAAACCGAATTGGATTGGAGGTTGAAACTCCGGAAGCTGCTCGTCGAGTGACTATGAAACAAAGTGAAATCATCAAACAATTGACAGATAAAGAACTGAAGCTAAATCTCATCTTATCGCAATTATTATTTTTAAGTATAGCCATTGTATTAAGTGTATTCTTGTTCGATCATATTTTTGACTGGTTGCTTTTCTTCCATTGGGATTTTTCTGAAATCGTTTATTTAGGTGTATTGCCGGGACTTGTTATTGTCGGAATCGACTTGGTTTTGGTGAACGTGTTGCCGAAATCCGCTTTTGATGATGGCGGCATCAATGAACGGATTTTCAGGAATGAATCGGTGCCTTATATTTTCGGAATTTCTTTTCTCGTTGCGCTGTCGGAAGAAATGTTGTTCCGTGGAGTGCTCCAAAGCACGTTCGGTTACATTCCCGCAAGTATCCTATTTGCCATTGTCCATATCCGATATTTGCGAAAACCTGTCTTGTTCTTATCCGTATTGTTCGTCAGCCTTTTAATCGGATATATCTTCCTTTTGACGGAAAATCTTTGGACGACGATCGTCCTTCATTTTGTTGTAGACTTTTTGCTGGGATTGTATATCCGCTTTAAAAAGTGAGGTGCTTCTATATTGAGTTCAAGGCCAAATACAAAAGAAGACCAAGCTCAAGAGTTGCGTAATCTTTTGGAGGAAGTGGGTCAAAACGGTGAATCAAATGAAACGAGTTTTGAAAATGGTGATGAAATCGAGATCGATGTGTTGAATTTGCCGCCACGGAAAGAAGTACATACGGAAAGTAAAGGATTCAAGTTCAAAATCAGCAAACCCTTTATGCGATTGGCGCTGACGGTCATCTTCGTGTTGCTTTGCCTGGGATTTGCGCTTTATATATGGCAAGATGAGCTCGTTTCCTTATTGCAGAAACTTTAAACCATTCGTGGCTTTACCGTCCATCGCTACCTAAAAGTTGACGGATTGCATATAGTATTAGTGACATTCAATGGTGATTAAGTTTGCTATGAAACCTTCGTAATGAATTTCATACTTTTTATGTAAGGGGGATACTGTATGCGTGTGGAAAGACTGTCAAGTCATCAATTCGCCATATTTTTGACCTATGATGATTTGATTGAACGCGGGTTTACGAGTGAAGAGATTTGGCATGATGCGGCCAGTGTCCGACACTTATTCAGTGAAATGATGTATGACGCCAGTGATGAATTGGATATGGAACTGGATGGCCTTCTGCTTGTCCAAGTCTTTATGATGCAAGCTCAAGGGATGCATATCCTTGTGACACAAATGAATGATTTTGATACGGATGAGGATTATATCGAAATGAAAGTGACACTCGATGAAAGTCACGAATTGATCTTTTTGTTTGATGATTTTGAAAATATCATTCAAGTCGCTTCTTATTTGTCACCCTTAGGAATCGAAAACGGGCAAGTTTATCGATTGGAAGATGATTATTACATGCTTTTCGAAGACGGAGACTTGAATGGAGTGGAAAAAGAGAGCGTCATCGCCATCTTGTCCGAATATGCCCAGTCGAGCATCATTACGTCCCATCGCTTGAAAGAATATGGGAAAGCGATTTTTCCAACCGGTGCCGTCAAGCAGTTGATCCACCATTTCTACAACTAGATGAAGCGAGAATGGAATCTATTAAATACGCGGTCAACTTAGTATTTTGATTGCATATTTGCCGTTAAAGTGTATACTAATTTCTTAGTAGAGTGTTTCTATCATTTAAGTATTTCTGGGGGGTAAATTCATGGTAACCGAAAAAGCAGTTGAGTCTACCGAAGAAAATCATGAAAGCGTTGATGTGTTGACATCTACAAGGGAAGTCATCAAAACTGCACTGGAAAAACTGGGCTACACTGAAGAAGTTTATGAATTATTGAAATCTCCACTTCGGATGCTCACCGTGCGCATCCCGGTTCGAATGGATGATGGGAAAGTAAAAGTGTTTACGGGGTACCGAGCCCAACATAATGATTCCGTTGGTCCTACAAAAGGTGGTATACGCTTCCATCCGGACGTTACAGAAAGGGAAGTGGAAGCACTCGCGATTTGGATGAGTTTGAAAGCAGGAATCGTCGATTTGCCGTATGGTGGTGCAAAAGGTGGCGTCGTCTGCGATCCGCGTAAAATGTCTTTCCGCGAATTGGAACAACTGAGCCGCGGTTATGTTCGTGCCATCAGTCAGATCGTTGGTCCGACAAAAGACATACCGGCACCGGATATTTTCACAAACTCCCAAATCATGGCATGGATGATGGATGAATACAGTAAAATCGACGAATACAACAACCCGGGATTCATCACGGGTAAGCCGATTGTACTAGGTGGTTCCCACGGTAGAGAGTCTGCAACGGCAAAAGGGGTTACAATTGTCCTGAATGAAGCTGCGAAAAAACGCGGCATTGACATCAAAGGCGCCCGAATCGCCATCCAAGGATTCGGAAATGCTGGCAGTTACTTATCCAAGTTCTTGTACGATCAAGGTGCTAAAATCGTCGGAATCGCCGATGCATATGGTGCATTATATGATCCGGACGGTTTAGATATCGATTATCTATTGGATAGAAGAGACAGTTTCGGCACAGTGACGAATTTATTTGAAGATCGATTGACGAACAAAGAACTTTTCGAATTGGATTGTGACATCATCATTCCAGCTGCAGTGGAAAATCAAATCACTAAAGAAAATGCACCAAACATTAAAGCGAGCATCATTGTGGAAGCGGCAAACGGTCCGACAACTCCGGAAGCGACGCAAATCTTGACGGATCGAGGAGTGTTGATCGTTCCGGACGTGTTGGCTTCTGCTGGCGGTGTTACGGTCTCCTATTTCGAATGGGTGCAAAACAATCAAGGTTACTATTGGTCTGAAGAAGAAATCGATAAGAAATTGCATGAAACGATGATCAATGCATTCCATAATATTTATAACTTGGCAGAAACACGGAATGTCGATATGCGCCTAGCAGCTTATATGGTCGGCGTGCGAAAAATGGCGGAAGCTGCCAGATTCCGCGGCTGGATTTAAGCGGACGGAATGTCAGACGAAAAACTCTTATCAATGCCGGATAAGAGTTTTTTTCTATTTTTTGTGCATTTTCACCTAAGACGAACGTCGTTTTGTGACTGGATTGTAACAGTTTGTTCGCAATTTGTCCATAATCGTCTGGCTATGTTTTTCAATCGGACCTTTTTGTAGTAAACTATAGAATAAAGCATGTTAAAAGGAAGTGTCAAGAAGTATGCAACAAGAAGAAGTCATTATTGTTGGAGCTGGGCCATGTGGGATGGCTGCAGCAATCGCCCTACAGGAAAAAGGAATGGAACCACTCATCATCGAAAAAGGAAATGTCGTAAACAGTTTGTATCATTATCCTACACATCAAACGTTTTTCAGCTCCAGCGATAATTTGGAAATCGGTGACGTCGCTTTTATTACTGAAAAACAACGTCCTGTCCGGAATGAAGCGCTGACGTATTATCGGGAAGTCGCAAAAAGAAAAGCATTGCGGATTCATTCCTTCGAGAAAGTCGTCAAAATCGAAAAGGAAAGTTCCCATTTCATCTTAAATACGGAAAATGACAAGAAGGAAAAAAAGCAATACAAAGCGAAATTTGTCATCATTGCAACCGGCTACTACGATCAACCGAATTATTTACATATACCAGGTGAAGATTTGCCGAAAGTGACCCATTACTTTAAAGAAGCTCATCCGTACTTCGGTAAAAATGTCATCGTCATTGGTGGAAAAAACTCTGCTGTAGATGCGGCTTTGGAATTGCAGAAAGCAGGGGCCAATGTCACCGTGCTTTATCGTGGGGAAAAATATTCGGAAAGCATCAAACCATGGATATTGCCCGGATTCGATTCCCTCGTCAGGAAAGAAAAAATAAACATGGTTTTCCGGGCGAATGTATTGAAAATAACCGAGGATAAAGTGTTCTATGAAGTGGATGGGGAAGAAAAAGAAATCGACAATGATTTCGTCTTTGCCATGACCGGCTATCGCCCGAATATCCCGTTTTTAAATCAGGCAGGGATTGAAACCGATCCGGAAACCGGTGTTCCTTCATATGACGAGGAAACTTATGAAACGAATGTACCGAATTTGTATATTGCTGGAGTCGTTGCTGCCGGTTTCGACAATAATTCGATTTTCATTGAAAATGGACGTTTCCATGGAGAAAAAATTGCTGCATCCATCGTTTCAAAAATGACCGAAGTCGTTTGATTATTTGTCGCACATTAAAAAAGACCACATGACCGTCAACTTCCTTAAAGGGATGTTGCACCGGCTCTGTGGTCTTTTATAGTTTTGCAAGTTCAATCAAATATTTTTCGCAATGCTTCCAGTTTTTTCGTTTTTTCCAAAGCGATCAACAATTTTATCCGCGCTTTTGGCCCGGTTAGACCATTGGCGAAAATGAGACCTAATTCTTTCAACTTCCTTCCACCGCCTTCATAGGCATATGTTGGTTGGACATTGCCTTGATAACAGCGGGACACGAGGACGATAGGAATGTCATGTTCTATCATCGTCTTTAGGGATTCCACTGTCGCTTCGGGCAAATTCCCTTGTCCAAACGCTTCGATGACCAACCCGTCGGGACGTGCTGCAAAAACGGCGTCGAATATTTTATGATCCATCCCGGCAAATGCTTTCAATAGAAATACATTTGAATGGATTTGGTCGACTTTGTAATGTTCACGTTGCAAAATGTTATGGTGGAAGATGACCATTTCTTTCGTGATGATGCCAAGCGGTCCATATTGTGGACTTTGGAATGTCGCAATATTGCTGGTCGATGTTTTCGTCACATTGACTGCTGAATGGATTTCATCGTTCATGACGACTAATACCCCTTTGTTCCTCGCATCGTCCTCACTGGCGACCCGTAATGAGCTGATTAAATTGTATAAAGCGTCTGATCCGATTTCATTGCTGGAACGCATCGCTCCAGTCAGGATGATCGGTTTTTCACTGTGGATGACGAGATCCAAAAAATATGCCGTCTCCTCCAAAGTATCCGTCCCATGTGTGACGACGATTCCATCATATTGTGGTAAGGCTTTTTCAATTTGTTGAGCCAATTGAAGCATATGTTCCGGTGTCATATGCGGAGAAGGCAAATCAAAGATCACCTGTTCATCGACATCCGCAATTTCTTCATACAAATCTTTCAACTGTGTCAACGGATGTTCATCGGTCATATGTACAGCGCCGGTTTCTTTGTTTTCCAACATGGAAATTGTGCCACCGGTATGGAAAATCAAAATCTTTTTCATTCTATCCACCTGCCTTCTATTTTCCTATTTCCAAGATAACGACTTAATGATACGATAAATGCAAGGCTTTTTGAAAGAGGTTTGTCGATATGTTGACGGTATTTACAGTCGGACTAGCTCCGGTAGTCGCACTCATGTCCTTTTTTTATTTAAAAGATCAATTTTTGGAGCCGATTCCATTAATCATTCGTTCCTTCCTTTTGGGAACATTGCTCGTCTTCCCGGTTATGTTCATTCAGCATGCTTTTATTGCGGAAGGGTTCATTTTGAATGATTTGTTTGAATCATTTTTCCAAATCGCTTTATTGGAAGAGTTTTTGAAATGGTTTATTTTCATGTTCACGATGTACCATCACGACGAGTTCGATGACCATTACGACGGGATTGTTTATGCGGTGGCAATCAGTTTAGGTTTTGCTTCCGTTGAAAACATTCTCTATTTGTTGACGAATGGTATCGAATACGCTTTTTCCCGGGCCGTTTTTCCGGTTTCATCCCATGCGTTGTTCGGCGTCATCATGGGTTATTACTTCGGAAAAGCAAAAATCCGTGACAGCAGGACGAATTACAATTTGTTTCTAGCATTTTTCATCCCGTTTTTGCTACATGGTCTTTATAATTACATTTTACAAGTCTTTACGGTAAATCTCATGTATTATCTGATTCCGTTCATGGCGATGTTATGGATGTACGGCTTGCATCGAATGAAAATCGCGAATCAATAAACAATACACTACAACGACTTACATACCGACATAACGAAATTCTATCTAGAAATCGTTATGTCGGATTTTTATTTTCCGATAAACATTCATATTAGACGATGATTGAAGATATGAAAAACAGTGCATAAAAATTTCTTTGGAACAGAAACTAGTTTCAAGCGAGTTTTCGAGGAGGGGTTAGATTTGCGATACAGATCGATGAACATCTTGTTCTTAATGATGTTTGCTGTTTTCACCTTTGTTTTTCCTGGAAAAGATGAAATTAAAGCATTCAGTCCTCAAGTGATCCAACATGGGGCATATGGTGACGATGTGATTGAACTCCAGGCAAGATTACAATATTTAGGCTTTTATAATAAACAAATCGATGGAGTCTTCGGTTGGAGTACGTACTGGGCTTTGCGGAATTTTCAATATGAATTCGGCATGGAAGTCGATGGGCTTGCCGGGGAAGAGACAAAAAACAAATTAGTCGAAGCCAGCGAGTACGATGAAGCATATGTCAAAGAACAAATCAGACAAGGGAATCGTTTCACCCATTATGGCGGAATGGATAGAGGATCTGCCCAAAGTCCTCCTTCCGGTCAAAATGGACAAAGTGACACGGCTGACCTTACGACAGCTGTGAATGTTCCCCAAGGATTTTCCCAAAATGACATCCAGCTGATGGCGAACGCTGTCTACGGGGAAGCGAGGGGGGAACCTTATGAAGGACAGGTTGCGGTAGCTGCGGTCATTTTGAACCGGTTGGCGAGTCCGAGTTTTCCAAATACGGTTTCCGGCGTCATATTCGAGCCACGGGCTTTCACGGCCGTGGCTGATGGACAAATTTGGCTCACCCCAAATGAAACTGCGAAACAAGCAGTGCTCGATGCAATCAACGGATGGGATCCTTCTTCAAACGCTTTATATTATTTCAATCCCGACACGGCAACTTCCCCTTGGATATGGACGAGACCTCAAATCAAGCAAATCGGGAAACATATTTTTTGCAAATAGAAAGGAGTTGACGACATGTTTCGTTGGATTCTTATCGGTATCCTTTCCATCGGATTGATCGGCACTGCAGTGTGGGGCTATCAGGAACATGAAGAGAAAAATGCCGTTTTAGTACAGGCGGAAAACAGTTATCAAAAATCATTCCATGAGCTCACCTATTATATGGATTTGTTGCATGATGAAATCGGTACAGCCCTTGCGATGAATTCCCATGAACGCTTATCGCCGAAATTCATCGATATTTGGCGTATCACTTCAGAAGCTCATACGAATGTGTCCCAATTGCCGCTCGGTTTGTTACCTTTCAATAAAACTGAAGAATTTTTATCAAATATCGGCGATTTCACGTATCGGACGGCAATCCGCAATCTCGATGACGACCCCCTGACGGAAGAAGAAACAAAAGTGTTGGAAGACTTATATACACAAGCTTCGGAAATCAAAAATGAATTGCGGCGTGTGCAACATCTGGCATTGGAAAACAATTTACGCTGGATGGATGTGCAATTGGCATTAGTGAACAATGAGCAAACAGACAATTCGATTATAGATGGTTTCCGCACCGTGGAAAAAGAGGTGGAAGGATTTTCGGAAGCGAACAGCCAATCCGGATTAATCGGGATCAGTACAAAACCGGAAGATGAGCCTGTTCAACTTGAAGGTGAAAAGCTTACCGAAAAGGATATAAGAGAATTGAGTAAAGACATCCTTGAAATTGATGATGAAGAGGAGATCGAGGTTGTCCCTTCCGGAGATGGGGCGGATATTCCATTTTACATGGTTTCTTATGAAAATGGAGAAAAACGGGCATACATGGATGTTTCCCAACAAGGTGGCCATCCGTTATCGATACTAGTCGAGCGTCCAGTCGGTGAAAAGAAATTAAGTCTATATGACGGGGCACAAAAAGCAGAAGAATATTTACAGCAATTCGACTTTGATGAGATGGAACTTTATCAAAGCATGGAACTCGATACGGTGGGCATGTATTCTTTTCTGTATAATCAAGATGGAATCAGAATATACTCGGACTCCATCGAAGTGAAAGTCGCATTGGACAATGGTGACATACTCGGTTTGACAGCTAATAACTATTACAGCAACCATCGGGAGCGTGAATTGGACGAGCCTGAATTAACGGAAGAAGAAGCGCTGGAATATGTCAATCCGAATGTGCAAATTGAAGAATCAGGCTTGGCAGTCATTACTAATGATTTGGACGATGAAGTGCTTGTCTATGAGTTTCTTGGGATTTTAGGAGACGATACGTTCCGGATATTCATCAATGCGAATAATGGCAGGGAAGAAATGGTGGAAAAACTCGGAGGAAAAGAACTGAAATATTCATATAATGATTAAGGGGCAGGCAAAAAGTCTTCCCCTTTTTCCATAAAAATGTCATAATAAAGATGATATCATGAATAAAAGAATCGGGGTTGCGCAATGAATGACATTAAAATGAAAATCGGTACGCGACTGACATTGATCTGGAAAGAACCGGGAAAAGAACGAGAAGAATACTACAGTAAAATTTTGGACAGTACAGATGAACATTTGATCATCGATTATCCGATACATAAAAGAACGCGGAGAGCCAAATATTTTCCGGTAGGTACGATATTCAAAGTCAATTTCGTCGGTACCGATGATGCAATCTATGAATTCACAGCTGAAATCGTCGCAAAAGTGAAATTGGAAATGCCCGCCATAGCCATTATGAAGCCGAACAAAGATGAGATGGAACGGATTCAACGTCGGGAATTTGTGCGAATCGACACTTCCGTCGATGTGGCCGTCCATCAGCAAAGCAAAAATCATGCATTTACGACCGTGACAAATGATATAAGTGGCGGTGGGGCATCCATCGTCGTACCGAAAAGTGAAAAGCTTGAAGAAGATGAAATCGTCGAACTTTGGTTCGTTCTTCCTTTCCGTTCAGGAAAATACCAATATGTCCGTACCGCATCCCAAGTTGTGTTCGTACGGGAAATCGGTGGGGTGACGCTTGCGTCATTCCAATTCAAGTCGCTCAATCAAAAGGATCAACAGTTGATCATCAGCTTCTGTTTTGAAAAACAGCGGGAAATGCGGAAAAAGGAAATGTCTTGAGATGAGAATGTAGACCATTCAATTTAATTTATGCTATGATGGTTAGAGAAGCAATTTCAAATGATTGTAGATGATTTGAGAGGACGGAAAGTTGTACATGCAAAAACGACATACAGCTATTGCGATCGATGGACCGGCAGCTGCCGGAAAAAGCACAGTCGCAAAAATTGTAGCTGAAAAACTAGGATATTTATATGTGGATACAGGAGCGATGTATCGGGCATTAACATGGAAAGTGCTTGAGAAAGGATTGGATCCCTCCGAAGAAGATGCGGTTTTGCATGTGCTTTTGGAAACCGACATCGAGTTGAAAAACGATCATAGCGGACAACGTGTCATTGTCGATGGGAAGGATGTCACGGAAGAGATCCGTTATCAACCTGTATCTGCCAACGTTTCATACATAGCTAAACTTCCCAAAATACGTATGGAAATGCTGAAAAGGCAACAACAATTGGCGGAAAACCGCAATGTCGTGATGGATGGTCGAGATATCGGCACACATGTCTTGCCGGATGCAGAAGTGAAAATTTTTCTCGTGGCATCCGTTGATGAAAGAGCTAAAAGACGACATAAGGAAAATCTCGAAAAAGGCATTCCATCGGATTTGGAAACATTGAAAAAAGAAATTGAAAAAAGGGATGGAATTGATTCCAACCGAAAAATTGCACCGTTGACAAAAGCGGCGGATGCGATTGAAGTAGATACAACATCCTTAACAATAGAGGAAGTGGTGAAAAAAATTTTACAAGAAGTGGAAAAACTGACGAATAAGCAAAAATGATGAATTTTCGCTTGACAAAAAAATGTAATTATTAGAAATTATACAAAAGATGAATTTATTTCGCTATGATGTATTTAGGAGGGCTAAGGTTATGAGTAATGAGTTCAATGAAATGCCAGAATTGAATGTGGGGGATACTGTAACGGGAACTGTAGTGAAAGTGGAAGAAAAACAGGTTCTCGTTGATATCGGTTATAAAACGGAAGGAATCGTGCCGATCAGTGAACTTTCCAGTTTGCACGTGGATCTTCCGAGTGACGTCGTTTCAGAAGGTGACACGGTCACGTTGCAAGTGAAAAAAGTGACGGATGATGAGGTCGTCCTTTCGAAAAAAGCCGTCGACGCAGAAATCGCCTGGAAAGATCTGGAAGAAAAATTCAATAATAAAGAAGTTTTTGAAACCGTTGTAAAAGAAGTCGTAAAAGGCGGTCTAGTCGTCGATGTAGGCGTCCGTGGTTTTATACCGGCATCCCTCGTGGAAACATACTATGTGGAAGATTTCAGCGATTATAAAGGGAAGACATTGGATGTAATCGTTGAAGAACTCGATCGCAGTCAAAATCGGGTCATTTTGTCCCATCGTGCGGTCGTGGAAATGGAATTGGAGAAAAAGAAACAAGAATTATTGGATTCATTGGAAGAAGGACAAGTGATTGAAGGTACGGTCCAGCGATTGACAAGCTTTGGGGCATTCGTTGATATCGGCGGCATCGACGGGCTTGTCCACATCTCCCAATTGGCGCATCATCACGTCGAAAAAGCTTCCGATGTCGTTTCAGAAGGAGAGACGATTAAAGTCGAAGTGCTTTCTGTAGACAAGGAAAATGAAAGAATTTCCCTTTCCCATAAAGCGACATTACCTGGACCATGGACGAACATCAGTGAAAAGGTTTCCGCCGGTGATGTGCTGGAAGGGACGGTCAAACGATTAGTGAGTTTCGGTGCTTTTGTTGAATTGTTCCCAGGTGTCGAAGGACTTGTCCATATTTCCCAAATCGCTAATCGGCATATCGGAACACCTTCAGAAGTGCTCGAAGTCGACCAAAAAATCAACGTAAAAGTACTTGATGTGAACGAAGAAGAAGAACGTATTTCGTTAAGTATCAAAGAGCTGGAAAAAGAACAAGAACAGCAAGAAGTGCAAAGTTATGAAAAGCAGGACGATCATTCCGGTTTCCAACTTGGAGACGTAATCGGCGACCAACTTGACAAATACAAGCAATGAAATAAATGCCGGGCATAACAGTCATGCACTGTTATGCCCGGCTTATTTTTTTATGTTATACATTTCACTGGATGTATAAAGGCTCTGATTCGTTGGAACAATATGAAAACCTTAAGGCGGGGAACAATAACGTCAAACACGTGTTCGTTGGAAAGATGCATCTAATCAGGAACCACTCCGCTTCTTAGTATGTGTAAAATTGTTCTCGGTCACGTTTTGCCGTCATTCTGGCAAAA